>CANFWV010000079.1 GCA_947450695.1 Comamonadaceae bacterium
GATGCGCGCGTTCGGCCACATCCACAAAAAACGGGGTGAAAACGCCCGGCCGCACATGCCGTAATTACCCGCGCCGTAGCTGCCGCCAATGATGACCGTGAACTTCGGCACGCTGGCCGTGGCCACCGCAGTGACCATCTTGGCACCGTGTCGCGCAATGCCTTCGTTTTCGTACTTGCGGCCGACCATGAAGCCGGTGATGTTCTGCAAAAACACCAGCGGGATTTTTCGCTGGCAGCAGAGCTCAATGAAGTGCGCGCCTTTTTGAGCTGACTCCGAAAACAACACGCCATTGTTGGCGATGATGCCGACCGGCATACCCTCAATGTGCGCAAAGCCGCAGACCAGCGTCGCGCCGAAACGCGCCTTGAATTCATGCAATTCACTGCCGTCGACGATGCGCGAAATCACCTCATGCACGTCATATGGTTTGCGGGTGTCGAGTGGGATCACGCCATACAGTTCAGCCGTGTCATACAAGGGCGGCAAAGGCGCTCGTAGCGTTTGCTCCACGCGCTTGCTGCGATTCAAGCTGGCCACGGCTTGCCGGGCTAACGCCAGGGCGTGCGCATCGTTTTGCGCCAAGTGGTCGGCCACGCCTGACAGGCGCGTGTGCACGTCGCCACCGCCCAGGTCTTCGGCCGAGACGATCTCGCCAATGGCGGCCTTGACCAATGGCGGTCCGCCCAGAAATATCGTGCCCTGGTTTTTGACGATGATGGTTTCGTCACTCATGGCGGGCACATACGCGCCACCGGCGGTGCACGAGCCCATGACAACGGCGATCTGCGCGATACCCTGCGCGCTCATGTTGGCCTGGTTGTAAAAAATACGACCGAAGTGATCCCGGTCTGGAAACACATCGTCCTGGTTCGGCAAGTTAGCGCCGCCCGAATCGACCAGGTAAATACACGGCAAGTTGTTTTGCATGGCGATTTCTTGTGCCCGCAAATGTTTCTTCACCGTCATCGGGTAATAAGTGCCGCCCTTGACCGTGGCGTCATTGCAAATGATCAAGCAATCCATACCGCTGACACGGCCGATGCCGGTGATGACGCCCGCACAAGGCGCGCTGTCAGTGCCGTCGCGGTCCGGGTACATCGCCAATGCCGCCAACGGTGACAACTCCAAAAATGGCGTCCCCGGGTCGAGCAGCAGCTGCACCCGCTCACGCGGCGGCAGCTTGCCACGGGCGACGTGTTTGGCGCGAGCCACTTCACCGCCGCCAGCAGCGACGTTAGCGACCTGCGTGCGCAGTTCTTCCACTTGCGTCCGCAAAGCGGCCGCGTTGGCTTGAAAGTCAGCGGAGCGGGCGTTGAGCTTGGTTTCCAGAACTGGCATGTGTCTCCTCTTAGCAGGGCTTGGCAGGGCGTTGCGTGATGCAGACGTCGATGCAACAGCTTAGGCTCAAAAGCTTCGACTCCGCTGCCACAAAGGTTGCAAATCCTGCCAGACTCACGCAAACTCGGGTCATGCTTGTCCGCACGCCACTCTCCACGCTATCCGCGGCGGTATCTCGCCCTCAGACGCCGATTAAGGCCACGCCCATGACTTACGCCAGGGAAATTGAAGCGGTCTACCAGCGTACTGGAATCAGCCCAGCGAATGCGCTCAAGCTGGCACAGATCACGCCAGCCCAATTAAAAAAAACAGATGCCAACATCACAACGCGTCAAATGGAGGTGTTGTCTGGCACAGCCATGCAAGAGCTTGACGACGAGGCCATGGGCGCCTTCAGTCGGCGACTGCCTTGGGGCAGCTACGGCATGCTGGCCCGTGCGTCACTTGGCGCGCCTGACCTGGGCATGGCGCTCAAGCGCTGGTGCCGCCACCATGCCTTGTTAACCGACGACATTCAGCTCAAGCTCGTCACGACTGGCGATAGCACCGCCATCGTGCTGGAGGAGCGCGGTGATCTGGCCAGGCACGGACAAGGCGCCCGCGAGTTTTGCTTGGTGCATGTGCTGCGCAACATCCACGGCTTGGCCTGCTGGTACATCGACTCTCGCATTCCGCTGCAAAGCGCGCACTTCCCGTTTGGAGAGCCACCGCACGGCGCAGCCTATGCGCTGATGTTTCCCGGCCCGATACGCTTTGATGCAGCACAGGCTGAACTGCGGTTTGACTCGCGTTATCTGGCCCTGCCCTTGCGACGCGACGAAAAAGCGCTGCAGCAGATGTTGCAACGTGCTTTGCCGCTGACTGTGCGGCCCTACCGTCGCGACCGTTTGCTGGCGCAGCAGGTGCGCCAAGTGCTGACCAAATCAGAAATATTGAGCCACAACGCCGACACCTTGGCGGCGGCGCTCAACATGTCGCCGCGCTCTTTGCATCGGCAACTTCAAGAGGAAGGTGCATCGCTGCAGCAACTCAAGGACGAGGTGCGTAGCCAGAAGGCCAAGGACTTGTTGCTGCGCACAACGCAGCCGGTCAAGCAAGTGGCGGCGGCCTCCGGCTTTCGCAACGAGAAGAGTTTTATCCGGGCGTTTCGAAGCTGGGCCGGCTGCACACCCACCGATTTTCGGCGCGGCTTGTATTGAGTGGCTTGACCCCGCTTAGAGTGATCGGGGGGTGGATCGGCTCACATGGAACTTACCAGCCAGCGCAAAGCACCTTACCGCTCAAGCGTGATGCGCGACAGCGTGCCGATTGCCAGTATGCGAAGCTCGTTATATTACGGCTACGCAGTTGGTCGTGGATGGTGGGATGACCGCCGCGCGACCAGGCGCTTGAACCACATACAAAAAGGACCCCTTTGATGCCACGTCTAGAGATGCTGCCGGAGACGGCCATGACACAGGAACAACTGGCCGTCTGCACCGAAACCGTCGCGGGCATTCGCGGAAAGGTGCCGGCGCCCATGATCGCTTGGCTGCGCAGCCCAGAGCTCGCGCGCCGAGGCCAAAAACTAGGTGAACTGCTGCGCTTCGAGACCACCTTGGAGCCGCAACTGAGCGAGCTCGCCATCCTCGTCTGCGGACGCCATTGGACTTCACACCACGAATGGTCTGCGCACAAAGCGATAGGACTGAAAGCGGGCCTAGATCCGGAGGCGATTGCTGCGATTGCGGCACGCCGCGTCCCGACACTCAGCGATGATCGCCAGCAGGTGGTCTACGACGTCGCGTCCACACTGCTCGCAACCGGTCGGGTCCCTGACACACTCTATGCCCGCGGTATCGCGCAGCTTGGCGAGCGTGGCATGGTGGAGCTTGTTGGCGTTCTAGGTTACTACTGCTTCGTCGCGCTGACACTCAACACCTTCGAGCTAGGGCTGCCGGCCAATGTTGCGACGGAACTGAACGATCCTGACTTCCCGCAGAACCCCACCAAGACATGAGTGGGCGTCCCTCGACGCACAACTCAAAGGCTGGTGTTCTGCCGTTCGCCCAAAGCGATGTCGAGCATCATCTCGCTGGCGAGTGTGCCGACTTCTTGCTGCAACGCTTCAACTGATAATGCCGCTGGCACCAGCAGGTGCGCTTCAATCTTGAAGGTCTGCTTGCCCGACACGCCACTGCGAACGATGTCAGTGTGAATGCTCTCGATGCTGATGCCGCGCCCGGCCAACAACTTTGTCAGGTTGCTGACGATGCCAAGGCGGTCTTCGCCCACCAACTCAAGTTCAACCACTCGCAGGGAGCTAGGCAAGTTGGCACCGTCACTTCTCGCCACCACGACTTGCAAGCCGCTGGACGCCAGATCGCGCAAGGCAGTCGCCAAAGCATCTGCTTTTTCGCGTGGTACTTCTAGGTGAACCATGCCGGCAAACTCACCAGCCAAACGTGTCATGCGGCTCGCGGCCCAGTTGGCCCCAAAGCGCTGGGCCCGCTCAGCCACAGAACTGACGATGCCTTGGCGGTCGGCACCGACAAGGGAGACGACCAGTGAGGTGGTGGTCGGCGAAGACTCCTCCGTCAACACCACCGCCTTGCGGATCATCGGCGCACGGGTGGCAAAACGTTGATCTTGTAGGTTAGCCGGAACACTGCCTTGCACGCGGGCAATTTGAACCACCTTGCTTAATAAGGCAATGCCCATCGGCGCCAGCGCACGCTCCCACAGTTCGCGCGCGGTCTCGCCTTTGTTGACAAAGCACCAATCTTGCGCGGCGATGGCACCGGCATCCCAACCGTCAGCCAGGTGATAGACCGAGCCGCCAGCAATAACGTCACCTTCGAGAATCGTCCATTCGACCGCCGCGATACCGCGGTGCCTTGGCAGCAGCGAAGGGTGGTAACCGATGCCGCCCAAACGCGAACGCGACAGCGCTGCGTCGCTCACCCGAGCGTGCGTGTGCGCGGCGATGATGAGGTCGGTGCCCTCGGCAATCGCCTCGCCCGGCACGATCTTTGGGTTCTCCAGCACATGCACTGCAATGCCGGCAGCACGCGCGGCCAGCGCCAGCCGATCATCGGCCGCCGGCGCCACGATGCTGGTGAACTCGATGCCTTCTTCGTGGCGCAGAGCCTCAAAGACAGAGGCGGCGAAAAAACGGGAACCGACCAACGCACATTTCATCGACATCTCTCTTCGTTAGGGTGAACGGCAACTCGGTGCGGCTGAATGGTCAGCCGGCGACCGCTTCAGCCACACGCTCGACCAAGCCAATGCGGTCCAGCGCGTCAGCCAAATTCGCCACTGTACGGTCGACCTGATGCCACTTTTCCAGACCGAACAAACCAACCCGAAAAGTCTTGAAGTCAGCGCCTTCGTCGCATTGCAGCGGCACACCAGCGGCGGTCTGCAATCCTTGATCCAAAAACTTTTTACCCGACTGGATGTCGGCATCTGTCGTGTAACTGACCACCACGCCTGGCGCCTTGAAACCTTCGGCTGCCACGCTGGGAAGACCACGATTTTCAAACATGGCGCGTACTTTTTGACCTAATAATTCCTGCTCCGCCTTGACCTTGGCAAAGCCGTAGGCCTGCGTCTCTTTCATCACCGCGCGCAAGCGCGTGAGCGCGTCAGTTGGCAAGGTGGCGTGGTAGGCATGGCCACCTTTTTCATAGGTTTCCATGATCTGTAACCACTTTTTCAGGTCGCAGGCAAAGCTGGAGCTGGTGGTGCCATCGATAGCGCTGCGGGCGCGCTCGCTGAGCATGACCATGGCGCAGCAAGGCGAACTGCTCCAGCCTTTTTGTGGCGCCGAAATCAGCACATCGACAGCGTTGGCTTGCATGTCAACCCACATGGCGCCGGAGGCGATGCAATCGAGCACAAACAAACCACCGACCGCATGAACGGCCTCCGCCACGGCACGCATATAGCTGTCGGGCAGGATCATGCCGGAGGAGGTTTCAACGTGCGGTGCAAACACCAACGCGGGTTTTTCTTTGGCAATCGCGGCCTGCACTTCGGCGATGGGGGCGGGGGCCCACGGCGCTTGAGCGCCTTGGCTGATCTGTCTAGCCTTGATCACGCTATGCGATGCCGGGATGTTGCCCATGTCAAAGATCTGCGTCCAACGGTAGCTGAACCAGCCGTTGCGCAGAACCATCACATGTTTGCCGGCGGCAAACTGACGCGCCACGGCTTCCATGCCATAAGTACCGCTGCCGGGCACCAGCGCCACAGAGTGCGCACCATACACATCTTTGAGAATGCCGGAGATGTCCGTCATCACGCCTTGAAAGCTCTTGGACATGTGATTGAGGGAGCGGTCGGTGTAGACCACCGAAAACTCAAGCAGGCCGTCAGGGTCAACGTTGGGTAGAAGTCCGGGCATGGTGTATCTCGCTATGTTTAAAAATTGAAATCGGAGCTTAGCACTGCACGGCATTGCCGTGAAGACTGTGGTGTCTCCGCAAGGATTTACTTCTGACGCGCCGCCACTGCTTTTTCGGCAGCTCGAACCAGATCGGCACCCACGGTGTTGGTCCACTTCTCATAGACCGGGCGAGTGGCTTTAACAAAAGCAGCGCGCTCTTCAGCCGTCAGTTGCGTCACGGTCACGCCCATCGCGGCGATGTCCTTGAACACCGGCTTGTCCGCCTCGATCAAACCCTTGCGTGCAATCGCGATTTCTTGCTTGCCGGCGTCAATGGCGGCTTGCCGCACGATGGCTTGGTCGGCAGGTGTCCACGACGCCCAGACCTCTTTGTTGACCACGAAGATCAACGGGTCAGCCACGTAACCCCAAGTCGTGAGGAACTTCTGGCCGACGTTTTGCATCTTCAGCACGGTGAACAAAAACAGCGGGTTTTCTTGGCCGTCGACAGCGCCGCTGGCCAGCGCTGGTTGTGCATCGGCCCAGCTCATCTGCGTCGGGTTGGCGCCCAAAGCTGTGAACACGTCCGAGTAAATCGGCGAGCCGACAACGCGGATTTTCATGCCCTTCAAATCAGCCGGTGATTTGATCGCCCGCTTCGAATTTGTCAACTCGCGAAAACCGTTTTCACCCCAAGCCAGTGGCAGCGCGCCGGCCTTGTCGACTGTCGCAAAAATTTTCTTGCCGACATCGCCCTGCGTCAACGCGTCGATAGCGGCGTAGTCTGGCATCAAGAAAGGCATCGAGAACAGATTCAGTTCCTTGATCTGCGGCGACCAGTTGATGGTCGAACCGACAGCCATGTCGATGACCCCTTGGCGCAGCGCGCTGAACTCGCGTGTCTGGTCGCCCTGAATCAGTGACACACCCGGAAACAGCTTGATGTTGATGCGGCCGGCGGTGCGCTCTTTGACCATGTCCGCCCAGATCTTGCCGGCCATGCCCCAAGGTGTCGGCACGCCAAGCACCAGCGACATTTTGTATTCGGCTTTGTAGCCAGCCTGCGCCATGGCGCCAGTGCCAAAACCAAGTGCGGTAGCAGCCAGGGCCAAGCCCAGCAGAGTGCGACGGAATTTCATGGGAGTCTCCTTTTTAATATGAATGCGGGATGCAACTAATTACCAAAAAATAGGTGTTTGCGAGAAATTTAAAGTAGCTCAGTAACCCAGTCGGCGCGGCAACCACAGCGCGAGTTCAGGGAAGGCAATCACAAGCACCATCACGATGAACATCGAGAACAACATCCAGCCGACCCAGCGCACAGTCTCTTCCATCGGCACTTTGGCGATACGACACGACACCATCAAATTAACGGCCAGCGGCGGCGTGAACTGCCCCAACGCCACTTTGAGCGTGAGAATGACCCCAAACCAAACCGGGTCCCATTTGTAGAACTGCATGATGGGCAGCAACAGCGGCACAAAGATCAGGAAGATGGAGACGCCGTCCAGAAACATACCCACCGTCACCAGCATCAAAATCAGCAGCGCCAGCACACCGTATTCGCCCAAGCCGGAATTCACGATGGCGCGTGCGACAGGGTCGATCACCCCCAGCGTCGACAGCGAATAAGCGAAGATTCCGGCCAGCGACACGACCAACAAAATCACGGCAGACAACTCACCCGACTCGCGCAGGATGATGAACAAATCGCGGACCTTGATGGTGTTGTAAATCGCCATGCCAACGAAGAGTCCGTAGAACACCGCGACCACGGCGGCTTCGGTCGGTGTGAACCAGCCGGCGCGCATGCCGCCCAAAATCAGCACCGGCGCGGCCAAACCCCAGACCGCCTCGCGCAGGCTTTTCCAAAACTCAGGGCGCGGCAGCGAGGCTTCGAGCGCGCCCATCTTGTGTTTGCGTGCCAGCCAGACGGTCGGGATCATCAGCGCCAAACCAGCCATCACACCGGGAATCATGCCGGCGGCAAACAGCGCTGGCACCGAAGCGCCGGGCACCAGCACGGAATAAACGATGAAGGCAATCGACGGCGGGATCAGAATGTCGGTGGCCGCAGCGGCGCCCACCACGCTGGCAGAGAAAGCTGGCGGATAACCGGCCCGGCTCATGGCCAAAATCATCACCCCACCCACGGCGGCGGCGTTGGCCGGACCCGAGCCAGAAATACCGCCCAGAAACATGGCGACCGCAATAGCGACCAAGGGCAACATGCCGGGCCCTCGCCCGACGATGGCCACCGCCAGATTCACAAGCCGCAAGGCCACGCCCGAGCGGTCGAAGATCGAGCCGACCAAGACAAACATGGGAATTGCCAGCAGCGGGTATTTGCCCAGCCCCGCATAGAAGTTTTGCGGCACGGCCAACAGGCCGAACCACTGCGCATCCGTATTCGCCAGCGCGATGCAAGCGGCACCCGCCAACCCCAAGGCCGCGCCGATCGGCACGCCCATCAAGAGCATGACGATGAAGGCGACAAACAATAAAGTTGGAATCATGCGCGCCGCCCACGTCGAATGAACAGACCAAGCGCACGGCCGGCAATGGCGACAGACATGATCGGCAGCCAGATCGTGTACCACCACTGCGGCACGCCAATACCCGGCGAGGTCTCGCCATACGTGATGTCGTCGTAAACCATGCGCGTGCTGAGCACGGCGATCAGCACGAACAACAAAAACACCATGATGGCGCCAAATCGGGCCAGTGCACGCTGACGGGCCAGCGAGCCGTTGTCGGCAAAGTACTCGATGCGGATCTGTCGGTTGCGTGCCACCGAGGCTGAACCAGCCACCAGCGCCAGCGCGATCATCAGAAACACCGAGAACTCCTCAGTCCAGGCGAACGACTGGCTGGTGAAGTAGCGCACCAACACATTCGCAAAAGTGATGAGCGCTAGCAAGCCCATGACGATGACGGTCAGCCAGTCTTCAATCTTCAGGGGGATGACTGTGACCTCATCCTGTTCGGCAGGGTTGGGCACTGGGCCGGGCGGCGTGGTTATTTCGGAGATCAGTGACATAGGTAGAGCGAGGAGATTAGAGGCGCAACAGCAGCTCCGCAATTAGGACTTACCTTGAAGCAAGGAGAAGTTGTCTCTCGCGGCCTTTGACCTTTTCAAGGTGTCGGCATTGTAGGGGGCCGCGCTCTCAATCAAGCCCTACACGAGGTCGGCGAGCGCCCACATGTCCGTGAAGATGACGCTTGCACCCGCGGCGCGCAAGGCGTTCGGCGCGTCATGCCCCGCCTCAACCGGACTGTAGCCAAACACTGTGGCGCCCGCCGCCACACCGGCCACCACGCCAGTGACCGTGTCTTCCACCACGGCACAGCGTTTCGGGTCGACACCCAAGGCTGCCGCCGCAGCTAAATAAACATCAGGGGCTGGTTTGGAACGCGGCATCTCGTGGCCGCTGAAGATGAAGTCCTTGAAGTAGGGCATCAGGCCGCACTTGTCCAACTGCAGTTCGACCTTGAAACGGTCAGCACCAGAGGCACAGGCAATCAAACCGCCGTACTGCGCGTGGATTTTGGCCACGGCGTCCACCGCGTTGGGAATCGCTTGCAGACCCGCCACCAAGCCAAGGTTGCGCCGATCCCGAAAGCGCAGCATCCAGTCTTCAGTCATGGGCTGACCCGTGCGTGTTTCGATCAAAACGCGCTCGTCTTTGACGGCCTTACCAATAAAAATACGCATGCATTCAGCAGGTGTCAGCGTCCAGCCGGACTCTTCCAGCATGTCGCGCAGCACGCCGTTGGTGATGGACTCGCTATCAACCAACACGCCATCGCAATCAAATAAAACAGCTTGAAAATTCATCCGCAGATGATAAGGGGCAGAGGCTATAAAAGGAATGCAGAGGAATCGACTCAATCGCGCAGCCGCGTTATGTCGAATCCCCGTCAACATAAAACCAACGCCCGTTTTCGCGCGCAAAGCGGCTTTTTTCATGCAAACGCGTGGCCTTGCCGCCCGACCGGTAGCGCGCCACAAACTCGACCTCCGCCGTGTCAGGGCCGGTAACTTGATGGCGCCGAACTTCCAGCCCCAGCCAACGCGCATCAGGTTCGAAATCCAACGCGTCGGGCCGCTTGCTGGCATGCCATGTGGCACGCAAGTAGTCGGCCTGTTGTAAGACAAAGGCGCTGTAGCGGGAACGCATCAACGCCTCGGCGTCGGGCGCGGGTGATTCAAGCCAATGATCCAGATAGCGGCCGCAGCAAGTGGCCAAGGTCAGAGGTCGGCGGGGACCGGTTCCTTGGTTGGTTTCGCGGCCGCAGGGGCAAGGATCAGCAGCGAGCACGAATCATCAAGCCTTGGCCGGTGGCCGACTGGCGACTTTGTGCGCTTCGAGCGTCTGCACTGGCGCACCTTGCTCTGTCCAGTCGGCAAAGCCGCCGTCGATGTGCGCGACGTTGGTCATGCCCATGTCCTGCAGGGCCTTGGCAGCCAGCGCGCTACGCCAGCCGGCACCGCAAAACAACACGAACTCGCGCGACTCGTCGCCAAACACCGGTTTGAAATACGGCGAGTCCGGGTCTACCCAAAACTCGAGCATGCCGCGCGGCGCGAGCAGTGCGCCCGGCAGCGTGCCACCGCGTTCAAGTTCACGTGGGTCACGGATATCAACGATCTGCAGTGTCGGGTCGCCCAAGCGTTCGCGAATTTGGGCCACGCTGTAGGTGGTGACTTCGGCCATGGCCTCGTCGACGAGCGCGCGGAATCCTTTGGTGATGGCCATGACTTTTCCTGGTTAATCCGAGTAATCGGGTTTATCTGGTTAAAGCAATTCGATAGCGAGTGCCGTTCCTTCACCTCCGCCAATGCACAACGTCGCCACGCCTTTTTTGAGGCCGCGTGCTTTCAGGGCATACAGCAGGGTGACGATGATGCGGGCACCGCTGGCACCGATCGGGTGACCCAAGGCACACGCACCGCCATTGACGTTGACGATGTCGTGGCTGATGTCGAGCTCTTTCATGGCGGCCATCGGCACCACCGCGAAGGCCTCGTTGATTTCCCACAGGTCGACATCACCCACCTGCCAGCCGATTTTTTTGAGCAGCTTTTGCACAGCGCCAACCGGCGCGGTGGTGAACCATTCAGGCGCTTGGGCAAACGTAGCGTGACCGACGATGCGGGCGATCGGCGTCGCACCCAAGGTCTTGGCGGTGGAGGCGCGCGTCAGCACCAACGCGGCCGCGCCATCATTGATGGACGAGCTGGACGCCGCCGTGATGGTGCCGTCTTTTTTGAACGCCGGGCGCAGTGACGACATCTTTTCTAACTTGACCTTGCCGGGGCCTTCGTCGATGGCAATGACGGTGTCTCCGGCGCGGCCCTTCACCGTGACGGGCGTGATTTCGGCTTGGAAAGCGCCGGACTCAATCGCCGCCATGGCGCGCTGCACGCTGGCTGTCGCGAAGGCGTCTTGTGCCTCCCGCGTGAACTGGTATTTGTCGGCGCACTGCTCGCCAAAGGTGCCCATGGCGCGACCGGGTTCGTAGGCGTCTTCGAGGCCGTCGAGCATCATGTGGTCATAGATACGGTCGTGTCCGATGCGGATGCCGCTACGGCCCTTCAGCAACAGATGCGGTGCATTGGTCATGCTTTCCATACCGCCCGAGACCATTACGTCACGGCTGCCGGCGATCAACTGGTCGTTGGCGAGCAGCGTCGCCTCCATGCCCGAACCGCACATCTTAGACAGCGTCACTGCGCCCGTACTGGCCGGCAAGCCGCCCTTGAAACCGGCTTGCCGCGCAGGCGCTTGGCCCTGCCCGGCCATCAGGCAATTGCCGAACAGCACTTCGTCAATAAGAGCCGGTGAAATACCGGCGCGCTCAATCGCCGCCTTGATCGCAGCACCGCCAAGGTCGTGCGCAGCCAGAGAGGAAAAGTCGCCCTGAAAGCCGCCCATAGGCGTGCGGGCAGCTCCGAGGATCACGATTGCATCAGACATTTTTTCCTTCAATAGATTGAAATTTATCGTGTTGCCTTGGCCACGCGGTCTATGGCAGCGCGGTACATGGGTTCCAACACGTTGTTACCCGCGACAGTGACATGCATGTCCTGCAGCAGTCCATCATGAATTCCGTAGACCCAACCGTGCAGCGAGACGTTTTGCCCACGCAGCCACGCGTCTTGCAACAC
>CANFWV010000080.1 GCA_947450695.1 Comamonadaceae bacterium
CCGAATTTGCTGATGGTGCCGAACTGCACGCGGGCGCGGTCTTGACGCAGCGCGTCGCGCAGGCGGTTTTCGACGTCGCGGCGATTGCGGCTTTCTTCCATGTCAATGAAGTCGATGACGATCAGGCCGCCCAAGTCGCGCAAGCGCATTTGGCGGGCCACTTCGTCAGCTGCTTCGAGGTTGGTGCGGGTGGCGGTTTCTTCAATGTCGCCGCCCTTGATGGCGCGGGCCGAGTTGACGTCGACTGACACCAACGCTTCTGTGTGGTCTATCACGATGGCACCGCCGGACGGCAGTTGCACGGTGCGTGCGTAGGCCGATTCGATCTGGTGCTCGATCTGGAAACGCGAGAACAGCGGCGCGTCATCGCGGTAGCGTTTGACGCGGTGCTCGTGTTCAGGCATGACATGCGCCATGAACTGACGGGCTTGTTCGTAGACGTCGTCGGTGTCGAAAAGAATATCGCCGATGTCGCTGTTGAAGTAGTCACGAATGGCGCGAATCACCAGGCTCGATTCCTGATAAATAAGGAAAGCGCCTTTGCCCTGCTTGCCAGCGCCTTCGATGGCGGTCCAGAGCTTGATCAGGTAGTTCAGATCCCATTGCAGTTCAGGGGCACTGCGGCCAATGCCGGCAGTGCGCGCAATGATGCTGGAGCCGGCCGGGTATTCCAGCTGGTCCATGGCTTCTTTGAGCTCGGCCCTGTCGTCGCCCTCGATACGGCGACTGACACCGCCGCCGCGTGGATTGTTGGGCATCAACACGACGTAACGGCCCGCCAGACTGACGAAAGTTGTGAGGGCTGCGCCCTTGTTGCCGCGTTCTTCTTTTTCGACCTGGACCATCAGTTCCTGACCTTCGCGGATCACATCATTGATACGAGCCTGATTGACCGGAACGCCGGCTGCAAAGTAATTGCGCGAGATTTCTTTGAACGGCAGAAAACCGTGACGGTCTTCACCGTAGTCAACAAAGCAGGCTTCTAGTGAAGGCTCGACGCGCGTGACGACGGCTTTGTAAATGTTGCCTTTGCGCTGTTCGCGGCCTTCGATTTCAATTTCGTAGTCGAGGAGTTTTTGTCCATCAACAATGGCCAACCGGCGTTCTTCGGCTTGGGTAGCATTAATCAGCATCCGTTTCATCGGAATTCCTTATCGTTCTTGCCTCGAGAATTTTCTCGAGCATTCAACTGCCCAAATTGGGCTAACGATGCCTGAAGCCAACGTGATGCGAACGTGGGGAATTGCCGGAGAGCTTTTGACGTGCTCGGCCGGACTGCTCAAAAAAGAGCCGTCAAGCGAGAAGTCTGGGCGTGGGCGCGTGGATGGGATGAGCTGGGGCCAACCGGTTATTTGCTATAAATGAAATAGCAGAGCGTGTCCGTGAGGCAGGGGCTGCAGGTGAGTTCATGCCCCAAAGCGGGGCCATGAGGCGCCGCAGGCATGAAAAAACCAGTCCAACCAGAACTGTCATCAGGAGGCTAACCATAAAAAGGCTTGATCTCATCAGGATCCGTGCACAGCCCGTGGGGCTGTGCATCTAATATTCCGTTGTTGTGTTCGCAAAACGTCGACATTCACACTGAGTTTTTCCTTAACGGGGTGCATTGCACCTTGGCTTTTCGGGCAAAACAGTCATTGGCATCGACCTTCCAGCGCGGCACTGCGGCAAGCGTGGACTTGTGGTGGACTAAACTGCCAGACAAATCAACTACTTACAGCGCATCGCTAGTGAAACACATTATAGGGTCAGGAAATCCTCCGGCCAAACGATCGAAAAACGCCCCACGCGGTACCGGCAATCCCTTAGGTTCGTCAGCCAAAGCACGGTCTGGCGGGCCACGCATGTCGCCGGCGCAGCTACATTCGGCGGCCGCGCCGAGGAGAGTTTTCTTGCCTCAACCGGTGGTTGCCGAGCCGTATGAGCCAGCCGAACCAGTCGAGTCGGCGGCCTTGCCGCAAGCCACGATGGTCACGGTGACGGAAGATTACGCTGGTCAGAGGCTTGATAACTTTTTGATTCGCCAGCTCAAGGGCGTGCCCAAAACGCACGTTTATCGGATCATTCGCAGCGGCGAAGTGCGCATCAACAAAGGCCGCGTGCAGGCTGATACGCGGGTCGCAGCGGGCGATGTGGTGCGACTGCCGCCGGTGCGCACATCAGAACGTGCCGGCCAAAAAGCGTTGGCAATGGCGACCGAAATCGCCCGTCATGGTGCGACGTCCAGCGTGGGTGGTTTGGCGCCGTCGCGTGACTTTCCGATTTTGTTTGAAGACGAGCATGTGCTGGCCATCGACAAACCTGCCGGCGTGGCGGTACACGGCGGCAGTGGTGTGGCCTTTGGCGTGATTGAGCAAATGCGCATGGCCCGACCGGGACACGATTTTCTAGAGTTGGTGCACAGGCTTGACCGGGAAACCAGTGGCGTGCTGTTGATTGCCAAAAAACGAATGGCGCTGAAAATTTTGCAAGAGCAGTTCCGTGAACGCGAAACCGACAAGGTGTATCTGGCGATGGTCGCAGGCAACTGGCCGCCAAAATTGAAAGTCCTCGACAAGCCGCTCCAGAAATACCTGCTGCCAGACGGAGAGCGCCGCGTCAGGGTGGTCGACAAAGAGCATCCTGACGCCATGCGTGCCGTCACCTTGGTCAAGGTACGGGCTACGTTGCCTGCATCAAAAGACCAGCCCTTGAGTGATTTCAGTTTGCTCGAGGTCACCATCAAAACCGGGCGCACGCACCAGATTCGTGTGCATCTGGCGACCGAAGGTTATCCGATAGCCGGCGACGACAAATACGGTAATTTCGAGTTGAACAGAGGTCTGCAAAAGCTGCCGGCGGGACAAGCGCTCAAACGCATGTTTTTGCATGCTTGGACTTTGAAGTTTACACATCCCTCAAACGGTAAGCGCATCACGCTGTTAGCCGAACTCCCCCCCGAACTTAATGCTTTGGTTGCCCATGTCCCGCCCCCTGAATTTTGATTTGATTGCGTTCGATTGGGACGGCACACTGTACGATTCGACCCAGTTCATTGTCCGCAGCATTCAAGCCGCCGTCGTCGATGTGGGTGGTGTCAAGCCCAGCGACCAAGCTGCTGCTTATGTGATCGGGCTGGGTCTGATGGAGGCGTTGGCCTATGCCGCGCCTGACGTGCCTGAGTCACGCTACCCCGAGCTCAACCAACGCTACAAGCACCACTATATGCAGCGGCAACACGACATCAGTTTGTTTGATGGCGCCTTGACCTTGTTGGCTGAACTCAAAGAGCGTGGCCATATCTTGGCGGTGGCCACTGGCAAGTCCCGGCGAGGCCTTGATGAGGCTCTGCAGGCGGTCGAGCTCAAAGGGCGTTTTGACGGCTCGCGCACGGCCGATGAGACTGCTGGCAAGCCGCATCCGCGCATGTTGCATGAGCTGATGCGCGAGTTTGATGTGCCGCCTGAACGCACCTTGATGATTGGCGACACCACGCATGATTTACAGATGGCTCTGAATGCAGGTTGCGCCAGCGTCGGTGTCAGTTATGGCGCGCATGAACCAGACGCCTTCGAGGCGCTTCAGCCGCGCGCGGTGCTGCATTCTGTGAGCGAGCTAAAAACTTGGCTCAGCGCCCATGCCTGACGTGCTAGAAGTTGATCCCGCCCAACCCTTGTGCAACGCTACGGAATTGGTTGGCGGTGGTTTGGCCATGCCATTTGATGTGGTGTACGCCGGCCAGACTTGTCGTGCGTTTGCCGTGCGGTTTGAGGGTCAGCCGCAGGCCTATCTGAATCGATGCAGTCATGTGGCTATGGAGCTGGACTGGCAGCCTGATCAAATTTTTGACGGCAGCGGCCAATGGTTGTTGTGCGCCAGTCACGGTGCTGCTTACCACCCCGGAACGGGCGAATGCGTTGGTGGTCCTTGCCGTGGCGGCCTTGTAAAAATAATTCTTTCTGAAGACAACGGCGTGGTCTTTTGGCACACCGCTTACAACCTCAAACCTATCGCGTTTTAAACTAGATCACTATGAACGAAAACAGCCATCAACCCATTCAAAATGAACCTGTCACACTTGCTGCTGTTGCCGCTCAAGAGGCTGGTTGGGAGCGTGCAACCCTTGAAAAACTGGCCTTCGCCGCGCTGAATGAGCAAAAAGCAACGCGCCGATGGAAGACTTTTGTGCGTCTGTCTTGGCTGCTCTTCTTAATTGTGTTGGTCTGGTTGGTGCTGCATCGCGGCTCTTCGCCCACCAGCGTGAGCACGCCACACACAGCGGTGGTAGAGATCAAGGGTGAGATCGCCGACGGCGCTGATGCGAGTGCTGAATTTGTCAATGCCGCACTGCAAGCGGCCTTCGAAGACGAGGGCTCCAAAGCGGTGGTGTTGTTGATTAATTCGCCCGGCGGTAGCCCGGTCCAAGCCGGCATGATGAACGACGAAATTCTGCGTCTGAAAGCGAAATACAAGAAGCCGGTGTATGCAGTGGTCGAAGAAACATGTGCTTCAGCCGCCTATTACATCGCGGTGGCGGCCGACAAGATTTATGTCGATAAAGCCAGCATTGTGGGTAGCATCGGCGTGTTAATGGACGGCTTCGGTTTTACAGGCCTGATGGACAAACTCGGTGTTGAGCGGCGTCTGCTGACGGCGGGTGAAAACAAGGGTTTTCTGGATCCGTTCAGTGCTCAGAGCGAGCGTCAGCGCGCTTATGCGCAGACCATGCTGAATCAAATCCATCAGCAGTTCATCACAGTGGTCAAAAATGGCCGTGGTGATCGTTTGAAGGAAATCCCAGAGATGTTCAGCGGTCTTTTTTGGAGCGGTCAGCAGGCGGTTGATTTAGGCTTGGCAGACCAGTTTGGCTCGCTCGAATTTGTCGCCCGCGAGGTAGTCAAGACAGAAGACATCATTGACTACACTCGTCGCGAAAACGTTGCCGAGCGTCTGGCCAAGCGCTTCGGTGCCGCGTTGGGCGAGGGTGCTATGAAGGCGACCTTGCGTAGCGTGCCGGCCATTCGCTAAAAAGCTCTGTGGCAGACAACTGCCTCTTTTTATCGTCCGATGCAAAACACCGTAGGCAAAGCCAGTGGTGCGCCCGATTTTTCATCACGCTTGCTTTTCCATACACTGACCTGAGCGCTGCGCGACCAAGCTGCGTCAAGCGTCAGGCCGCAGCTTAGCGCCAGCCGGGTGTTGCCGTTTAAAGTTTGCAGTAGCGCGCTCAGCAACACCGTGTTGCGGTAAGGCGTCTCAATGAACATTTGAGTTTGTCCGCACTTCAGTGCGATGGACTCGAGCTCACGGATGCGTTGTGAACGCTCACCAGCGTCTTGCGGCAGATAGCCGACGAACGCAAAGTTCTGACCATTCAGCCCGCTGGCGGCCAGCGCCATCACGAGTGACATGGGGCCCGCTAAAGGCACCACTTGCAGGCCTAGGTCATGCGCGGCACGCACCACCGATGAGCCGGGATCTGCAATCGCGGGCATGCCCGCTTCGCTGACCAAGCCCATGTCGTGGCCTTGCAGTGCTGCTTGCAGCAAAGGGCGCGCATCAAAGTTGCCACCATGGTCGCCTTTTTTATGAACTTCGCGAGGCAGTTCCTGAATTTGTAGCGCCTGGATGGGTTGACTCAGCGGGTGCAGTTCATTCACACGCTTCAAATAAGCGCGGGTGCTGCGGGCGTTTTCGGAGACCCAGAAACCGAGTTTTGCGGCGACCTCCATCGTGCCTTGCGGCATGACTTGCTGCAAGGGTGCCGCGTCGTCGCAGCCGAAGTCTAGCGGTGCGGGTACCAGATAGAGCTTGCCCTTGTTGTCGTGTGTTTTTGTAGTGTCGTTCATGCGTTGACTTTCAGTTCGAGTAGCCGAATGCCGGCGGCTTCAATCAGGTGGCAGGTGCGGATCAGGGGCAGGCCGATCAGCGCGGTCGGGTCATCACTGTCAATGGCATCCAGCAGCGCGATGCCCAGCCCTTCGCTTTTGGCGCTGCCGGCGCAATCGTAGGGTTGCTCGGCTTGTAAATAGTTTTCAATGGCCTCGTCACTGAGTTGGCGAAAGCGGACTTTCACGGCGGCCAAAGCCGCTTGCTCAAAGCCGCTGGCCATGCACACCACGGCGACGGCGGTTTGGAAAATCACGGTGCGGCCCCGCATCTGACGCAGTTGAGCGACGGCGCGTCCGTGCGTGCCGGGCTTGCCTAGCGGCACGCCGTCTAGGTCGGCCACTTGGTCGGAGCCGATCACCACTGCTTGTGGAAAGGCGTGAGCCACCGCGCGGGCTTTGGCTAAAGCTAGGCGCATCGCCAGTGCCGCCGGGGCTTCGCCGGCCAAGGGTGTCTCGTCGACATCGGGCGCGGCAACACTGAAAGGGATGCGTAGGCGTTGTAGAAGTTCTTGGCGGTAGCGAGAGGTGGAGCCTAAAACGAGGGCTCGCTGCGCTGTGGTAAAGGCCGTGACGGCATCAGTGGAGGGGAAAGTCATCCCCTGATTCTCTTACACTGACCCACATGTCCAGAAATTTCCAGGCCCAACGGCTGAACCTCCAAGAACTCGCCCATGACGGCCAGCCGTGGTCCGAGACCACTTTGTTGAAAGTCCTTCAACGCCTTGCCAACGAAACCAAGGACTTGAGCCCTAGCGATGCCGTTCATTGGCAGGTGACTGGTGAATTGCGCCCGCAAGCCGGTGCGGAAGATCAAGTCTGGCTCCACTTGACAGCCGAGGCCAGCGTGCCCCTGACGTGCCAACGCTGTATGACGACTGTGGCGACACCGTTAGAAGTTGATCAGTGGTACCGCTTTGTCGAGAGCGAAGATATCGCGATGGCTGAGGACGACGAGGCCGAAGAGGACTTGCTGGTGATGACGCCGCAGTTTGATTTGATGGCCTTACTGGAAGACGAGTTGTTGATGGCTTTGCCTCTGGTGCCAATGCACGAGACCTGCCCGGTGACGCCATTGTTCAGGGTTGGAGACCCTGCCGTGGATGCGGCTGAAGCCAAGCCGAATCCGTTCGCTGTGCTCGGACAATTGAAGAAAAGCTGAGCACTTGATTCCACGCGCTATAATCTAAGGCTTCGCGTACTGATGCACCGCCTGACTGGTCCCTGAAAAAGGTCGGTCACCCAAGGATGGTTTGCTGTAGTGCGTAATTACCAACCCTACACCCCCTCAGGAGCGGATTATGGCCGTCCAACAGAACAAAAAATCACCTTCCAAGCGCGGTATGCACCGCTCGCACAATGCCTTGAATGTTCCAGGTATTGCCGTGGAGCCAACTACGGGCGAAATTCACCTGCGTCACCATATCAGCCCAACCGGCTTTTACCGTGGCCGCAAGGTTCTGAAAACAAAGTCAGAAGCGTAATTCACGCTTCAAAAAACGGGCCCGCACTTATACTGCGGGCTTTTGTTTTGCTGCACCCCCCTTTATTGATTGCACCGGTCTCATCATGATCAGGATCGCTGTTGATGCCATGGGTGGAGATTTTGGTCCCTCGGTGACTGTACCGGCCAGTCTGGCTTTTCTTGATGGCCATTCTGACTCGGTCATTTTGCTCGTTGGGCTGGAAACTGTTTTGTCACTGCAACCTGAGTTTGCAGCCTTGCAAGCTCACTCGCGTTGCCATATGGTGGCAGCTTCCGAAGTCGTGACGATGGATGACACCATTGAAGTGGCGTTGCGGCGCAAAAAAGATTCGTCTATGCGAGTCACCGTGCAGCAGGTAAAAGACGCAACTGCTGATGCAGCGGTGTCGGCCGGCAATACGGGCGCTTTGATGGCGATTTCACGCTACGTACTTAAAACGCTGGACGGCATTGATCGTCCGGCCATCGCTACCCAACTTCCGAATGCCGCCGGCGGGGCCACCACTGTGCTTGACTTGGGGGCCAACGTTGACTGCAGCGAGCACCATTTGTTGCAGTTTGCAGTGATGGGCTCGGCTTTGGTGTCGGCCGTGTCTGGTGTGTCGGCGCCCAGTGTTGGTTTGCTCAACATTGGCGAAGAAGCCATCAAGGGCAGTGAAGTGATCAAAAAAGCGGGTGAGCTGCTGCGATCTGCATCGAAATCGGGGGATCTGAACTTTTTTGGCAACGTTGAAGGCAATGATATTTTCAAGGGTACGACCGATATCGTCGTTTGCGATGGTTTTGTGGGTAACGTGGCTTTGAAGGCTAGCGAGGGTTTGGCGGGCATGATTGGTGGCTTTATCAAGGCTGAATTTTCTCGGAATATTTTCACGAAAATGGCGGCATTAGTCGCTTATCCGGTGTTATCTGCATTTAAAAGACGTGTTGATCATCGTCGCTACAACGGTGCTGCTTTGCTCGGTCTGCGCGGGTTGGTGTTTAAAAGCCATGGCTCTGCGGATGCTTTCGCATTCGAGCGGGCGCTAAATCGAGCTTATGATTCAGCCCGTAATAACCTGTTGGGGAAAGTGAAAGAGCGTATCGCCCATGCCGCACCGTTGTTGGTTCATCCAGTAGCGGTGGCGTCGATCGATGGCTGTTCGTCAGACGTCGTGGTTGGCATGTTTTCACCTTCGCTGCAGAATCCTGTCCACTGACGATCTTTCGTCTCTTGAGTGAGTCTTGAATGAGCCGTTTTTCCCGCATCACGGGCACGGGCAGTTATCTGCCGCCGCGCCGTCTGACCAATGCCGATCTGACCACCGAACTCGCTGCCAAAGGTGTTGAAACGTCGGATGAATGGATTGTTGAACGTACCGGTATCCGGGCGCGTCATTTTGCGGGGCCTGATGTGGGTGTCAGCGACCTCGCCTTGCACGCCTGTCAGAGTGCCCTTGACGCCGCCGGTCTCACCGCCAGCGAAATTGACCTCATCATCGTTGCAACGTCAACGCCAGATATGGTGTTCCCGTCAGCGGCCTGTATTTTGCAAAGCAAGCTAGGGAATATTGGTGCCGCGGCCTTTGATGTGCAGGCCGTTTGCAGCGGTTTTATATATGCACTGACGCTTGCTGACTCACTGATCAAGACCGGCACCGCGACCAAAGCGTTGGTGATTGGAGCCGAAGTGTTTTCGCGCATTCTTGATTTTTCTGACCGCACCACCTGCGTCTTGTTTGGTGATGGTGCGGGCGCTGTGGTGCTTGAAGCCTCTGATGTGCCGGGCATTTTGGCCACCGATATTCATGCCGATGGCAAATATTCCAGTATTTTGTGTGTGCCTGGGCATGTGTCCGGCGGTCAAGTCACGGGTAGTCCAATGCTGACGATGGACGGCCAAGCTGTGTTCAAGTTGGCCGTGGGTGTGCTGGAAGACACGGCGCGTGCCGTGTTGGAAAAAGCAGGCAAAACCCAAGCCGATATTGACTGGCTGATCCCGCATCAAGCGAATATTCGCATCATGCAAAATACGGCTAAAAAACTCAAGCTGGCACCGGAGAAAATGATCGTCACGGTGGACCAGCACGGGAACACCTCAGCGGCATCTATTCCGCTGGCCCTCGACGTGGCTGTGCGCAGCGGAAAAGTCCGGCAAGGCGACACACTCTTGCTAGAAGGCGTTGGCGGCGGCTTCACTTGGGGCGCTGTGCTGCTCGATTATTGAAGCGTAAGCAGGCCGGTTGAATGTGTTGAGTGCTGGCTATGCATAGACTTTGCGGAGACTTTTTTTGAAACCATTTGCTTTTATTTTCCCTGGACAGGGTTCCCAGTCAGTCGGTATGTTGGACGCATGGGGGGATCATCCTGTGGTGTCTCAAACCTTGTCTGAAGCTTCGGACGCATTGGGCGAAGACCTAGGTCTGCTGATCAAGCAAGGACCTAAAGAGACGCTGGCGTTGACCACTAACACGCAGCCGGTGATGTTGGTGGCAGCTGTCGCCGCCTACCGTGTGTGGTTGGCTGAAACGGGTGCACCGCCTGCCGCTGTGGCGGGTCACTCGCTGGGTGAGTATTCGGCGTTGGTGGCATCTGGTGTGCTGACCTTGACGCAAGCCACGCCTCTGGTGCGCTTTCGGGCTCAAGCTATGCAGGACGCCGTGCCTGTAGGTGTTGGCGCGATGGCTGCTATTTTGGGTATGGAGGCAGCTAAGGTCATGGAAGGTTGTGCTGAAGCGGTACGCAGTTTTGGCCCGATCACTGCTGAGGTGGTCGAGGCGGTCAATTTCAACGACGCCGGGCAGACTGTGATTGCCGGCAGCAAGGCTGCTGTCGACAAGGCCTGCGAAGTCCTCAAGGCCAACGGCGCCAAGCGCGCTTTGCTGCTGTCGGTGTCTGCGCCTTTCCATTCCCGCCTGATGAAGCCAGCGGCTGAAAAACTCCGGGAAAAACTCGCCACAGTGGTCTTGGCTGCGCCGCAGATTCCTGTGATCAACAATATCGATGTGGCTGTCGAGACCGATCCCGATTGGATTCGCGACGCGCTTTATAGGCAGGCTTTTGGCCCCGTGCGCTGGGTTGAATGCGTTCAAGCTATCAAGGCCCGAGGCGTCAATACGCTGGTGGAATGTGGGCCGGGCAAGGTGCTGGCCGGTATGGTCAAGCGCATTGATGCCGAGCTCTCGGGCGCTGCCCTTTTTGATCCTTCCAGCCTCACAGATGTGAAGACTCTCTTAACGAACGACGCAGCATGACTGACAAAAAATTAGAAGGCCAGTTAGCGCTGGTCACTGGCGCCTCGCGCGGTATTGGTGCAGCCATAGCGCTGGAACTCGCACGCCGCGGCATGAAGGTCATCGGCACGGCCACCACAGACGAAGGTGCTGCCAAAATCTCCAACACGCTGTCCAGCTTTCCGGGCTGCGCAGGCAAAAACTTGAACGTCACTGACGCATCCGCCATCGAAGCCTTGATCGATAGTTTGGTCAAGGAGCATGGCGGCTTGCAAGTGCTGGTCAACAATGCCGGCATCACGCGCGACATGCTGGCTATGCGCCTGAAAGACGATGACTGGGATGCCGTGCTTGACACCAATCTCAAGGCCGTGTTTCGCATGAGCCGCGCCGTCATGCGGACGATGATGAAGCAGCGCTATGGCCGCATCATCAGCATCACTTCAGTGGTTGGCGCTTCCGGCAATGCCGGGCAAGCCAATTACGCCGCAGCCAAAGCAGGCGTTGCCGGCATGACCCGTGCGCTGGCTCGCGAGTTGGGTTCACGCGGGATCACCGTGAACTGTATTGCGCCGGGTTTTATTGAAACCGATATGACCGCGAACCTGCCTGAAGAGCAACAAAAAGCCTTGCTGAGTCAGATCCCGCTGGGTCACTTGGGCAAACCACAAGACATCGCGCATGCTGTTGCTTTTGTCGCTAGCCCAGAGGCGAGCTACATCACGGGCCAAGAGATTCATATCAACGGCGGTATGTACATGTAAGTTGGTGGAAACCCTAAAAAAACAGCCGGTTCGCGTCCGTCCGGCAGGCCCGTCGAGATTCACGTCTCTTACGGGCTAAAATCACGGATTAATTCAACAACCCTTAGAGGGAACTATGAGCGATATCGAATCACGTGTTAAGAAAATCATTGCTGAGCAACTGGGCGTTGAAGAAGGCCAAGTCACCAGCGAAAAA
>CANFWV010000081.1 GCA_947450695.1 Comamonadaceae bacterium
CTGTTGTAAAGCTCACTGGCAATTAAGCAGCGAGTGCGAAACGTTCGTCGTTTGCAGTTAGTTTTTTTGAATCAGATTAACGAGCACATTCAGCTCGACATGCACCACACCGCGTCCGAACCCACGTCGAAACCAATGCAGCCCCAAGTTTACTAGTTTAAGGCATTCGGAGGAAATTCAAGAGCTCGCCGGCAGATCGAATCGTGGCGTGGGCATTCCAGGCATCGGTTTCACCCGCAGTACCGAGGTAACCGTAGGCCGCAGCCACGGTCGGCATGCCAGCGGCACGTCCGGCCACAATGTCGCGCTCGTCATCGCCTACGTACAAGCAGCGCTCCGGCAAAACATTCAACTGTCGTGCTGCCTCCAGCAAAGGCGCAGGATGCGGCTTTGAATGCGGCGTGGTGTCACCACAGACAACGGTAGATGCCGTCGCAAAAAGTGGCATGCTGCGCGTCAACGGTAAAGCGAAGCGCTCAGATTTATTGGTCACAACACCCCACTTCAAACCAAGGAGCTCGATCTGAATGATCAACTCGGCGACGCCGTCAAAGGCGTAGGTGCGCGCCGTCAGGCAGGCCTCGTAATTCAAAAAGAACTCTTCACGGAGTTCTAGAAAAGTCGGATCTTGGGGGCTCAGGCCTAAGGCTACGCCGATCATTCCCCTGGCACCAGCACCCGCCATCGGACGGTAATCCGTCAAAGGCAGCGGGGACAAACCTCGATCAGTGCGCATTTTGTCTGCGGCGGCCCCCAAGTCGGGCGCGCTGTCAATCAAGGTGCCATCAAGGTCAAACAGCACTGCTTCGATGTCGTCAAAAAGCAGATGTTTAGAGCTCATGCTTTTTGCATGGCCAGCATGTAATTGACGCTGGTGTTGGCGCTGAGCCAGTAGTGGCGCGTCAACGGGTTGTATTCCATGCCGCGTGTGTGCTGCAAATCAAGACCGGCAGCGCGGGCATAGGCAGCCAGTTCACTGGGTTTGATGAACTTGGCAAATTCGTGGGTGCCGCGTGGCAATAGGTTCAGCACGTATTCAGCACCGACGATGGCGAATAAAAATGCCTTGGGATTACGGTTGATGGTCGAGAAGAAAACACGGCCACCCGGCTTCACCAGCGTGGCGCAAGCCCGAACCACTGACGCAGGGTCTGGCACATGCTCCAACATTTCCATGCATGTGACCACGTCAAAGCTAGCGGGCTGTTCGTCTGCGAGCTTTTCAGCGCTGACTTCGCGATAAGTCACGCCCTCAGTTTGGGCCTCAAGTGCGTGGAGTTGTGCCACCCGCAGGGCCTTGGTGGCCAGATCAATGCCCAGCACGTCCGCTCCTTTGCGCGCCATTGAATCAGCCAAAATTCCGCCGCCGCAACCAATATCAACCACCCGCTTCCCCTTGAGAGGCACCAAGTCATCAATCCACGTGAGGCGCAGAGGATTGATTTGATGCAGAGGACGAAACTCGCTCTCGGTGTCCCACCAACGGTGAGCAAGATCGGAGAATTTAGCCAGTTCGGCCGGGTCGGCATTTTCAGTTGAGTGCATGTGGCTGATTATCGTTGAGGCATAAAAAAACCGCGCCTTAGCGCGGTTTTTTTGAGAGCACCGAAATGGATTAGTTGGCGCGGGTACCAACAACTTCGATTTCGACGCGGCGATTTTTCGCACGGCCTTCAGAAGTTTTGTTATCTGCCACTGGCTGGCTCTTGCCTTTGCCTTCGGTGTAAACGCGGTTTTTCTCGATGCCTTTGGACACGAGATAAGCCTTGACAGACTCAGACCGCTTGACTGACAACTTCTGGTTGTACTTGACGGTACCGATAGCGTCTGTGTGACCCACAGCGATGATGACTTCAAGGTTGATGCCCTTGATCTTGCCAATCAGATCGTCCAACTTAGCACGGCCTTCTGGTTTCAGAGCAGACTTGTCGAAGTCAAAAAATGCATCCGCAGCGTAAGTCACTTTGGTTGCAGCGACAGCTGGAACAACGACAACTGCAGGAGCCGGTTTTGCAACTGGGGCTGGTGCAGGTGCAGGAGGCGCTGGAGGAATCACAGCAACAGGTGCAGCGGGAACAATCGCGCCGTCACAGCCTTTGGCGGCAGTAGCAGGGGTCCAAGCGGAACCACGCCAGCACAGTTCACCAGCGCCGTTTTTCCAAGCCAGTTCGCCGCCAGCATTGCGCCAGTTGTCCACGGATTGAGCACCCGCGGCGGTAACAATCGCTACGGAAGCGAACAACACTGCCAATTTATTGAGTTTCTTCATAGTTGTCCTCTGAGAGTTGCCGCAGCATGGCTGCGATGACTGAATTGCTAATTTAATTAACACGCTTTGAATGACCATCACCCCAAGCGTTACAACAATTGTGCCATACGGATCCTAGGCAGAAACCAAGCCCAAGGCCTTGTCCCACATGAATGCAGCCTTTATTCTTCATTTATGTTGCATACCAACTACAAAATATTATGACGGCAGAGGCCGTAAAATGTTGGGTTGCACTAACTCGGCCTAGCTGGGTTGTGTTTCGCCTCATCCAAGCATTTTGCTTATTTTGCGACTTCTCTCAGGCCCTCCATGACCCAGTTTGCCAAAGAAACCCTCCCCATTAGCTTGGAAGAGGAAATGCGGCGCAGCTACCTTGATTACGCCATGAGCGTGATCGTCGGGCGTGCGCTGCCAGACGCCCGCGACGGACTCAAGCCCGTGCACCGTCGTGTTTTGTTCGCCATGCACGAACTCAATAACGACTGGAACAAGCCCTACAAAAAGTCAGCCCGTATCGTCGGTGACGTCATTGGTAAATACCATCCACACGGCGACAGCGCGGTCTACGAAACCATCGTTCGCATGGCGCAGGATTTCTCCCTGCGCCACCTGTTGGTTGACGGTCAAGGCAACTTCGGCTCGGTCGACGGTGACAACGCTGCGGCCATGCGTTACACCGAAATCCGCATGTCCAAAATTGCCCATGAGTTGCTGGCGGACTTGGACAAAGAAACGGTGGATTTCGGCCCCAACTACGACGGCAGTGAGTATGAGCCACTGGTCATGCCGGCCCGGTTTCCGAATTTACTGGTCAATGGCTCGTCCGGTATTGCTGTCGGCATGGCCACCAACATTCCGCCGCACAACCTGAATGAAGTGGTCGACGCCTGCCTCCACATGCTGAAGCACCCGGACGCCACCATTGACGACTTGATAGAAATCATCCCCGGCCCCGACTTCCCGACAGCCGGCATTATTTACGGCATCAACGGCGTGCGTGACGGTTACCGCACTGGCCGCGGCCGCGTCGTGATGCGTGCGAAGTGCCACTTTGAAGACATCGACAAAGGCCAGCGCCAATCCATCATCGTTGACGAATTGCCTTACCAGGTCAATAAGAAAACACTGCAAGAGCGCATGGCCGAACTGGTCCATGAAAAGAAGATCGAAGGGATCAGCCACATCCAAGATGAGAGCGACAAATCAGGCATGCGGCTGGTCATCGAACTCAAACGCGGCGAAGTACCAGAAGTGGTGCTCAACAACCTCTACAAACAAACCCAGCTGCAAGACAACTTCGGTATCAACATGGTGGCGCTGGTGAATGGCCAGCCTAAACTGTGCAACCTGAAGGATTTGATCGAGGTCTTCCTGTCGCATCGCCGTGAAGTGGTCACGCGCCGCACGATCTACACCTTGCGCAAGGCCCGCGAACGCGGCCATGTCTTAGAGGGACTGGCCGTCGCACTGGCGAATATTGACGAATTCATTGCCATCATTCGGAATGCACCCACACCGCCAGTTGCCCGGGCTGAGTTGATGCTCAAACCGTGGGACAGCAAGCTGGTACGTGAGATGCTGATACGCACGCGCGCTGATGGCGATGTGGTCAATGCAGACGATTACCGGCCTGACGGACTTGAGCGCGAATTTGGCATGGGTGCTGATGGCTTGTACCGACTCTCTGAAACCCAAGCGCAAGAAATTCTGCAGATGCGTCTGCAGCGCCTGACCGGTCTAGAGCAGGACAAGATCGTGGTGGAGTACAAGGAAGTCATGGCAGAGATCGACGATCTGCTCCACATCCTGGCCCATCCCGAGCGCGTATCCACCATCATTGGCGATGAGTTGACTGCCGTCAAAATCGAGTTTGGCCAGACAAAACTTGGCGCTCGCAGAAGCCTGATTGAACACAGCTCGTTTGACCTGAGCACCGAAGACCTGATCACACCCACCGACATGGTGGTGACCTTGTCTCACCTTGGCTACGTCAAGAGCCAGCCTTTGAGCGAATACCGCGCGCAAAAACGCGGTGGCCGCGGCAAGCTGGCCACTGCCACCAAAGAAGACGACTGGGTTGATCAACTCTTCATCGCCAACACGCACGACTACATGCTGTGCTTCTCTAACCGCGGTCGCCTTTACTGGCTCAAGGTATGGGAAGTTCCCGCTGGTTCACGCGGATCGCGCGGCCGCCCGATCGTCAACATGTTCCCCCTGCAAGAAGGCGAAAAAATCACGGTTGTGTTGCCGCTGACCGGCGACAACCGCAGCTTTCCAGCCGATCGTTATGTCTTCATGTCGACCTCCATGGGTACCGTCAAAAAGACACCGCTGGATGACTTCAACAACCCGCGAAAGGCCGGAATCATCGCCGTCGCCCTTGATGATGGCGACTACCTGATTGGCGCGGCATTGACCGATGGCAAGCATGACGTGATGCTGTTCTCGGACGGAGGCAAGGCTGTGCGTTTTGACGAGAACGACGTCCGCCCGATGGGCCGCACAGCCCGTGGTGTGCGCGGCATGATGCTGGAAGAAACTCAAAATGTGATCGCCATGCTGGTGGCCGAAGACGAGTTACAAAGCGTGCTGACGGCCACGCAAAACGGCTACGGCAAACGCACCTCAATCGACGAATACACCCGCCACGGACGTGGCACAAAAGGCATGATCGCGATTCAGCAAAGCGAGCGCAACGGCAAGGTTGTGGCCGCCACGCTGGTTCACCCTGACGATGAGATCATGCTCATCACAGACCGCGGCGTACTGGTTCGCACCCGCGTCAGCGAGATCCGCGAAATGGGCCGTGCCACGCAAGGCGTGACCCTCATCGGACTCGACGACGGCTCACAGTTGAGCGGTCTGCAACGGATCGTTGAAAACGACGCCACATTGGTGGACGATGTCGAGACCACTGACAACAGCGACATTAACCCGGAAGCTACCGAATGAAGAGATTAATTTCAACCATCGCGCTTGCGACACTCGGTTTTAGCGCATGGGCGCAAGCCCCTGCGACAGCGCCCGCAACACCAATCTCGCAAGCGCCCTTCGCTGCCGATCCCAAGCTGGAGTGGGCAACCAAGGTAGTGACCTTACAGCAGGGTCCCGACATGGAGCGTCTGGTGACGAGTCTCGCCAACGGTACAACCCAGGACATGATCAACAACTGGCAACCTCGCTTGTTAACCAATGTGGCTAAGCCCCAGCAAGCCAAGGTCTCGGCCGAACTGAACACGGAGTTACAAAAATACGCCGACGAAGTCAGCCAGATCATTCGCAGCAAACTCCAACAAGTCGGCACGAACGCTTTGGTGCCGGTTTACATGGAGCGGTTCACGCTTGAAGAACTGAAGCAAATTGCCACCTTCTTAGAAGCCCCGGCAATTCGAAAATACCAGAGCATCGCGCCCGAACTGGGTTCGATTTTCACCAGCAAGTTGGTAGAAGCATCGCGCGCTGAAGTAATAGTCAGAGCCAAGCAATTTGACGAAGCCGCAACTCGCATCGTCGGGCCAGCGCCTTCAACTGCTCCAGCAGCAGTCGCACCGGCTAAGCCAGCAGCATCGGCTGCCAAACCAGCCAAAAAATGAGTCGTCCCTATAACTTTTCGGCAGGCCCAGCCGCGCTGCCCGAAGAAGTGCTCGAGCGCGCCGCAGCCGAGATGCTGGACTGGCATGGCAGCGGCATGAGCGTCATGGAAATGAGCCACCGTGGCAAAGAGTTTGTCTCGATTTATGAAACTGCAGAAGCTGACATCCGTGAGCTTCTGGCTGTGCCCGAAGAGTTCAGCATCCTCTTCATGCAAGGTGGCGGCATTGCTGAAAATGCCATTGTTCCCTTGAACCTCTCCCGCGCTGAACAAGCTGATTACGTGGTCACCGGCAACTGGAGCGATCGTTCACAAAAAGAAGCTCGCAAATACTGCCAAGTCAACATCGCCGCCAGCAACATCTCTGACGGTCATACCAGCCTGCCTGCGCCCGAAACTTGGCAATTGCGCGACGACGCACGCTATGTCCACGTCTGTACCAACGAGACAGTTCACGGCGTAGAAATTCATGAACTGCCAGACCTCAAAAAACTCGGCAGTCAAGCACCGCTGGTGATAGATATTTCTTCGCACATGGCTTCGCGGCCGGTTGATTGGTCGCGCGTTGGTCTGGCCTATGGTGGCGCCCAAAAAAACGTCGGTCCCGCCGGCGTGACGTTGGTATTTGTGCGCAAAGACTTGCTGGGCCACTCCATGCAGCACTGCCCTTCAGCTTTTGACTACAAAATAGTTTCTGACGCTGAGTCGATGTACAACACGCCGCCAACTTACGGCATTTACATCGCCGGCCTGACCTTTCAATGGCTAAAAAAACAAGGTGGTATTGCGGCCATCGAACAGCGCAACATCACCAAGGCTAAGCTGCTGTACGACTTCATTGACAGCTCAGATTTCTACACCAGCCGCGTCGCCAGCAATTGCCGCTCGCGGATGAATATTCCGTTTTTTCTGGCCGACGACAAGCTCAATGATCCTTTCTTGGCGCAAGCCAAAGCACGTGGACTATTGCAGCTCAAAGGCTATAAAACGCTAGGCGGCATGCGCGCCAGTCTTTACAACGCAATGCCACTAGCCGGTGTAGAAGCGCTGGTGAGCCACATGCGAGAATTTGAACAAAAATGCGCGTGACCTGCGCTAGACAACATGACACCTAATCTTCCTGACTTACGAATTCAAATCGACAAGCTCGACAAAGAACTGCTGACGCTGTTGAACCAACGGGCCCATGTAGCCGAGCAGGTTGGCGAAGTTAAAAAACTGGAAGGCACACCCTTCTTCAGACCTGATCGTGTAGCTGCAGTCATTGACAAAATTCAGCAAGCCAACACGGGCCCCCTGAAGAACGAACATGTCGCCGCCATCTGGAATGAAATCATGTCGGCCTGCCTCGCACTGGAGGCGCCCGTGCGAGTGGCGTATCTTGGCCCTGCCGGTACCTTCAGCGAACAAGCCGCCCTGAATTTTTTTGGCACCAGCATTGAGCACGTATCGTGTAACAGCATCGACGAAGTCTTCCGCGCAACCGCTGGCGGCAGCGCCAACTATGGCGTGGTGCCAGTAGAGAACTCCACTGAAGGTGTGATCTCGCGCTCGCTAGATCTGTTCCTCACGTCGCCGCTGCACATCATTGGCGAAACCAGCCTGCTGGTCCGTCACAACCTGCTGCGCCTGTCCGACTCCCTCGAAGGCATCGAAGTGGTTTACGCGCATCCGCAAGCACTGGCTCAGTGTCAAGGCTGGCTCACGACGCACTTGCCCAACGCTGAACGTCGAACGGCATCTAGCAATGCAGAAGGTGCACGACTGGCGACCACAAATCCAGCGTGGGCCGGCATCGCCAGCGACCGTGCAGGCACGCAGTTTGGACTGCACACAGCCGCTCACGCCATCCAAGATGACGCTTTTAACCGCACGCGCTTTGCCGTGGTTTGCCTGCCGCAAACGTTGCCCTCGCCACCGCCCTCAGGCAAAGACTGCATCAGCCTGATCGTCTCTGTGCCAAACCGGCCCGGTGCGGTGCACGACATCCTCGGCCCACTCAAAACACACGGTGTGTCAATGACGCGCTTTGAATCCCGCCCAGCTCGTTCGGGTCAATGGGAATATTACTTTTACATCGACCTGCAGGGGCATACGTCTGAGCCGCATGTTGTTGCCGCACTGAAAGATTTACAACAGCTCTGCGCCTTCTTCAAGGTGCTCGGCACTTACCCTGCTGGCGACTGAGATTGGCCGTCATGTTTGAGCAACTCGGTCTGATCGGCTGCGGCCTGATGGGCAGCTCGTTTGCATTGGCCCTCAAACGCGCTGGACTGGTCAAGCGCGTCATCGGTTTCAGCCCGTCAAACAGCACCACAGAACTCGCCCTGAAAATGGGCGTGATTGATGCCATTGGCAGCTCAGCGGCTGAAGCGGCCAATGGTTCTGATTTGATTTTGCTGGCGGTGCCGGTGGCAGCAACGCAAGCGACTTTGATCGCCATTCAACCGGTTATCGACGCCACGGCGTTGGTGATGGACGTTGGCTCAACCAAACGCGACGTCGTGTTAGCAGCCCAGCACGTGCTCGGCGATCGACTCCCTTGCTTTGTGCCCGCGCATCCCATCTGCGGCCGCGAAGTCTCGGGCGTGCAAAACGCGTTGGTCGATTTGTACGTTGGTAAAAAAGTCATCCTTACGCCGCTGCCAGAAACAGCCACCGTGCAACGTCAACAAGCCAGCCAGGTTTGGAAGGCACTGGGTTGTATCGTCAGCGAAATGTCACCGCAAACGCATGACGCGGCTTATGCCGCCGTGAGTCATCTGCCGCATTTGCTGGCGTTTGCCATGATGAACAGTTTGGAAACACAAGCTGACGGCGAGCAATACTTATCACTGGCGGGGCCAGGCTTTCGTGATTTCAGCCGCATCGCTGCTGGTGAACCCGCCATGTGGCGCGATATTTTTCTGGCCAACCGGGACGAGCTGCTGGCGCAATCGCGGCATTTTCAAACAACCTTACAGGCGCTTGAAAAATTAATCGAGACCGGCGATACAGCATCGCTGCAAGAGCGCATTCGCCAAGCCAGCCAAGCTCGCGCCAACTGGCAACACACGCCCGCCGCTTCTTCCAAATAACTTTCCTGATTTCCCTGATAAGGGTGGCTGTTTCATGTTTGACATCGAATTTCTAGACATTCCGCCACTGACCGGCGCGCACGGCACCGTTCGCCTGCCGGGCTCTAAAAGCATCTCGAATCGTGTGCTGCTGCTGGCCGCTTTGAGCCAAGGCGAAACCGTGGTGCACGACTTGCTGGCCTCAGATGACACGGCCGTGATGTTGGCCGCGCTCAAGCAACTCGGCTGCTCGGTAGAGCAAACCGGCCACACCGCAGTCATTGGCGGCTTGGGTGGCAAGTTGTTGAACACGCAGGGCAAATTATTCATGGGCAACGCAGGCACCGCCATGCGCCCACTGACGGCCGCACTCGCCCTGCTGGGTGGCGATTTTGAACTCTCGGGCGTGCCGCGCATGCACGAGCGACCCATCGGCGACTTGGTTGACGCGCTGCGCCAACTCGGCTGCGGCATTGACTATTTGGGAGAAGACGGCTTTCCCCCGCTGCGGCTTCGGCCCGGCCAACTCCGGTTGGACGCGCCCATCAAAGTCCGCGGCGATGTGTCGAGCCAGTTCCTGACGTCACTGCTGATGGCGCTGCCGCTGGTGGCCGAGCGCGACATTCGCATCGAGGTCTCGGGCGAATTGATCTCCAAACCGTACATCGAGATCACGCTGAACTTGCTGGCCCGCTTCGGCATTCAGGTGCAGCGGGACGGCTGGCAAAGCTTCACCATTCCGGCCGGCAGCACCTACCAGTCGCCGGGCGAAATTCACGTTGAAGGCGACGCATCATCGGCCAGTTATTTTGTCGCTCTAGGGGCCATAGCCACCGGCGCAGACCCCAGCCACACGATTGAAGTCTGGGGCATCGGATCGGGATCGATTCAAGGCGACATCCGCTTTGTCGAAGCCGCGCGGCTGATGGGCGCCAAAATTGAAAGCAGCCCGAACTCCCTAAAGATTTCGCGCGGCGCCTGGCCACTCAAAGCCATCGACCTCGACTGCAACCATATCCCCGACGCCGCCATGACGCTCGCCGTCATGGCGCTGTATGCAGACGGCCAAACCACGCTGCGCAACATCGCCAGCTGGCGAGTCAAAGAAACAGACCGCATCGCCGCCATGGCCTGCGAGCTACGCAAGCTCGGTGCTGAAGTGGAAGAGGGCGCGGACCTCATCCGCATCAAACCGCCGCAGCAATGGCACAGCGCCGCCATTCATACTTACGACGACCACCGCGTGGCCATGTGTTTTTCGCTTGCCGCCTTCAACCCTGCTGGTCTGCCGGTGCGCATTCTGGATCCGAAATGCGTCGCCAAGACCTTTCCGGATTACTTTGAAACGCTGTTCTCAGTTGCCCTAGCCCGGCCGGCTGATATTCCAGTGCTGAGCATTGACGGCCCAACCGCTTCTGGCAAAGGCACACTTGCAGCAGTGGCAGCCCACCGGCTCGGCTACCACTACCTCGACTCCGGCGCGCTCTACCGCTTGGCGGCCTTTGCAGCCAGCCGTGCCGGCGTGGACCTGAACGACGCAAACGGCGTGGCCGCCATCGCCGCCACCCTACCCGTGCGCTTTGTCGGCGACCAAATTTTGCTGGCGGGTGAAGACGTGTCCGACGCCATCCGCACCGAAATCGCCGGCATGGCGGCCTCGCAAGTGTCGGTTCACCCACCCGTGCGTGCCGCTTTGCTGGCGCTGCAACGCGGCTTTCGGCAGCTGCCTGGCTTGGTCGCCGATGGTCGCGACATGGGTACCGAAATTTTCCCCGACGCAGCACTCAAAGTCTTCCTCACGGCGAGTGCCCTGCACCGCGCCGAGCGCAGGCATAAGCAGTTGATTTCAAAGGGTATTCCAGCTATACTGAGAGACATTGAAAAGGACTTGGAAGCCCGCGATCTGCGTGACTCATCACGTCAAAGCGCTCCCTTGAAACCCGCTCAAGACGCTAAGCTACTCGACAATTCTGAGATATCAATTGAGTCATCAACCGATATCTTGATTGATTGGTGGCGCAGCACCCGGCCCATCTGAAGCTACTTCAGTTGGTTCATAACTTAACCCGCGATCTTCTCCAAGACCGCACCAAACCGCCGCAGTCAGCTCTAAAAACGATAGCAATTCCGCTGTCGGAACACTGTTCTGGGGATTAGGAAAATCAATGTCTGAATCTTTTGCCGCCCTTTTTGAAGAATCTCTCAAGCGCTCCGAAATGCGCACGGGCGAGGTTATTACTGCTGAAGTCATTCGCATTGACCACAACCACGTTGTTGTCAATGCCGGACTGAAATCCGAGGCCTATGTGCCTCTCGAAGAATTCAAAAACGACCAAGGTGAACTCGAAGTCCAGGTCGGCGACTTTGTGGCTGTGGCCATCGACTCGGTCGAAAACGGTTACGGCGACACCCTGCTGAGCCGCGACAAAGCCAAGCGCTTGGCATCGTGGATGAGCTTGGAAAAAGCCCTCGAAGCCGGCGAATTTGTCACTGGCCAAACCAGCGGCAAAG
>CANFWV010000082.1 GCA_947450695.1 Comamonadaceae bacterium
CGGCTCTGAGCCAGGCTGGTTTTGTCACCCGCGATGCACGTGAAGTCGAGCGTAAAAAGGTCGGTTTCCGTTCAGCACGTCGCCGCAAGCAGTTCAGCAAGCGTTAATCCGCTTCCCGTTCTGCCCACAGCAGAGAAAGCCGCCGCGGTGCAAGCCCGGCGGCTTTTTTCATGCTTCGTCGTGAGTAGGCATGACGGCTTTGTGGTTGATTAAATTACTGTACTATTCCCTCCTGAACCCAATGAGGAGCCTTCTATGAACGCAGTTGCCAACGATATCCAGACCGAAATGCCCAGCCCGTTTGTCTTCACCGACAGTGCCGCCGCCAAGGTGGCTGACTTGATCGCGGAAGAAGGAAATCCGGACTTGAAATTGCGTGTGTTTGTGCAGGGCGGCGGTTGCTCTGGCTTTCAGTACGGCTTCACTTTCGACGAAATCACCAACGAAGACGACACCACCATGACCAAAAATGGCGTGTCACTGCTGATTGACGCGATGAGCTACCAATATTTGGTGGGCGCTGAAATCGACTACAAAGATGACCTTGAAGGTGCCCAGTTCGTCATCAAGAACCCGAACGCCACCAGCTCTTGCGGTTGCGGCTCCAGCTTTTCAGCTTGAAGCTTCGCCAGTAGGCTTTCACAGCTGCTTTGCAGCGATACAAAAAAAGGGCCAGCGGCCCTTTTTTGCATTCGTGGCTGTCGCTTTGCAGCCCTCAGCCTAGGTCCGGCTTGCGTGCTGCCTTGTAAAGTGCACCCAATACCCGTGGGTCTTTGGCGCCGGTGACTGCCGTCAAATTACCAGGTTTGTTATGGGCAAAGGCTTGTGCCAGCCAAGCGAACGCTGCTGCCTCGACTTGCAACGGCGGCAAGCCATGCGCCTGCGTTGACCTGACATGAACACCCGGTAACGCCAATCCGATCTGACGCATCAGTTCGTTGTTAAGCGCGCCGCCGCCACACACCAGTAACTCAGTGGCTGCGGGCATGTAATGTCGCAGATCTTGGGAACAGACTTGTGCCGTCAGTGCGGTCAGGGTGGCTTGTACGTCCGCTGGCGCGAGCGCGCCAAAGCTGTCAAGTTGCTGTTCAAGCCAGGGTTGATTAAACAGGTCACGCCCTGTGCTTTTTGGAGGCCGACGTGAAAAATAGGGCGACCCTAGCAATTGGGCCAGCAAGGGCGGATGAACTTGTCCTGACGCAGCCCAAGCGCCGGCATCGTCATAGGGCTCTGCGGTATGACGCTGGCACCAGAAATCCATCAGCGCATTGCCGGGCCCGCAGTCAAATCCTTGAACTTCGCCGCTTGCGTGCAGCAGCGTGATGTTGCTGATGCCGCCGATGTTGAGTACGGCTCTGGAGCGGCTGCTGTCGCCCCAAACCGCAGCATGAAAAGCCGGCACCAAAGGTGCACCTTGGCCGCCCGCCGCGACATCGGCGGTTCGGAAATCGGCCACTACATCGATACCGGTGCGCTCGGCAAGCAGTGCCGGATTGTTCAATTGAAGGGTGTAGCCGACGCCGAATTCTTGGGGCCGGTGTCGTACAGTTTGGCCGTGAGCCCCGATGGCGATGATGTCTTGGCGTCTGATGCCGCTGGCCGCTGCGCTTACCAACAGACGCTCAATCACTTGGGCGTAAGTTGTCACAAGCTGGTTGGCTGCTAATGCAGCCCGATGCAGTTCGTTGTCGCCAGGGGTGTTCAGAGCCAGCAGTTCGCTTTTGAGGTCGGCCTCAAACGGCATGCTGGCGGAGGCGAGAACAAGTGCCGGAGCGCGAACAGAAAAATCAGCGATGACGCCATCCACACCGTCTAGTGACGTGCCTGACATCAAGCCAATGAAGTACTCAGACATGAGTCAAAAGGGCGGGCGTTAAGCAGAGCCCGGTTCCCATTTACTCCGCGCGGCTCTGGCCAATCGTGCTGGCGATCTGCATTTGCTGGCGTACGGTGCCGGCCAACTGCTTGAATGCTGGCATGCTGCTGGCAGATAGAGGAATGCTTTCGCTCTGTTGTGCCAGCAAAATAGGGTCCTGTTGCTTGCCATTCACGCGAAACTCAAAATGCAGATGCGGGCCGGTAGCCCAACCAGTGGAGCCGACAGCGCCAATATTCTGGCCTTGGCTGATGATCTGGCCGCGCTTCACATTGATGCGGCTCAAGTGTGCATACACCGTGGTGTGACCGGCCTTGTGGTTGATGAAGATCACGTTGCCGAAGCCGTTTTGGACCCCAGCAAAGTCCACCACGCCGTCGCCAATGCTGCGCACTGGGGTGCCGGTCGGGGATGCGTAATCGACGCCTAAATGGTTGCGCCAAGTATTCAATATCGGGTGAAAACGCATCTTGAAGCCACTGCTGATGCGCGAAAATGCCACAGGCGATGCCAAGTACGCCTTGCGTAGACTCTGACCATCAAGAGAGTAGTAAGCGCCCTTTGTTGGCTTGCTACTGGCTTTGACGGCATTGGTCACTTGCGCTGCATCGTTGAACCACATGGCTTGGAAGGTCTTGCCGTTGTTGGTGAACTCCGTGCTCAGCACCTTGCCGGTTTTGATCGACTCTCCGTCGGCTTCCAGGGTTTCGTAGAAAACGCTGAAGCGGTCGCCCTTACGCAGGCTGCGTTGGAAGTCGATATCACCAGAAAAAATATTGACCATCTGGGTCGCCACAGCGTCTGGAATGTTTGCGTCGTCGGTGGCTGCAAATAGCGAGCTTTTGATGTTGCCCCGGGCCATCCGGGTGGCGATGGTGTAGGGCGCCGATTCAATGCGCGAGGTGAACGCCATGCCATTGCGTGCGATTACCAGGCGTTTGAATTGCGTGTCGTCGTCAGTGGCCCAGCGCATCGACAGCTTGAGCAGGCGCTGGTCGTCGGTTGTTTCGGCCGTCACGGTTTTGCCGGCGCGTCCGATCATCAGCGATCGGGCATTGCCGTCAATACGCAAAAAAGCGGCTGCATCTGCATCGTCGATGTTCAGCCGACGGAGTAGCGATTCGGCGGTGTCCGAACTGCGCGTGACTTCGGTCCGATAAAGGTTGAAATGGTGGTCTAGCAGCGCGTCGACTTGGGCTTGGCCAGGCAGGGCTTGAACCACTTCCACAATCTCGTGGACTGGAAGATCGGCTGCATCAGGGGCGAGGGGGGCAACGCCAAAAGCCGTGACACCCGTGCCAAGCAACAGCACGGCAAGTGAAGCGGCGATGCGTTTGGGGTGCCGGGCCAGCGTATCGAGCAGGCTTTGTTGGCCTAGCTGCACGATCGACAGAACTCGTGAAAAACCTTCAATATTCAAAACTAAGACTTCCAGCTTGGGAGCGCATCACAACCCGCTGGAAGGTAGAGACGGCAAAAAATCAATGGGCGGCCTCTGGGGCAGCGGCGACAATTCGAAGTTGGACCAGCAAGTTGCGCGCCAATCTAGAATTAGCGCTGGTGCTGGTCTCTCAAAACAAGCCTCGAATTATAGCCACCTCAGCCTTGAGGACGATAACGAAAACCCTTATGAATCAAGCGCATTCCACAACTTTACCTTTGTCTGATGGCGTCCAGGCGGCGCTCGCCGTGTCTTTGCGCGGTTGCGAGGAGTTGATTCCGCAGGCCGAGTGGGTGAAAAAATTGACCCGTTCTGAGGCATCCGGCCAGCCGCTGCGCATCAAATTGGGGCTGGATCCCACTGCGCCCGACATCCATATTGGCCACACCGTGGTGCTCAATAAGATGCGCCAATTACAGGATCTGGGGCATCAGGTAATTTTCCTGATCGGCGACTTCACCAGCTTGATTGGCGACCCATCCGGCCGCAACAACACGCGTCCGCCGTTGACCACCGAACAGATCAAGTCCAACGCGGAAACCTATTACCGCCAGGCCAGTTTGGTGCTGGACCCGGATAAAACCGAGATTCGTTACAACAGCGAGTGGTGTCTGCCGCTGGGTTCGATGGGCATGATCCAGCTGGCTGCCAAGTACACGGTGGCCCGCATGATGGAGCGCAACGACTTCCATGACCGATTCAAGGCCGGTACCCCCATCAGCGTGCACGAATTTCTGTACCCGCTGATGCAGGGCTATGACAGTGTGGCGCTGAAGGCCGATTTGGAGTTGGGCGGTACTGACCAGAAATTCAACCTGCTGATGGGACGCACACTGCAGCAGGAATACGGTCAAGAGCCGCAATGCATCTTGACGATGCCGCTGCTTGAAGGCTTGGACGGCATCGAAAAAATGTCCAAGAGCAAGAACAACTACATCGGCATCGCCGAAGACGCCAACAGCATGTTTGCCAAGGTGCTGTCGATTTCCGATACGCTGATGTGGCGCTGGTACACGTTGCTGTCGTTCCGGAGCGAAGCCGACATTGCTGCGCTCAAGGCGGAAGTGGCTGGTGGCCGCAATCCTAAAGACGCCAAAGTGGCTCTGGCCAAGGAAATCACGGCACGCTTTCATTCTGCGACGGCGGCTGACGCGGCAGAACAGGACTTCATCAACCGCAGCAAAGGCGGCGTGCCCGATGAGATCGCCGAGGTCGTGCTGTCCGGCGCGCCGATGGGCATTGGCGCGCTGCTCAAAGCCGCTGGGCTGGCGCCATCGGGCAGTGAAGCGACACGCTTGATCGACGGTGGCGGCGTGCGGGTGGACTCCAGCGTGGTCAGCGACAAGGCCTTGAAGCTGGCTGCTGGCACCTATGTGGTGCAGGTCGGCAAGCGCAAGTTTGCCAAAGTCACTTTGAGCTGAAGTCAGACGCGCATGAAACTGCCTTCCCTGCAATCCCTGACGCCACAACGCCTGCTCTGGGCCTCGGTGGTGGTCGCCGTGATCACGATCACATTGAAAACCTTGGCTTGGTATTTGACCGATTCGGTGGGCTTGTTGGCCGATGCGATGGAGTCCTTCGTCAACCTGGCCAGCGCCATTTTTGGCTTGGTCATGGTGACGATTGCCATGCGCCCCGCAGATGACGACCATCCCTACGGCCACCACAAGGCGGAGTATTTTTCATCCGGCTTTGAAGGTGTGCTGATCGTTGGAGCGGCTTTGGCCATCATCTGGGCTGCCGGCCATCGTCTTTTTGATCCGCAACCCTTGCAGCAAGTCGGTTGGGGCTTGGGCTTGTCGATCGTCAGTTCCGCGCTGAATGGTTTTCTCGCGTGGGTCATGTTTGCGTCTGCCAAGCAGCACCGCTCCATCGCCCTCGAAGCCGATGCCAAACATTTGGTCACCGACGTCTGGACCTCCGTCGGCGTGGTCGTTGGCATCACCGGTGTCGCGTTGACCGGCTGGTTGTGGCTTGATGCACTGGTAGCTATCGGTGTCGCCATCAACATCCTGTGGGAAGGTTTCAGGCTGATCTGGCGTTCCTCGCAAGGCTTGATGGATGAAGCCGTCGAACCCGAGGTGCTGGCTGAAATCCACAAGTCGCTAGAAGTCTTCGCTCATCCCACCATTCGCTTTGACCACCTGACAACGCGGCGTTCCGGTCAGCGACTTTTTGTCGATATGCACATGCACATGCCCGCCAGCTGGACGCTCGGTCGCGCTGCCGCTGTGCGTACCAGCGTCGAGCAGGCGCTGATGAGCGCCGTGCCCGGTCTGCGTGCCAGTATTCAGCTACTGCCTTCCGATGTCGAAGGACATTTTGACGACGAACGAGATTTGATTTGATTTTCTAACGAGGACTTCACCATGACCTGTTTTCAAGCTTGGTTCCAGACTGCGCGTGCCTGCGTTTTGATTGGTTTGGTTAGCGCGGTCGGTGCGGCAGGCGCAGCCGGTGCCGCCGAACTCCAAGTGCTCAGCGCTGGTGCTATTGAGCCTGGGTTGACGGCGGCCGTGTCGGCCTTTCAGCGCGAAACGGGCCACGTGGTGCACGTCACTTTCAACACCGCGCCCGAGCTGCGCAAACGCATGCACGGTCAGCCCGTGTTTGACGTGGTGATTGCGCCGCCAGCGGTCATCGCCGACTTTGCCGGTGCGGGCCAACTTAGCGCCGTGCGGGCCAATGTGGGCCGGGTCGGCATGGGTGTCACCGTGCGCAACGGTGCGCCCGTGCCAGATATTTCAAGTGAGCAAGCCCTCAAACAGTCGGTGCTCGACGCGCAATCGGTGGTGTTCAATCGTGCCTCTACAGGGCTGTACTTCGAGGGTCTGTTGCGCCGCATGGGCATCGATGTGCAGGTTCAGGCCAAGGCCACTCGCTACCCTGATGGCGCCTCTGTGTTGGAGCATGTCATCAAAGGGCAAGGGCGCGAAATCGGCTTTGCGGCGATGACAGAAATTCTTTTGTACCAAGGCAAGGGACTTAAGTTGGTAGGCCCCTTGCCGGCTGAGGTGCAGAACTACACCAGCTACACGGCAGCGCCGCTGGGCAGTAGCAGTCAGCAAGTGTTGGCGCAACAGTTCGTTGGGTTTTTAGCGGGTCCTGTGGGTAAGCCGCTGTTTGTCGCCGCCGGTGTGACCGACTAGCCGGCTAAATGACGGCGATCAATACGGGTTCTCAAACCCCATGGACGCCATTAACAACATCTCCAGCGCTTCCATCTCCAGCGCGTCCCGCTCGTTGGTTTCGTGGTCATAGCCTTGGGCGTGCAAGCTAGCGTGCACCAGCAAGTGCGCGTAATGTGCCTGCAAGGTTTTGCCTTGCTCCGCTGCTTCGCGCGCCACCACCGGCCCGCACAACACCAAGTCAGCGGTCACCACTGGCGCTTGCGTGTAGTCGAAGGTCAGCACGTTGGTGGCGTAATCTTTTTGGCGGTAGTCGCGGTTCAGCGTCTGCGCTTCTTCCTCACCCACCACGCGCACGGTCAGTTCGGCATCGCTTTGCAGCGCCTGCACGATCCAGCGCTTGACGGCGGCGCGGGGCAGGGCGGCGCGGTGGATGGCGATGTCTGGAAACGCGCCGAACTGCAATGACAAATCAAGCTCATTGATGGCGATGGGTGTTGTCTTTTTCATATCAAGTCTTCAAGTCTTGCTGCGTGATTTGCGAGTCGCCGGTTTGCGCGCGTCAAGCACGTCAACGGACTCTGCGTCCGGACTGCGCTGCTGGTCGTAGGCGTCCACAATACGTGCCACCAGCGGGTGTCGCACCACGTCAGCGCTGGTCAGCCGCGTGATGGCGATGCCCTTGACGCGCTTCAACACGCGCTCTGCATCAATCAGGCCGCTCAGCTGCGTGCGCGGCAAATCAATCTGGCTGACGTCGCCTGTCACCACGGCTTTGCTGCCAAAGCCAATACGCGTTAAAAACATCTTCATTTGCTCGGGCGTCGTGTTTTGCGCCTCGTCCAAAATAATGAAGGCATGGTTCAGCGTGCGGCCGCGCATGAAACCCAGTGGCGCCACTTCAATTTGCTGACGCTCAAAGGCTTTTTGCACGCGCTCAAAACCCATCAACTCATACAGCGCGTCATACAGCGGGCGCAAATACGGGTCGATTTTCTGGTTCATGTCACCCGGCAAAAAGCCGAGTCGCTCGCCGGCTTCAACCGCCGGGCGCGTGAGCACAATGCGCTGCACGGCGCTGCGCTCCAGCGCGTCCACCGCGCAGGCCACCGCCAAGTAAGTCTTGCCGGTGCCAGCCGGGCCAATGCCAAACGTGATGTCGTGCGCCGCAATGTTGTCGAGGTACTGGCCCTGGTTGTGCGTGCGGGCGCGCAGGTCAGCGCGGCGTGTCGTCAGCACCGTTGTGCCGTCTGGGGCTTTGGTCAGCGCGGTGTCGCCGGCCAGCATCAGTTGCACTTGTTCTTCCGGAATTGGGCTGCGTGCCATCTCATACAGTGCTTGCAGCACTTCGAGTGCCTGCGTGGCCTTGGCTTTGGGGCCGTCGATTTTGAACTGCTCAAAGCGGTGCGCAATCGTCACGTCCAGCGCGGCCTCAATGGTTCGGATGTGGGCATCAAGTGGCCCGCAAAGATGACCCATGCGGGTGTTGTTGGGCGGCGTGAAAGTGTGGCGAAGAATCAAAAGGGCGTGTCCTTTGGTAGAAGACTGATTTTACGGGCAGGTCGCACTGCTAAGATTTGGCCATGATAGGACGCATCACTGGCCAACTGGCCGAAAAAAATCCCCCTGAGTTGCTGGTCGACTGCCACGGTGTCGGCTATGAACTGCTGGTGCCCATGAGCACTTACTACAACCTGCCGGGGCTGGGCGAAACGGTCAGCTTGCTGACGCATTTTGTGGTCCGCGAAGACGCGCAGATTTTGTATGGCTTTGCTACACCCACTGAGCGCGCTGCCTTCCGCCAGCTCATCAAGATTTCAGGCGTTGGTCCGCGCACGGCGCTCAGCGTGCTCAGCGGCATGAGCGTTGACGACCTCTCGCGGGCCGTCAGCACCCAAGAGGCTGGCCGCATCATCAAGGTGCCGGGTATTGGCAAAAAAACCGCCGAACGTCTGCTGTTAGAACTCAAAGGCAAACTCGGTGCTGACATCGGTTTGCCCGCCAGCGCCGGCAGCGACAGCCAATCCGACATTTTGCAAGCGTTGGTGGCGCTGGGCTACAGCGACCGCGACGCCGCACTGGCCCTCAAAGCCCTGCCGCAAGACGTCGGCGTGAGCGAGGGCATCAAGTTGGCGCTCAAGGCCTTGACGAAGTAATACCTGAATGACTACTTTGGATTACGTTGCATGAGCATACAAACCGACGATTTCGACATCCCGCCCACCCAGCGCGTGATGTCCGCTGCGCCGGCTTCGCCCAAAGAAGAAGCCATTGAGCGCGCCCTGCGGCCCAAGCTGTTTGACGACTACGTCGGCCAAGCCAAGGTGCGTGAGCAGTTGGAGATTTTCATTGGTGCTGCCAAAAAGCGAAATGAAGCGCTAGACCATGTGCTGCTGTTCGGTCCGCCAGGTTTGGGTAAAACAACGCTTAGTCACATCATCGCGCACGAATTAGGCGTTAATCTGCGCCAAACCAGCGGTCCGGTGCTTGAAAAGCCAAAGGATTTGGCAGCGCTGCTGACCAATCTTGAGAAGAACGACGTGCTGTTCATCGACGAAATCCACAGGCTCAGCCCTGTCGTTGAGGAGATTTTGTACCCGGCGCTGGAGGACTACCAGATCGACATCATGATCGGCGAAGGTCCGGCCGCACGCAGCATCAAGCTGGACTTGCAACCCTTCACGCTGGTGGGAGCGACGACCCGTGCCGGCATGTTGACCAACCCCTTGCGGGATCGTTTTGGCATCGTCGCGCGGCTGGAGTTTTACAGCCCCGAAGAGCTAGCGCGCATTGTCAAACGCAGCGCCGGCTTGCTCAACGCGCCGATGGACGAAGCCGGCGGCATCGAAATCGCCAAACGCTCGCGCGGCACACCGCGCATTGCCAACCGCCTGCTGCGCCGCGTGCGCGACTATGCAGACGTCAAAGGCAGCGGCGTCATCACGCTGGACATTGCTCACAAGGCCCTCGAAATGCTCGACGTCGACCCGCGTGGTTTTGACGTGATGGACCGCAAGCTGCTCGAAGCCGTGATCCACCGTTTCGACGGCGGCCCGGTCGGCCTGGACAGCATTGCCGCCAGCATTGGCGAAGACGCCGGCACCATCGAAGACGTGATCGAGCCGTATTTGATCCAACAGGGCTATCTGCAACGCACACCGCGCGGCCGCATTGCTACGCTGGCCGCCTATCTACATCTGGGCGTCACACCGCCAGCAGGCCGGAGTGAAGGCGCTTAGAGCTCCGGCACCGTTTGCATTCCTGCCCTGTAGGAGCCGAGCCCTCTCGGCGAAACCTTGCTGCGCGCGGGGAATCGGCCAGGGGGCTGGCCTCCTACGGGTACCAAGGAGGCCAATGCGGGTCAGAATGGTCTGGTACTGATGTTTTGCTGCAAGTTGCCGTCTGAAGTTATTTGATAATTTATGATTATTTTGTAAATTTATGTTTAATTTTTATGGTTTTAAAGACCGCTTAAAGTAAATAATAATAAATATTAAGTATTAGTTTGCGTTTTTGAGTTTTTGCGTTGCTGGCTGCGCAAGCAAGTCATTCACAGACGCTTGCCCATGCGTTGATTGAGCGTGAATCAGCTGTTTTCAGCTGTACAACTGCTGATGGCCAATGTTCTGCAGTCTGGTTCCTGAGTTTCAACAAAACCCCGACATGAAAAAACCCCGCCACTCTTGCGAGTGACGAGGTTTGAATCTCTCAATCTTCAGCAGGCTTTAGCCTGCTTGGGATTTAGAAGTTGTGCATGATGCCAACACCGACCATGGTCACGGTGCCACCCATTGGGCCTGTAGCAACAGCAGACTGACCGCCGCCTGAGTTCATCATGTTGTTGTTGGCATCGTTGTCAAAGCGTGTGTACGCAGCGCTGAGACTGGTGCGCTTGCTCAACTCTTTACGGTAAGCCAGTGTGTAGGCTTTCGAGCCCGTTTCGGCCCTAGAACCTGTGTAGTCTTTCATGTCGTCTTGTAAGACGTATTGACCGATCAGCATATTGCCGCCGCCCAAGTCATGCTGAATGCCGAAAGCATTGCTGGATTGCTTGCGAAAGCCGACAGCGGCAGCACCAGTAACATATCCTGCATCATTAAAATTGCCTTGAGTAGCAGGAACGTTGTTTTTGCCTACGCCATTGAATTCTTGCTTCAACTGCGTGTGAATGAACGAAATTTTGCTGGTGGGCATGTACGAATAAGCCAGACCCAGCTTAGTACCCGTGATGGTTGAATCATTAACTAAAGGAGCAACGATCGAGTCAATACCGTTGTTGCCATTTTTGTTTTGACCATAGTCAATTTGAGCAGCAAAAGGACCTTGCTCAGCTTTCAGAGTGAACCCCAAAGATTTGGCTTTATCATCAGCGCCCGCTGGAGTTTGCTCTGCTTTGGAGCCCGTCGAATACCAGACTTCTGAGCCAGAGAACATGGTGCCAACCAGATCTTTGTTCAAAACGATCTTGGTTGTGTTGTCTACTCGTGATGCGGGGGCAGCGATCCAGCCTGACGAAGGAGCTGTATATGCAGAAACCACACCACCGTGGATTAAGTTGGACGTCACATCTTCAATCTTGCCATTGGACCAAAACACGTTTTGGCGACCCAAACGCACTTCGGCCATACCGTTGCCAATACCAACGTGAGCTTCGCGCGAACCGAAATACCCAGCACCAGAGTTGGCAGTGCCAGCTTGACCTTTATCTGAGGCGGTATCGAGAACAATACCGGTTTCGATCACGGAGAAGGCGCGCAAGCCACCACCAAGGTCTTCATTGATACGAAACCCGATGCGTGACGAGTCGTCAGACTGACGCATGCGTGAGCGAACATCGTTAGCAGCGCCATCACGGGCACCAGTCATTTCCCAGCTGTCCAGAGCCAGGTGAGCGCGGCCGTAGATTTCGACGGTCGATTGTGCAGAAGCAGCAGAGACAGCGGCCAGAGCAGCCAGGGCACACGTGTTAA
>CANFWV010000083.1 GCA_947450695.1 Comamonadaceae bacterium
TGCGTGGGCTCATAGCCTTCAGCGGCATGCAGTACGTCGCTCATCTTGTCCGAGTCGTACTCGTTCATTTGGCAGCCGAAGGTTTTGATAAAGACTTTTTTGCTCATGGGGTGCAGCGTTTCATGGTGTGTGTCCAGAGGCTGTTGAAGAAAAGGGGAAAGCCGCTAAGTATAAAAGCTTGCCGGTTTTTCAGCTGACTGCCGGTAAGTGCAGCTCCAGCTTCAAGCCACCCAGCGTTGATGTGCCGAGTTGCAGACTGCCGCCATACAGCTGCACCAGGTCGGCGACGATGGCCAGCCCTAGACCAGAGCCCGGCACTGATTCGTCTGCGCGCACGCCGCGAGCCAAGACTTGCTGGCGTAAGGCTTCGTCAATTCCCGGTCCATCATCTTCAATGCACACGCGCAGTTGGAGTGGCGACGCATCGGTCACCGGCCCAACACTGACGCGAACGGTCTGACGCGCCCATTTGCAGGCGTTGTCGAGCACGTTGCCGAGCATTTCTTGCAGGTCTTGTTCTTCACCGGCAAACGCCCAGTCGGCGTTGTTGTTCAGCGGCTCGTCGTACTCGATCACCAAGCCGCGGGCTGCATGCACACGTTGCATCACGCGGATCAGCCCGCTGAGCGCGGGGCTGATGGTCGTGCGCTGGCCTGGCAGCCGCTGCGCCCCGGCGGCCCTGGCGCGTGCCAAGTGCCAGTCGATGTGCCGCGTAGCGAGTTGAACTTGTTCTTGCACCAGTCGCGCCAAAGCGAGCGTTGTGTCTTGCGCTGCCGCTTGCGCCAGCACGGCCAGTGGCGTTTTCACGGCGTGAGCCAAGTTGCCGGCGTGGCGGCGTGCGCGCTCAACCACCTCCGCATGGCGATCCAGCACCAGATTGAAGTCATCGCTCAAGGCTTGCACCTCGGCCGGAAACTGCCCTTGCAAGCGCTGCGCCCGGCCTTCACGCACGTTGATGACGGCTTGCTCCAGCGCCCGCAGCGGCCGCAGCCCGACATACACCTGCGCCAGCGCGGCCAGCACCAAGAGTAAAAATAGCAGCGCCAAATACGCCGCCAGCATGCCGCTGAAGCGCGTCACCGCGTCTTCCAACGAGCGTGTGTCGGCGGCGACCAATAAACGCCAGCGGCGCTCTGGCTGGTTGGCCGCATGCACCGACCGCTCCAGGAGCAGCAATCGCACGCCCAGTGGCCCAGCGCTTTGGTGCACATGAACAGCACCGTCGAGCAAGGCATCAGTAGGCAAAGCCAGCGCGGTGTCCCACAGAGAACGCGAGCGCAGCAGACCGCGCTGCTCAGGCCCGCCTCCCTCTCCATTGCCATCTATCTGCCAGTAAAGCCCTGAATAAGGTTGTTGCCAGCGGGGGTCCGGCAAGGCCTGCGGTATGGGCAGCGGATCGCCCGCTGCATTGAAATTCACGTTCGCCGTCAACTGGTCCAGTTGCAGCCGCAGCGTGTCTTCAAACTGACGCTCAACGTGTTGCCGAAATAAGCCTGCCAGCAGCAGCCCGGCCAGCATGAGTGCCAAGCTCAGCGCCACCAGCGTGGCCGCCAGCAAGCGAAAACGCAGCGACGCCGCCCAACCCGGGCGAATCATGCTGGCGGCACCAGCCGGTAGCCCAAGCCACGGACGGTTTCGATCAGCTCGGCGGGCAGTTTTTTGCGCAGGCGGCCGACAAAAACCTCGATCGTATTGGAGTCCCGGTCAAAGTCTTGCGCGTAAATATGCTCTGTCAATTCAGCCCGTGAGACCACCGCGTTCGGGCGGTGCATCAGATATTCAAGTACCTTGTATTCGTGGCTGGTCAGGTTCACCGGCAAGCCGGCCAGACTGACGCGGCTGCTGCGTGTGTCCAGCGTCAGGTCGCCGCAGCTCAGGGTTGGCGAGGCCAGCCCTTGCGACCGGCGAATCAACGCGCGCAGCCGGGCCAGCAACTCTTCCATGTGAAAAGGTTTTGTCAGGTAGTCGTCGGCTCCGGCGTCAATGCCAGCGACTTTTTCATGCCACTGGTCACGCGCCGTGAGGATCAGTACCGGCATGGTTTGACCTTGGCTGCGCCAACGTTTGAGCACGCTGATGCCATCCAGTTCGGGCAAGCCAAGGTCTAGTACGACCGCGTCATAAGACTGTGTTTCGCCTTGGTAGCAGACTTCGCGGCCGTTGCGTGCAGCGTCCACGGCGTAACCGGCGTCGGCCAGCGCCGCACAGAGTTGAGCCGACAAGGTGGGTTCGTCTTCAGCGACCAGAACGCGCATCGCTGCCCTTTGTTTTTTGCTTGATCACGTCACCGCTTTTAGCGTCGATCTCTAAGCTGAGCAAGCCGCCGCTGGGTTGCAACAGTTTGAACTCATAAATCCAGCGTTCGTCTTCCCGCTCCAGTTCAACTTCCAGCAAATGGCCCGGATACGCCAGCGCCACTCGCGCCATGATCGTTGGCAGCGGCAAAATTTCTCCTGCCTGCAAAGCCGCCCTGGCGCGGTCATGATCGTGGCTTTCACTACTGCCGCGCGCGCTGCTGTTGAGAGGCAAGGCCAGCAAAGCCGGCAACAACACGGCCAGCAGCCAAGAACGGAAGTTGTTAAGCGAGAGCATCGTTAAATGGGTGAATGAGGAGGTCGAATGTAAATGTCTGACGCGATTGTGTGCTGTCCAAGCTGAATGCCGGCTGAACGGGTGGGCGTAAAGTAAGCATCCCGCGCAGTCACCAACGTCACATGGAGAGCATGAAGTACATCCCCCCGACCGGAACGCCTTTTTTCAAATGGGAAGGTGACACGCTGGTCCTCAACATACTCGGTCAGCCCAATGCCAAGGTGGATGCCATTGGCAAACCCAAGGGCTCGCAATTAAAAGTCAGTGTCACCGCTGTCCCAAGGCTTGGCCGTGCCACAGACCACATGGTGGCTTTTCTCGCGAAGGCGTTTGGCGTCGACGCTGCCGCGATCGAGGTCGTTCATGGGCGCATGAACGTCAACAAATTGCTGAGAATCAAAGCGCCTCAAAAGTTGCCGGCGGTTTTCTCGCCGCGCGCAACATAACTTCACAAAACGCCGAATCTGAACGCCAGCTGAACGTCATCTTCAGACGACGTACAGCCTCAAGGGCGCAGCATCCATGGGTCTTCACTTGAAAGCCCGTTGCCATGTTGACCTTCCTTCGCAGATCTCCCCAGATGCTTGTGTCCCCCACGCCGGCTGCATCAATGCCGCCAAGTCGCCGCGTGGTGGACGCACCCATTCGGATGTTTCATTGGCTGTTTGCCCTGTGCTTTCTCGGCGCTTACATCACGGCCGATGGCGAGTCTTGGCGCCTGCTGCATGTCACGCTCGGCTACACGCTAGGCGGCTTGTTGGGCTTTCGCGTGGTGTACGGCGTGATCGGACCACGCCACGCCCGCTTGTCGCTGATGTGGCGCAAGCTCGTGGGATTGCCGGCGTGGCTGGCTTCTTTCAAACGGTCACAGCCCGGCAAAGTGAATTGGCTGCAGGGGCAAAACTTGGTGATGGCACTGGCCGTCTTGGCTTTACTGGTGGTCGTGGTGCCGGTCACACTCAGCGGCTACCTCAACTACAACGACTTCGGCGGTGACCTGATGGAGGATCTCCACGAAACCGTGGGCGAGTTATTTTTGTGGCTGGTATTGGCGCATCTGGCCTTGATTGCCTGCTTGAGTGTCTTGCGCCGTAAAAATCAAGCACGGCCGATGCTCACCGGTCGCACCCTAGGCGCTGGCCCCGACTTGGTTAAAAGCAACAAGCGTTGGTTGGCTGCATTGGTGCTGCTGGGTGTGCTGGCATATTGGGGCTGGGAGTGGCAGCAGTCACTGGCGGCAGCTTTCTGAGCCCTAGATGAGCTTGCCTTTTGGCGAGTTGCAAGACAATGATCGTGGCGTTTTCTCTGCCCGATCCAGTACCTGACAACCCCATGAACCCGACACACACGCAGAACGACGCAACCGGCCCCGGTCTTGACCAGGCCTTGGCTGCTGCACGCTTGCTCAGCGAAGGTGCTAACGAGATCGGGCCGCACGAAGGGCGCAGCCTGTGGGGCATCGCGCTGGAGGTGGCGCGCGAGCCGATGTTTGTGCTGCTGCTGGTGTCCGGTGGTATTTACTTGGCCATCGGTGAGCCGCGTGAAGCGCTGGCGCTCCTTGGCTTTGTGCTGTTGATCATGGGCATCACCATCGGTCAAGAGCGGCGTACCGACAACACACTCAATGCCCTGCGCGATCTGTCCAGCCCGCGCGCGCTGGTGATCCGTGACGGTCAGGCCCGTCGCATTGCCGGGCGCGAAGTGGTGCGCGGTGACCTCATGATGTTGGCCGAAGGCGACCGGGTACCAGCTGATGGCGAGGTGTTGCAGGCGCACGAACTGGCACTCGACGAGTCGCTGCAAACCGGCGAATCCGAGGCAGTTGCCAAACAGGCACGTATCAGCGCAGTGTTGGCCGGTACCTTGGTGGTGCGCGGCCAGGGGCTGGTGCGCGTCACGGCTACGGGGGGCAAAACGGCCTTGGGCCGCATCGGACATTCGCTGCAGAGCATTGCCGTTGAGCCTTCGCCCTTGCGTGACGGCATCGGCAGGTTAACGCAGCGAATCATGCTGATTGCCCTGACCTTGAGTCTGGCGTTGGCGGTGCTTTTTTGGGCTTTGCGCGGCGATTGGCTGCAGGCGTTGCTCGCCGGCATCACCTTGGCGATGAGTCTTTTGCCGCAGGAATTTCCCGTCATCATGATTGTGTTTTTGGCCCTGGGTGCGCGCAGACTGGCAGCGCATCAGGTGCTGACACGGCGGCTCAACGCGATTGAGACCTTGGGCACCACGACCGTTTTGTGCGTCGATAAAACCGGCACCCTGACGCAAAACCGCATGGCACTGGCAGCCTTGTGCGTGGGCGATGAGGTGTTGGATTTCCCAAAGACAACTGAGTTACCGGATGCTTTTCATGAATTGATCGAGTACGCCGTGCTGGCCAGCGAATTGGCTCCGCACGACCCGATGGAACAAGCCGTGCATCAGTTCGCCGGCTTGCATTTGAGCGGCACCGACCACCTGCATCCGGATTGGTCATTGGCGCGCGAATACGAGTTGTCGCCAGAGTTGTTGGCGATGTCGCATTTATGGCAAGACGGCTCAGGCGAGCAAGACGTGGTGGCGGCCAAAGGCGCGCCTGAAGCGATGGCTGAGTTGTGTCGATTGCCATCCGTTGAGCGGCAGCGTGTCGCTGCTCAGGCGGCGCAAATGGGCAGCAGCGGCCTGCGCGTGTTGGGCGTTGCGAAGGCCGCGCACCGCAGCCAAGAACGCTGGCCTGATGCGCAAGCCGAGTTTGCTTTTGAGTTCCTCGGGCTGATCGGGTTGGCCGACCCTTTGCGACCCGAAGTGCCCGGTGCTGTGGCGCAATGCCAGCGCGCGGGCATTCGCGTGGTGATGATCACCGGCGACCATGCGCGCACCGCTGCGGCCCTTGCCGAGCAGTCCGGCATTGACGGTGTGCGTGTCCTCAGCGGTGCGGAAATCGACACAATGACAAGCGACGATTTGGCGGGTGTGAATGTGTTTGCCCGCGTGACACCGCAGCAAAAACTCAAGCTGGTCGAAACCTTCAAAGCGTCTGGCCACGTGGTGGCCATGACCGGCGATGGTGTCAACGACGCGCCGGCACTCAAGGCCGCGCACATTGGCATTGCCATGGGCCAGCGCGGCACCGACGTTGCACGTGAAGCGGCTTCGCTGGTCTTGCTGAAGGATGATTTCACCGCTATCGTCGGTGCGATTCAGTTGGGGCGGCGGATTTTCGCGAATTTGCGGCAGGCCATGGTGTACACCTTGGCCGTACACGTGCCAATCATCGGTGTGTCGATGCTGCCGGTGATGTTTGGCATGCCGCTGGTGTTGGCGCCTTTGCACATTGCGTTTTTAGAGCTGGTGATTGACCCCGCTTGTTCGATCGTTTTTGAGGCTGAGCAAGTTGGCAATGTCGACCTGATGCAGCAAGCGCCACGCAGTGCCAGCGAGTCGCTGATTGATTCAAGTCACGTGCTCGAATCGGTGCTGCAAGGACTTTGGGTGGTGTTACTGGTGATGGGTCTTTACGCTTGGCTGCTGGCGCAAGGCGTTTCGATAGACGTGGCGCGGACGGCCAGTTTTGTGGCGCTGGTCACCGCTAATGCGGCGCTGATATTTCCGACACGCTCCGGGCACGGGAGTTGGCGCAGTTTGTTCTCGGGCTTGTCGGTCACACCGCTGTGGGTGCTGGGCGCGACGCTGGTAGCGCTAATAGCCGTCACCAACGTACCCGCCGTGGCCACCGCCTTTGGTTTTGCGCTGTTGGCCCCAAGCCAATGGTTGATGGCTTTTGCCGCCGGCGCGGCGATGTTGCCCGTGTTTCAGCTGACCAAAACCGTGTTGAACTTGAAAGCGACATCTCAGGGTGTCTTGTAAATTCAAGCAGTGGCCTTCAGGGCTCAAAGCGCAGGTTGCGATCCCGCACCAACTGGGTCCACTTGGCTACTTCGGTGACAACGGTCTGGCCCAGTAGTTCGGGCGAGCCGCCACCTGGTTCCGCACCAACGGCGGCAAGGCGTTCGCGCATGTCGGTCGTCTTGAGCGCACGGTTGATGTCCTCATTGAGTCGCATCACCACGTTGCGCGGCGTGCCGACAGGCGCAAAAATACCGAAAAAAGTCGAGGCATCAAAGTCGGGTACGCCGGCTTCGGCCAGCGTTGGTGCATCGGGTGCCAGTGCTGAGCGGCGCGGCGCACCCACGCCTAACAGGCGCAGCTTGCCAGTTCGAATGTGTGGCCCCGAGGTGGTGAAGACGTCAAACATCATCTGCACCTGGCCGGCCAAAAGGTCGCTCATGGCTGGCGCACCGCCCTTGTACGGCACGTGGACGATGTCCGCATTGCTGATGGCGCGGAACAATTCGGTGGCAAGGTGGTTGGAACTGCCCGCCCCATAAGAGCCATAGTTGAGCTTGCCCGGCTGCGCCTTGGCCAGCGCCAGCAACTCGGGCAGCGAATGGGCCGATACAGACGGGTGCACCACCAAAATATAAGGCGTGCTCGCCACCAAAGCCACCGGCGCGTAGTCGCGCACCGGGTCGTAGGGCAGCGATTTTTGCACCGCCGGGTTGGTGCCGTGGGTGCTGGCCGTTCCCATCAGCAGCGTGTAGCCGTCAGGTGCAGCGCGAGCCACAGAGACCGAGCCAATGCTGCCGGCGGCACCGGCACGGTTTTCAACCAGCACCGGCTGGTGCAGTGACTCGGACATTTTTTGCGCGACACTGCGCGCCACCGCGTCGACCGTGCCGCCAGCGGGGAAGGGCACGATCAGCCGCAGCGGCCGATCAGGATAGGACTGTGCTTGCGAAGCGGTCGCCGTTCCGATCAACAAGCAGAAGGCCGTCAGAACAGTCAACAAACCGGGAACGTGATCACTGGCCGTTTTCGTACCGATGGTGGCGAGTCCTTGTAATCGCGAGTTGCCGAGCATGGGTATTCTCCAACTGGTTTTCTTCAGGAAGTCAGTGCAACGCCCAGTCTAAGACCGACATTGCCTAAATAGTATCTGAGTTTTGCGGTGACAAGGTCTCCACATGCCGGCAGATTTCACCAGGGGTGGTCAACCACACATCGCCCCTGTCTCGTGCGCTGGCCATGTGTGCCAGCGCACGCCGCAAGTGGCGCAGGCGGTAGGGTTGGCCGATCAGGTAAGGGTGCAGAGCGATGCCCATCACCAAGGATTGCTCGGTTGACTGCTCCAGCATTTCATCGAAGTTGTCGATGATCATCTGCGCAAAATCTTTGGCGTCCATTTGGCGGCCCACGATCATCGGAATGTCGTTGAGTTCTTGTGGGTAAGGGACAGACCACAGTGATTTTCCGTCCCTTGTGCGCATGCGCATGACCTGGTCATCGTGGCACCAGTTGAGCGTGTAGCGGTAGCCTGTCTCTGCCAACAAGTCCGACGTTAAATGGCTTTCAGAAATCCACGGCGAGAGCCACCCTTCAGGTGCCTTGCCGCTGTTTTTTTGCATGAGGCTGCGACAGCTGGCCAGCAGTTCCCGCTCACTGGCTTCCGGCAGACTGCCTTGCCGCTCGGCATTGCTGTGACCGTGGCCAATCAACTCATAGCCATGTTGCACCATGGCATTCACCAGTTCAGGGCAATGGTCGTAGAGCGCGGTATTGATCAGTGCGCCAACCGGCAGGCCAAGCTGCTCAAAAAGTGCCATGCAGCGCCATGCTCCCACGCGGTTGCCGTACTCGCGCCAGCTGTAATTGAGCACGTCGGGCTGCGGTGTCGCCGGGCCAATGCCGGCCCCCAAGCCTTCACCGAAAGCGAAATGCTCGACGTTAAAACCAATATAAACCGCTAGGCCAGCACCACCTGGCCAGCGGTAGTGGTGTCTGCGGGTAATGGGCTGGTAGTCAAAGCGGTTGTGTGTGGGCAACGTGCCTGGGTACTGAAGTGTCATGGTTTATTTTTACAGCGTTGCGTAGCCGGTGTGCTGTCTATTGGGGCGTTTTTCAGGGTTTTTATTGTGTGCGCACAGCAATGGTGCGCAAACGATCAAGGCTTGAGCCAATGGCTTAGGTCAGTCGCTTTCAGCAAGACATGTGCCGCGGGCGCGTGATGGCATGGAGCTTGCAAGATGTTCAAACATCCCTTGCTGCTGATTTTTAACTTATTCCAACTTAGAAAACGCCATGACAACGACAACACAACTGCGCTTCGACGCGACACGACGTACTCTACTGGCCTCGGTTGTTGCACTGGCTTTGGCCGGAGCCTGCCAAGCCCAGTCTGCTGAGCCAGTCAAGATTGGTTTGGTGACTGCACTGTCGGGTCAATCGGCACTGGCGGGTGAAGCCATTACACGTGGCTTGCAATTGGCCATTGAAGAAGTGAACGCCAAGGGTGGCGTTTTGGGTGGGCGCAAGCTCGAGTTGGTGCGCCGCGACGATGAGTCCAATCCCGCCAAGGGCGTCGTGGCGGCACGTGAGTTGATCTTCAAGGAAAAAGTAGCGCTGATCATCGGCGGTCTGGACACACCCGTTGCGATGGCCATGGTGCCCTTGATGAATCAGGAAAAAATGCCCTTCATGGTGCCTTGGGCTGCCGGGACGGCGATCACAAAAAATGGCGCGACACCGAACTATGTTTTTCGCGTTTCAGCGGTCGATGAGCTGGTGGATGTCGGCATGCTCGAGTACGCACAGAAGAACTTTAAATCCACCAAGCCCGGGATGATTCTGGTTAACAACCCGTGGGGCGAGTCCAACGAAAAAGGGCTTAAAACTGCTTTGACAGCCAAAGGAATGAGTGCTGTGGGTGTCGAGAAGTTTGAGGGCAGCGACGTGGACATGGTGCCTCAGCTGTCGCGCTTGAAGGCGGCTGGTGCAGACACGCTTTTTCTGGTGGCCAATGTCGGGCCATCGGCGCAGGTGGTCAAGTCGCTTGACCGCATGGGTTGGAAAGTGCCAATCGTTTCGCATTGGGGCCCTGCCGGCGGACGTTTCACTGAGTTGGCAGGTCCTAACGGCAAGGATGTGCATTTTGTGCAGACCTACAGTTTCTTTGGCAAGCAGTCCAAAGTGGGTGCCCAAGTTATCAAAACCATGATGGCGAAATACCCCGCGATCAAAGGCCCTGGTGACATCACGCCGGCGGTGGGTGTGGCCAATGCCTATGACAGCTTGCATTTGGCTGCGCTTGCGATCAACGCTGCGGGTTCTACCAATGGCGACGCGGTTCGCCAAGGCTTTTACAAAATCGACAAATACGACGGCTTGATCAAAAACTACCTGAAACCCTTCAACGAGGCCAAACACGATGCACTGAGCTCGGGCGACTACGTCTGGGCGCAATTCATTGACAACCAAATCGTGCCTGCCGTCATTGCCAAATAGCCGCTTGAACAGTCAATTGACTGCGTGGACGCATTGACGGAAGCTAGATTTTGATTCTTTCTACGTTCATCAGTGGCCTTGGGCTGGGCAGCATGTATGGCTTGATGGCGCTGGGTTTTTACGTCACCTATGCTGTCTCGGGTACCGTCAATTTTGCCCAAGGCAGTGCCATGATGCTCGGTGCTGTATTGACCTTTGCCTTCGCCCAAACGCTGGGCTGGCCGATGTGGCTGGCCATCGCGTTGGCACTGATGTTGTGCGCGCTGTACGGGTTGTTGGTGGAATTTTTTGCAGTCCGACCCTTTGTCAATCGAAATTCGGAAGCCTGGTTGATGGCGACGGTGGCCCTCGGCATTGTGGTGGACAACTTGGTGCTGTTCACCTTTGGTAAAGAGCCGCGTAGCCTGCCATCACCCTTGGCTCAAGTGCCTATCAAGATCGGTGAGCTCGGGCTGGGGGTGTATCCGCTTCAGGTGGTGATCCCACTGGTCGGGCTGGCTCTGGCGGCTGTGTTGCACACGCTCTCGCGCCGCACCCGTTGGGGCACCGGCATGCTGGCCGTGGTGCAGAACAAGTCCTCTGCGAGGTTGATGGGCATTCCGATCCAACGCGTCATTGCCATTTCTTTTGCGCTGTCGGCCCTGTTTGCCGGCACAGCGGGCGTACTGATTGCACCCTTGTTCAATGTCAACGCCGACATGGGAACCTTGTTTGGTTTGAAGGCTTTTGCAGTGGCTATTTTGGGCGGCATTACCAGCGCTTGGGGTGTCATGTTGGCCGGGTTGTTGTTTGGCTTGGTGGAAGCGCTGGTCACCGCCACCTTGGGTTCTGGCTATACCCAGATCATCACTTTTGCACTGGTGATTGCGGTGCTGGCATGGCGACCCAGTGGATTGTTTGGCCGGGCTGAGGTCAAAAAAGTATGAGTCGCAACTTCATGGGCCTTGGCTCGCTGTTCCAGATTCTGCTTGTCGTTGCTCTGCTGTTGCTCAGTTGCGTGCTCGCCCTGAATGTCAATGGCTACTACGTTTTCGTCTTGACCAATGTGGCGCTGTTTGCGCTGGTGGGTGTTGGCTTGAATGTGCTGATGGGGTTGACGGGCCAAGTCTCTCTCGGCCATGTTGGCTTCTACGCCATTGGTGCTTACACCATGGCCCTGCTGACGACCAAGTTAGGTATTAGCTTTTGGTTGGCTTGGCCTGCAGCTGCGCTGTTGGCTGCCGCCTGTGGCGCATTGCTGGCGCTGCCTGCTGTCAGAGTCAAAGGGCCGTATCTCGCCATGGTCACGATCGCCTTTGGCTTTGTGGTCGAGAACAGCATTGTCGAAATGCGCAGCCTGACGGGCGGTCAAAA
>CANFWV010000084.1 GCA_947450695.1 Comamonadaceae bacterium
CTGGCTGAGACCATCAGCACGACCACAAAGCAAAAGCCCATGGCGATTTCATAACTGACCATTTGCGCTGAGGCGCGCATCGCACCCAGAAACGCGTACTTCGAGTTGGACGCCCAACCCGCGATGATGACGCCGTAAACCTCCAGCGAGGTGATCGCCATGAGAAACAGCAAGCCAGCATTGATATTGGCCAGCGCGACCTCAGGACCAAACGGAATCACCGCCCAGGCAGCGAGGGCCGGCATGATGGTCATGATCGGGCCGAGCACAAATAAGCCCTTGCTGGCCGCTGTGGGCATGATGATTTCTTTGGTCAGCAGCTTGAGGGCATCAGCAATCGGCTGCAGCAGGCCGGACGGTCCCACTCGATTCGGGCCAAATCGAATCTGTGTGAAGCCAATCGCCTTGCGTTCCCACAGGGTCAAGTAAGCCACACAACCCATCAGCGGCAGCAAGACGGCAACAATTTTGATGAGCGCCCACAGCACTGGCCAAATAGTGGTGGGCCAAGCGCCACCCATGAGGCCTTGACCGGCCAGAAAAATAGCGTCGATCATGCGTGAACCTCTTGCAGTTGGCCTTGCCCTGGGCTAGCAGCTACATGGCGGGCATCAGCGGTCAATTGCAGCGCGGAAGCCCGTCGGACCAAGCCGTCAAGTTGGTAAATAGCGGCCACAGCAGGTCGACCAACAGGGGCCGAAGATGCCATCGCCAGTGCCTGGGTGGTGTTGCCGAGCTTGTCGGCAGGCACTTGCGTGACACCTTCGCTGGGTGTGCCAAAGACCTTCGCCAACACGTCAGCCGAGGAGTCGAATTCAAAGCCGGGCAAACTGAGCATGTTGCCCAGCACACGCAAGACTTTCCAAGCGGGACGTGTTTCACCCAAAGGCTTGACGACTGCATGGAAACTTTGGATGCGACCTTCGGCGTTGACGAAAGTACCCGGCGTTTCAGTGAACGGAGCAATCGGCAACAGCACGTCGCAAAAAGCCATGTTGGCCTTGAACGGACTCAGCGTGACAACCATCTGAGCATGCTGCAGACCAGCCGTTGCTTGCACGCCGGCAGCCGAGTCGAACTCTGGCTCGTTGTTGAGCAAGATGACCGCTTTCAGTTGGCCACTCAGCATTTGCCCTGCATTCAAACCCGCTGCGACTGGCTGAGCGCCAGCCAGCTGCGCGCCCACGGTGTTGGCGGCTTCTGTGAGGTAACCCAAGGAGGCGCCGGTTTGCGCAGCAATCCAGTGACTCAAGGCGAGCAAGTTGCTGGCTTGGCCGTGGTGTGCGGCGGCATTGCCGAGCAAGATAGCTTTACGTTCGCCGCCGAGCAGCGAAGTGGCCATTGCCTTGGCCGCAACACTGATGGCAGGTGCTTGTAAGCCGACAGGCAAAGCAGCGCCAGTTTCTCCGGCAATGGCTGCAGCAAGTTCAGCCAGTTGCTTGAACCAATCAGCTGGCTCGGCCATCATTTGGCCAGCCAGTGGCAAAGCCCAAGCGTCGGCAGCTGACAACTCATGTGTTGAAACAATGGCATTGACCGCGCAACCCTTGCGAGCTGCTTGACGAATCCGCTGGGCGAACAGCGGATGGTCTTTGCGCAGGTTTGAACCGACAACCAACACGCGTTGTAAGTTGGTCAGCGAGGCAATCGAGGTACCCAGCCAGCGCACAGAATCACTTGCGGTGAAGTCAGCGTTGCGCAGGCGGTAGTCAATGTTCTCGCTGCCCAGACCGCGCATCAATGCGCCGGCCAGGTACAACTCTTCAACGGTGCTGTGTGGGCTGGCTAGCGTGCCGATGCTGGTTGCACCGTGATCGGCCTTGATGAGTTTCAGGCCGTTGGCTACGTATTCCAGAGCAGTCTGCCAATCAACGGTTTCCCACTTGCCGCCCTGCTTAATCATTGGGCTGGTCAACCGTTCGTTGCTGTTCAGCGCTTCGTATGAGAAACGGTCGCGGTCGGCAATCCAGCATTCGTTGATGTCTTCGTTTTCAAGCGGCAAGACACGCATGACCTTGTTGTTTTTAACCTGAATGATCAGGTTGCTGCCGGTCGAATCGTGCGGGCTGACTGACTTCCGACGCGACAACTCCCAAGTGCGGGCGCTGTAACGGAATGGCTTGCTGGTGAGCGCACCGACCGGGCAGATGTCGATCATGTTGCCCGACAGTTCGGAGTCCACCGACATGCCGACAAAGGTCTCGATCTCGGCATGTTCGCCGCGATGCGACATACCGAGTTCCATCACGCCAGCAACTTCCTGGCCGAAACGAATGCAGCGTGTGCAATGGATGCAACGGCTCATTTCTTGCATCGACACAAGTGGTCCGACGTCCTTGTGGAAGACCACGCGTTTTTCTTCTTCGTAGCGTGAACCGCTGCCGCCATAACCGACGGCCAAGTCTTGCAACTGGCATTCGCCGCCTTGGTCGCAGATCGGGCAGTCCAGCGGATGGTTGATCAGCAAAAACTCCATCACACCCTGTTGCGCTTTGATGGCTTTCTCTGTTTTAGTGAACACAACCATGCCCTGCGTCACGGGTGTGGCACATGCAGGCATTGGCTTAGGCGCCTTTTCGATATCAACCAAGCACATACGGCAGTTGGCCGCAATGCTGAGTTTCTTGTGATAACAGAAATGCGGAATGTAGGTGCCGGCTTTTTCGGCCGCATGCATCACCGTGCTGCCAGCGGGCACTTCCACTGTCTGGCCGTCAAGTTGGATTTCAACCATTGATTTGCTCTCGCTCTTGCTTATTGCTTTAACCGTGCGCCACGGGCAGCGCGTCAACCGGGACCAAGCAGGTCTTGTGGGTGATGTGATGCTCAAACTCAGCACGGAAATGCTTGATCATGGCGCGCACGGGCATCGCCGCCGCGTCGCCCAACGCGCAGATGGTGCGGCCCTGAATATTGTCGGAAACTGAGTTCAGCAAATCGAGATCGCTCTCGCGGCCTTGACCATGTTCAATGCGGTCAACCATACGCCAGAGCCAGCCCGTGCCTTCGCGGCAAGGTGTGCACTGACCGCAACTCTCGTGCATGTAAAAGTAAGACAGACGCAACAAGCACTTGACCATGCAGCGGGTTTCATCCATGACGATGACCGCGCCTGAACCCAACATCGAGCCGGCCTTGGCAATCGAGTCGTAGTCCATGTTGGTGGCCATCATGATGTCGGCTGGCAGCACCGGCATGGATGAACCGCCGGGGATCACCGCTTTGAGCTTGCGACCACCGCGCATGCCGCCGGCGAGCTCTAGCAAGGTCGCGAAAGGCGTGCCCATCGGAATCTCGTAATTACCGGGGCGCTCGACGTCACCGCTGATGGTGAAGATTTTGGTGCCGCCGTTGTTCGGCTTGCCGCATTCTAGGTAAGCCTGTCCGCCGTTTCGAATGATCCAAGGGACTGCCGCAAAAGTCTCAGTGTTGTTGATGGTGGTCGGCTTGCCATAGAGACCAAAGCTAGCCGGGAATGGCGGCTTGAACCGCGGCTGGCCTTTTTTACCTTCAAGGGATTCGAGCAATGCGGTTTCTTCGCCACAAATATAAGCGCCAAAGCCATGTGCGGCATGCAGCTGAAAACTGTAAGAGCTACCCAGAATGTTATTGCCCAAAAGCCCTGCAGTGCGCGCCTCTTCCAAGGCCTCCTCAAAGCGCTGGTAGGTGGCGAAAATTTCGCCGTGGATGTAGTTGTAGCCGACGGAGATCCCCATGGCATAAGCTGCAATCGCCATACCTTCGATCACGATATGCGGGTTGTACTGCATGATGTCGCGGTCTTTGGCCGTGCCGGGCTCTCCTTCGTCGGAGTTACAGACGAGGTACTTTTGACCCGGAAATTGGCGCGGCATGAAGCTCCACTTCAGTCCGGTCGGAAAGCCAGCGCCGCCACGGCCACGCAAACTGCTGGCTTTGACGTCGGCAATAACCTGATCCGGTGTCATGCCCTCACCGCCGTCTTGACCCAAAATTTTGCGCAGAGCTTGGTAGCCACCGCGGGCTTCGTAGTCTTTCAGGCGCCAATTGCTGCCGTCAAGTCCCGCCATGATTTGCGGGTTGATATGACGGCCATGGAAAGATGTCTGCACGCCAGTGGCTGCAAACTGGGAGAGAACACTGGGAGCTGTCGTCATGGTTACTGGGCCTCTGCAGATGTCAAACCGTCAATCAATTGATCTAGCTTGTCGTTGCTCATGAAGCTGCACATATTCACATCGTTGACCAGCAACACAGGTGCGTCGCCACAAGCACCCAAGCATTCGGACTGTTGCAGCGTGAAAAGACCATCAGCCGTGGTGCCGCCCATGGTGACACCGAGCTTTTTCTCGAGGTACACCAACGCCTTGTCCCCCGAGCGCAATTGGCAAGGTAGATTGGTGCAGACATTCAGCTTGTACTTGCCCACCGGGTGCTGGTTGTACATGTTGTAAAAGGTCGTGACTTCATGCACGGCAATCGGCGGCATGCCGAGGTATTCAGCGACAGCTTTTTCGCTGTCAGCGCTGACAAAGCCCTGGGCTTGCTGGACGATGGTCAGGCAAGCCATGACGGCCGACTGACGCTGGTCTGCAGGATATTTGGCGACTTCACGTTCAAAGAGCGCTCGGGTGGTGTCTGAAATCATGGAGGTACTTAGGGTGCTCATGGCTTTATCGGTCAATCTCGCCGAACACGATGTCCAACGTGCCAATGATGGCAACAGCGTCGGCAATCATATGACCGCGTGCGATCTCGTCCATGCCCGCCAGATGCGAAAAGCCAGGCGGGCGAATTTTCAACCGATAAGGCTTGTTAGCGCCGTCGCTGACGATGTAGATGCCGAATTCGCCTTTCGGGTGCTCAACCGCTGCATAGGCTTCGCCTTCGGGCACATGAAAACCTTCAGTGAAAAGCTTGAAATGATGGATCAGCTCTTCCATGTTGGTTTTCATGGATTCTCGGTCGGGCGCCGCCACTTTATGGTTGCTGGTGATGACCGGTCCGGGGTTCACGCGCAGCCAGTCAATGCACTGTTGGATGATGCGGTTTGACTGGCGCATTTCTTCAACGCGGACCAGATAACGGTCGTAGCAGTCACCTGTTTTTCCAACCGGCACATCGAAGTCTACCTGGCTGTAAACATCGTAAGGTTGCGTCTTACGCAAGTCCCAAGCGAAGCCGGAACCACGCAGCATCGGGCCAGTGAAGCCTAGATTCAAAGCACGCTCCGGCGAAACCACACCGATACCGACGGTGCGCTGCTTCCAGATGCGGTTATCAGTCAACAGGGTTTCATATTCGTCGACATAACCTGGGAATTTTTTGGTGAAATCTTCAATGAAGTCGAGAAGAGAACCTTGGCGGTTTTCGTTCAGCTTTTCAATCGCCTTGGCGTTCTTGACCTTGCTGACTTTGTACTGCGGCATGCTGTCAGGCAGGTCGCGGTAGACGCCGCCCGGACGAAAATACGCAGCATGCATGCGCGCGCCAGAAACAGCCTCGTACATATCAAACAAAGTTTCGCGTTCACGGAAGCAATAAATCAGCATGTTCATCGCGCCGCAGTCAAAACCGTGCGCGCCCAACCACATCAAGTGATTCAGCAAGCGTGTGATCTCGGCGTACATGACGCGGATGTATTGAGCGCGAACAGGTACATCCACGCCCATCATCTTTTCGATGGCCAAGCAGTAGGCCTGCTCGTTCGACATCATGGAGACGTAATCGAGCCTGTCCATGTAAGGCAATGACTGGATGTAGGTCTTGCTTTCAGCCAATTTCTCAGTCGCACGGTGTAACAGTCCAATGTGCGGATCTGCGCGCTGGATGACTTCGCCGTCGAGCTCAAGCACCAGACGCAATACGCCGTGAGCCGCTGGATGCTGAGGTCCGAAGTTCAGCGTGTAATTCTTGATTTCAGCCATGTCTTAACCCTTGACCGCCGTAGGACTACTCAGTCCGGCGTAGTTATCTTCGCGGATCACGCGCGGCGTGATCTCGCGCAGCTCGATCGTCACCGGCTGGTAAATGACGCGTTTTTGTTCCGGGTCGTAGCGCATTTCGACATGGCCCGTGGTCGGAAAATCCTTACGAAAAGGATGACCGATGAACCCATAGTCGGTGAGGATGCGACGCAGGTCGTTATGACCTTCAAAAACGATCCCGAACAGGTCGAACGCTTCGCGTTCAAACCAGTTGACCGAATTCCAGATGTCGTTGACCGATGGCACGACAGGAAAGTCATCATCTTCGCAAAAGACTTTTAGGCGCACGCGCTGGTTCAGACTGACCGACAACAAGTGCGACGACACACAGAAACGCAAGCCGGCGCAGGCGCCATTTCCATAATCGGAATAATCAACACCGCAAAGATCAAGCAACTGCTCAAACTGGCAGCCAGAGGCGTCGCGCAAAATCAGTGCTGCAGCCAAATAATCGGCCGCCTTGACGACAATCGTGAGCTCACCAAAAGCGATGGTGGCGCTTTGGAGCTTGCCCGCCAATGCAATTGAGACGGTGTCTTTGAGTTGCTCGGTAGTGGCTGGATGCATTGGTCCCATCAAGCCCTCGCAATGGTGTTTGTGCGGCGAATTTTTTGCTGCAACTGAATAATCCCATAAAGCAGCGCTTCTGCTGTAGGCGGGCAGCCCGGCACGTACACATCGACCGGTACGATACGATCGCAGCCGCGCACGACTGAATAACTGTAGTGGTAGTAACCGCCGCCATTGGCACAAGACCCCATCGATATCACCCAGCGAGGTTCGGCCATTTGGTCATAGACTTTGCGCAACGCAGGGCCCATTTTGTTGCACAGGGTGCCGGCGACAATCATCAAATCCGACTGACGCGGACTAGGCCGAAACAACATGCCGAATCGATCAATGTCGTAGCGCGCAGCACCGGCATGCATCATCTCGACCGCACAACAAGCCAGACCAAACGTCATGGGCCAGAGCGATCCGGTTTTAGCCCAATTGACCACTGAGTCGTAACTCGTGGTCATGAAGCCTTCGTTGAAAACACCTTCAAGTGACATATCTGTACCTTTGTGGCTGAAGCTGTTGCTTTTGCTTCTGTTTGAATCGTGGTCTTAAGGAGTCTTAGTGAAGTAAATCACTCCCAATCGAGCGCGCCTTTTTTCCACTCATAGACAAAACCGACGACCAAAATGCCGAGGAAAATCATCATGACCCAGAAACCAACAATGCCAATCTCCTTGATAGCAACAGCCCAAGGAAACAAAAAGGCGATTTCAAGGTCAAAAAGAATGAAGAGGATGGCGACGAGGTAATAGCGTACGTCGAACTTCATTCGGGCGTCTTCGAAGGCCTCAAAGCCACACTCATAAGGGGAATTTTTTTCGCTGTCCGGGCGATGTGGGCCCAGCAGCCTACCCAAGACTTGAGGCACGACACCTACTGCAACCCCAACCAAAATAAACAACAGGACAGGGAGGTATTGTTCGAGGTTCATCTTGCTGGTGCTGCTTAGGTTGCTGACAGTCGAGCCAATGTGCCGGCAGGGCCAACACATTTTTTACTCAGCACTGCCAATGCCTGTGTTTGGTGCGGTCGGCGAGACTCGAACTCGCACAGCTTTCGCCACTACCCCCTCAAGATAGCGTGTCTACCAATTTCACCACGACCGCGGTTTTTTTCTGTCTGGACGCATGAGGAAAACCGAAGGTTTGGCTTTCCAGACAGTCTTAGAGTTTACCCTGAAAATTCACCTGTTTCATTTGGCAACTTCCAGTCATGAAGCTTATTTTGTTGGAATTTGACCCGTACCAGGTGTGACCGTGGCTGGTGGGACGCTGGCATCGCTGCCGGCAGCAGCTGGTGCTGAAGATCCAGGAATTTGCCCTGCCCCCGGTACGACGGGCACAACTACAGCGGTGCCCTCAAGCACACTAGAACCAGGGCTTGCTTTTGGGCCACCAAAGTAGGCCAACGCCAGTGTCGATACGAAAAAAACCCCTGCGAGGATAGCTGTGCTGCGCGACATAAAGTTGGCACTGCCACTGGCCCCGAACAAACTGCCTGAACCGCCGCTGCCAAAAGCAGCGCCCATGTCAGCACCTTTGCCGTGCTGAACCAAAATCAAGCCAATCATGATGAGTGCCGCCAGCATCTGCACTGCCAGGACGATGGTCAATAGAACGTTCATAAAAACTCCTCAATTCCTAAAATCTTACAAATCAACAAAGCGACTCATTTAGGAGGCCGCAGAAATAATGCTCAAAAAATCACCAGCCTTGAGCGATGCGCCACCAATCAGGCCGCCATCAATGTCAGGCTGCGCCAGCAAGGTAGAGGCATTCGCCGCGTTCATGCTCCCACCATAAATAATCTTCACGCGACTGGCATGCTCCGTCGCTGCGGCCAGTTGTGCCCGCAGCACGGCATGCACCGCTTGGGCTTCTTCTGGGCTGGCAGTTTTTCCAGTCCCAATCGCCCATACCGGCTCGTAGGCCAATACTATTTCGCTGATGCAATGGCCGTTCGCATGGATCACGGCGGCCAATTGGCGCTTCACCACTTCGGTGGTTTGACCCGCTTCACGCTCCGCCAAGGTTTCGCCCACACAAACAATTGGTGTGATGCCGACCGCCAACGCTTGCTGCGCTTTGGCAGCCACGAGGAAATCTGTCTCGCCGTGATACTGACGGCGTTCGGAATGACCAACGATGGCGTAGCGGCAAGCAAAATCCCTCAGCATGGTCGCGCTGACTTCACCAGTGAAGGCGCCTGCAGACTGACTGGAGACATCCTGCGAACCCAACGCTACCAATGCCAAGGCCGGCATTGTCGCAAACAAAGCCTGGAATTGCGCAAAATAAGGCGCTGGGATGCAAACCGCCACATCACACGACAGACTCTTCGGCAAGCCACTAGCCAACGCACTCAGCAGGCCTTCATTGGCAGCTAAGCTGCCATTCATTTTCCAGTTACCTGCAATCAGTTTTGTCATCGCCAAACTCGCTGGTTACCAGGTTAGAACAATCTTGCCGACGTGCTGATTCGACTCCATCAAGGCATGGGCTTTGGCAGCATCTTCAGCAGCAAAAACTTTGTAAATCACGGGCTTGATTGCAGCGCGTTCTATCAAAGGCCAGACTTTGGCACGCAGTGCCGCGGCAATCGCTGTTTTGAAGTCCAAGGCACGCGGACGCAAGGTCGAACCAGTGATGGCTAAACGCTTACGCAGCACCATGCCCGCATTGAACTCGGCCTTGACACCACCCTGCACCGCAATGATCACCAATCGGCCGTCTTCAGCCAAGCATTCGACTTCACGCGCCACATAACTGCCGGCGACCATGTCGAGAATGACATTCACGCCCTTGCCGTCAGTGAGCTTACGGGCCTCTACCGAGAAATCAGCCGTCTTGTAGTTGATCGCATAGTCTGCGCCCAAAGCGATGCAGGCTGCGCATTTTTCGTCGCTGCCAGCTGTTGCAATCACCTTAGCGCCCAGCGCCTTAGCCATCTGAATAGCTGTCACGCCAATACCGCTGGTGCCACCCTGAATCAACAAAGTTTCACCCGCCTGCAAGCGGGCCCGGTCAAACACATTGCTCCAGACAGTGAAAAACGTTTCAGGCAAAGTCGCCGCTTCGATGTCACTCAAACCTGTAGGCACCGGCAGACACTGACCCAGAGGGGCCACGCACAATTCGGCATAACCGCCACCCGCCACCAAAGCACAAACGCGGTCACCAAGTTTGAAACCCGCTGCTGACATCGCTACAGCATCTCCCGCCACAATTTCGCCCGCCACTTCAAGGCCGGGAATATCAGAGGCACCAGGCGGCACCGGGTAATTGCCCGTGCGCTGCAAGACATCGGGACGATTGATCCCGCTGGCTTTGACGCGAATCAACACCTCGCCAACACCCGCGACGGGGTCAGGGCGATCGCCTATACGCAGCACTTCAGGCGCGCCGTAAACAGTGATTTCAACAGCTTTCATCGACACAACTCCAGTTGATTTTATGGGCTGCCAAGCCTTTACAGACTTGACAGCAAACCGTTCAATCGCAGAATGACAGGAAATTAGCCCTGATCGTTCTGTTGGCTTGGGCGCTCGATGAGGGCCTTCATGGACAATTTAACGCGACCTTTTTCGTCGGTTTCCATGACCTTGACGCGAACGATCTGACCTTCTTTAAGGTAGTCAGACACGCGCTCAACACGCTCGTGAGCGATCTGGCTGATGTGCAGCAAACCGTCTTTGCCTGGCAGCAGGTTGATCAGTGCACCGAAGTCCAGAATCTTGGTGATCGGGCCTTCGTAGATCTTGCCGATTTCGACTTCAGCCGTGATCTCGGCGATGCGGCGTTTGGCTTCGTCAGCCTTGGCGCTGTCATTCGACGCGATCGTGATGGTGCCGTCTTCTGCGATGTTGATCTGTGTGCCGGTCTCCTCGGTCAGCGCACGGATGACAGCGCCGCCCTTGCCGATCACGTCACGGATTTTTTCCGGATTGATCTTCATGACGTACAGACGTGGTGCGAAGTCAGACACTTCGGTCTTGGCTTCGCCCATGGCTTCTTGCATTTTGCCCAGAATGTGCATGCGGGCTTCTTTGGCCTGAGCCAGCGCAACCTGCATGATTTCTTTGGTGATGCCTTGGATTTTGATGTCCATCTGCAGCGCAGTGATACCAGCGGTGGTACCAGCCACTTTGAAGTCCATGTCACCCAGATGATCTTCATCACCCAGGATGTCGGTCAGCACGGCGAAGCGGTTGTCTTCTTTGATCAGACCCATGGCGATACCGGCCACGTGGGCTTTCATCGGCACGCCAGCGTCCATCAGCGACAGGCAGCCGCCGCAAACAGAAGCCATCGACGACGAGCC
>CANFWV010000085.1 GCA_947450695.1 Comamonadaceae bacterium
AGCCGAAGCCTTAGCGCCAAGCTTGCTGCAGGCAACAGTGATCCAACCTCAGAAAATACGCCCCCATGAAAGCTTCTCAGTTCTTCATCTCGACGCTCAAGGAAGCGCCAGCCGACGCCGAAGTCGTCAGTCACCAGCTGATGATGCGCGCCGGTATGATCAAAAAGCTAGGCGCCGGTATCTACAACTACATGCCAATGGGACTGCGCGTGATTCGCAAGGTCGAAGCTATCGTGCGCGAAGAAATGAACCGCGCTGGCGCCATCGAAATGGCCATGCCCGTCATTCAGCCGGCTGAACTCTGGCAAGAAACCGGGCGCTTTGAAAAGATGGGCCCTGAAATGCTACGCATCAAGGACCGGCATGGCCGCGACTTTGTGATCCAGCCGACCAGCGAAGAGGTCATCACCGACGTGATGCGTCAAGACATCCGCAGCTACAAGCAGCTGCCGAAAAACATCTACCAAATTCAAACCAAGTTTCGCGACGAGCGACGCCCGCGTTTTGGCCTGATGCGTGGGCGCGAATTCACCATGAAGGATGCCTACAGCTTTGACCGTGACCCGACAGCGGCTAAGCTCAGCTACCAAAATATGGCGCAGGCTTACCGCCAAATTTTTGACCGCTTCGGTCTGCATTACCGCGCTGTCGCTGCCGACAGCGGTGCCATTGGCGGCGACCTGAGCGAAGAGTTTCAGGTGATCGCAGCCACTGGCGAAGACGCCATCGTTTACTGCCCCAGCAGTGACTACGCAGCCAACATGGAGAAGGCTGAGTCACTGGCACCCGCCGGCCCGCGCAAGGCCGCGTCCCAGCCCCTCAGGCGCACATCGACACCAGACAAAAGCACCTGCACAGATGTCGCTGCTTTGCTCGGCCTACCCTTGGAAAGTACCGTCAAATCGCTGGTCTTGGCCACCGACGACATCGGTCCTGCCGGCGAGATCATCAAAACCCGCGTCTGGCTGCTGCTGCTGCGCGGCGACCACGAAATGAATGAAGTCAAGGTCGGAAAAGTTGAAGGCTTGGCCAACTTCCGCTTCGCTACGCTGGCTGAGATCGAAGCCCATTTCGGCTGCCAACCGGGCTACCTAGGGCCCTTGAACCTGAAGAAACCCGTGTCGTTGGTGGTTGACCGTGAAGTCGCTTTGATGAGCGACTGGATTTGTGGCTCCAACGAAATTGACTTCCACCTGACGGGCGTCAACTGGGGCCGTGATTTGTCAGAACCAGGCTTGGTAGCTGATTTGCGCAACGTGCTAGCGGGTGATACATCCCCCGATGGTCAAGGCCTGCTGGCGATTGAGCGCGGCATTGAAGTCGGCCACGTTTTTTACCTAGGCACCAAATACAGCCAGGCCATGAACGCAACATTTCTGGATGAAAACGGCAAGCCCCAGTTCATGGAGATGGGCTGCTATGGCATCGGCATCACCCGACTGCCTGCGGCGGCGATTGAGCAAAACCATGACGAGCGAGGCATCATCTGGCCTGATGCGATTGCCCCCTTCACCGTGGTGATCTGCCCCATCAGCCCAGACCGTTTTCCTGAAGTCCAAGCGGCTGCAGACAAGCTGCATGCTGAGCTGCTGACTGCTGGTGTAGATGTCATTCTTGACGATCGAGGCGAGCGACCTGGTGCCATGTTTGCAGACTGGGAACTCATCGGCGTACCGCATCGCGTGACGATTGGCGACCGCGGCTTGAAAGAAGGTCAGCTTGAATACCAGCATCGTCGTGATGCGGCCTCTACCAAAATTGCCGTCACAGACATTTTTAACTTCCTCAAGGACAAGTTGATACCATGATTGAACAGCCAGGGCGCTTAACACCGCCACTGGACATCCTTTCCACATCGCGACGGCGTTACCTGAAGCGCTGCTCTGCAATAAGCCTGCTGGGGCTTTTAGGCAGGGTGGGAATCGTGAGTCTGTTTGGCGAGACTGCCCATGCAGGGGGCCAAGTGGAAGAGCCGCTGATCGATTCAGTGCGCACGGCTTTGACCTCAGCAGTTGCTAACCGTGCGCCACCAGTCCCGCAATTCAGCGATAACGAACGCCAATTGGCCTACCAGCACTGGTCGCGTCTGATGACGAGCCGACTTGAGCGCCTCATTCCTGAAGCGCACAGCCGCCAAGAATTTTCACAGGCCGTTTGGTATGAAAGCAAACGTGCCGGACTGGATGTAGCGTTGGTGCTGGGGCTGATTCAGGTCGAAAGTAATTTCCGGAAGTTTGCCGTGTCGAGTGTGGGGGCGCGTGGTTTCATGCAGGTCATGCCTTTTTGGGTCCGCCTTATCGGCGATGGTGATGTGAGCAAGCTCTTTCACCTACAAACCAATCTGCGCTTTGGCTGCGTCATCTTGCGGCATTATTTAGACCGTGAACAAGGCGATATGTTCATGGGTTTGGGGCGCTACAACGGATCGCGCGGGCAAGCCCCTTATCCTGACGCGGTGTTGGCAGCCAGTAAAAAGTGGCAAATAGGTAGCTAGCGCAACACGGCATCAACAAAACTCAAACCGAAAAATGGGTCGCCGCTTGAAGGCCGCGCTCTTGTGCGAACCAGGCCAACACCGGCATGGTGCCAGGCAGCACCGGCTGGACTTGCACCGGCAATGTCTGCCAAGCGAATGACTGACCTTCGCGCATCTGCAAATCGCCCGTCCAGTCAAAGATCTTGCAAAAATTCAGCCTGACCAAAGCGTGCGGATAGTCGACCATTTCGCTACGCCACGCGTGGACGGCCCCGATCGTGATACCGATCTCCTCCTCAAGCTCACGCCGCAAGGCCTGCTCGACACTTTCACCAGCTTCAAGCTTGCCGCCGGGGAATTCCCAGTAACCTTCATACACTTTGCCGGGTGGGCGCGAGGTCAACAAAAACTCACCACCGGCGCGGATCAGTACCCCGACAGCAACTTCCACCGTGGGACGATCGACGCCACCTGCGCGCGGGCGGTCTTTGTCGGCCACCAGCAGCGCGGCGGTCATGCCGCCGTTTGACCAGCGTAGTCGCGGGCGAACTGGAAAGCCACCCGACCGCTGCGCGAGCCGCGCTCTAGAGCCCAGACCAATGAAGCTGGCTGCGCCGCTTTGATGGCCTCAGCCGTCACGCCAAACGAAGTCAACCACTGCGCCACGATGGTCAGATATTCGTCCTGGCTAAAGGGGTAGAAACTGACCCACAAACCAAAGCGCTCTGAGAGCGAAATTTTTTCTTCGACCACCTCACCAGGATGTACTTCACCATCCGCCGTGTGCGTGTAAGTGAGGTTTTCAGTCATGTACTCGGGCAGCAAATGACGCCGATTACTGGTGGCGTAAATCAGCACATTCGGCGTGGCCGCAGCGATGGAGCCATCGAGAATGGACTTGAGCGCTTTGTAGCTCGATTCACCTTCTTCAAAACTCAAGTCATCGCAAAAAATAATGAACTTCTCAGGCAAGCCAAAGACCAGGTCAACGATGTCGGGCAAATCGACCAAGTCACTCTTGTCGACTTCAATCAGGCGCAACCCTTGTGCTGCGTATTCATTCAAGCAAGCTTTGATAAGCGAGGATTTTCCTGTGCCGCGTGAGCCGGTCAACAACACGTTGTTAGCGGGTACGCCCTTCACAAACTGCTCGGTGTTGCGCTTGATTTTGTCCTTCTGGTCTTCGATCTCTTTCAGATCCGTCAGCCGCAGGGTGCCCAAGTGTTTCACTGGCTCCAGCGAACCAAAGCCGGAACTGCGTTTGCGATAGCGATAAGCTACCGAGGCTTGCCAGTCGGGTGCGCTCAAGGGCTGCGGCAAGACCGACTCAATGCGTGTGACCAAAGACTCAACACGCGCCATCAGGCGTTCGAAAGACTCATTCATGGGGACTTCAACTTCTGTAATCTGCGTTGATCTTGACGTAATCGTAGGAAAGGTCGCAGGTCCAGACGGTATCGGCCGCATCACCACGACCCAACACCACACGAACCAATATCTCACTTTGCTTCATCACACGTTGGCCATCGGCTTCGACGTAGTCGGCGTGTCTTCCGCCATTTTTAGCCACCAGTACATCGTCCAAATACAAATCGATCAATGTCTGATCCAGGTCATCGATACCGGCGTAACCAACGGCAGCCAGAATGCGCCCAAGGTTCGGGTCGCTGGCAAAGAACGCTGTTTTCACCAACGGTGAATGGGCAATGGCATAGGCCACTTTACGGCACTCGTCGCCGGTGTTGCCGCCTTCGACGAGGATGGTGATGAACTTGGTAGCACCTTCACCGTCACGCACGATCGCCTGCGCCAGCTTCTGCGCGATCTCCAGCATCGCCGCTTTGAGGGCACGACCGTCAGCACTGTCCAGCGATTCAATCGGTGCGTGCTTGGCTTGTTGTGTGGCCACGACCACGAAAGAGTCGTTGGTCGAGGTGTCGCCATCCACCGTGACGCGGTTGAAGGATCCTTCCGCCAGCTCACGGGCCAGTTGCACCATTAGAGTCTGCGGCACGCACGCATCTGTTGCCATGAAACCGAGCATGGTCGCCATGTTGGGGCGGATCATGCCCGAACCTTTGCTGATGCCGGTGATGGTGATGGTCGTACCACCAAGTGTGATCCGCTTGGAGTAAGCCTTAGCCACGGTATCGGTGGTCATGATCGCTTCGGCGGCACGGGCCCAGTTGTCTGGCCGAGCATCTGCCAGCGCAGCCGGTAAGCCTGCCTCAATACGATCATGCGGCAAGGGCTCCATGATGACGCCGGTCGAAAACGGCAAAATCTGCTCCGGCGACAGATTGAGCTCACGGGCCAGCGCGATGCAACTGGCTCGGGCGCGCATCAAGCCATCAGAACCGGTGCCGGCATTCGCGTTGCCGGTGTTGATCAGCATGGCGCGAATGCCATGCGAGGCCCCGGCGTTCAAGGCTAAATTCTCGCGACAGATTTGCACGGGTGCTGCACAAAAACGGTTTTGCGTGAACACCGCACTGACCGCGCAGCCTTCATCAAGCAAGAGCACCGCCAGATCTTTACGACCCGCTTTGCGGATGCCTGCTTCGGCAATACCCCAGCGAACGCCGGGCACAGGGTGAAGATCGACGGCAGGTGTAGCAACCAGATTCACAGGCATGAGGAGTCTCCAGAGTTCAAGAACAGCGGGCTCATCGACTGGGCCAGCATCAGTTGCGCCTGATCAGACAAGCTTGCCGTGGCAGGCCTTGTATTTTTTCCCCGAACCACAAGGGCAAGCGTCGTTCCGACCAACTCGGGGAATATAGTCACCCGTCATGCGCTGGCGCTGCTCATCCGTCGCCGCAATGACCTCGACCTCACCGGTTTCCGTCGGCGCCATGTACGTGACATTGGTGATGTTTTCGGCGCGGTTTTCCAAGGCCTCGGCAGCCTCACCCAGCTGCTCAGCGGACTGGATTCTGACCGTCATCAGCACTTTAGTCACGTCGTTTTTGACGCTGTCGAGCAGTTGGCCAAACAGCTCAAACGCCTCGCGCTTGTACTCTTGCTTGGGTTGCTTTTGTGCATAGCCGCGCAGATGAATCCCCTGGCGCAAATAGTCCAAAGAACTCAAGTGCTCACGCCAGTGAGTGTCAATGCTTTGCAGCAAAACCATGCGTTCGAACTGAATCAGACTCTCTTCACCAATCGGCTCAACCTTGGCGTTAAATGCGGTGTTGGCCGCAGCAACAACTTTTTCAAGGACGTCATCGTCAGTGATGGCGGTCGAGGCAGACACCTCTTCCTGCAGCGGCAAGTCGACTTGCCATTCCTCGCGCAAGACTTTTTCAAGCTTTGGAATGTCCCACTGTTCTTCAACACTTTCAGCCGGCACATACTGCCGCGTCAAATCGGTAAAGCAACCTTCACGCAGCGAGGTGATCTGACCTTGCAAGCTGGGCGCATCCATGATGTCGTTGCGCTGCTGGTAAATCACCTTGCGCTGGTCGTTTGACACATCGTCGTACTCCAACAATTGCTTGCGAATATCAAAATTTCGGGCTTCAACTTTGCGCTGTGCAGATTCGATGCTGCGCGTCACGATGCCCGCCTCAATCGCCTCTCCATCCGGCATCTTGAGACGCTCCATGATGGACCGCACGCGATCACCCGCGAAGATACGCATCAACGGATCATCCAGGCTCAGATAAAACCTCGAAGAACCAGGGTCACCTTGACGACCGGAACGACCGCGCAGCTGGTTGTCAATCCGACGCGACTCATGCCGCTCGGTGGCGATGATGCGCAAGCCGCCCAAGGCCTTGACCTTGTCATGCTCAGCCTGCCATTGCGCGCGCAGGCGGACGGCTTCAGCCGCTTTGCCGCTGGCGTCGAGGCTTTCATCGGCCTCAACCGCTTCGATCAATTTCTCGACATTGCCACCCAATACGATGTCGGTGCCGCGGCCCGCCATGTTGGTGGCGATGGTAATCATGCCGGAACGGCCGGCCTGCGCCACGATGTCGGCTTCACGGGCGTGCTGCTTGGCGTTCAGCACTTGGTGCGGCAGCTTTTCTTTTTCCAGCAGCTGGTCGATGATTTCCGAATTCTCAATCGAAGTCGTGCCTACCAAGACGGGTTGTCCGCGTTCGTAGCATTCGCGAATGTCCTTGATGGCGGCTTCGTATTTTTCACGCGTGGTTTTGTACACACGGTCCAACTGGTCTTCACGCTGACTGCGCCGGTTCGGCGGAATCACCGTCGTCTCTAAGCCGTAAATTTCCTGGAACTCATAGGCCTCGGTGTCGGCCGTACCAGTCATACCCGCGAGCTTTTTATACAGGCGGAAATAATTCTGAAATGTGATCGATGCCATCGTCTGGTTTTCAGCCTGTATGGCGGCACCTTCCTTGGCCTCCACGGCTTGGTGCAAACCATCGCTCCAACGACGTCCCGACATCAACCGACCGGTGAACTCATCAACAATAATCACTTCACCATCCTGCACCACATAGTGCTGGTCGCGGTGGTAAATATGGTTGGCACGCAACGCTGCGTACAAGTGATGCACCAAGGCGATATTGGCCGGATCGTAAAGTGTGGCGCCTTCCGGAATCAGGCCCATGCCGAACAAAATCCGCTCTGCGTTTTCGTGGCCCTGCTCGGTCAGAAATACTTGATGGGTTTTTTCATCCACCGTGAAGTCGCCAGGCGTGATGATGCCCTCACCAGTGCGTGGATCGGCTTCACCCACCTGAAGCTTCATCAGCGGTACGACCTGGTTCATGGCCAGGTACATGGCGGTATGGTCTTCTGCTTGACCGCTGATGATGAGCGGCGTGCGGGCTTCGTCGATCAAGATCGAATCGACCTCATCGACGATGGCGAAGTTCAAACCACGTTGTACGCGGTCGCCAACTTCGTAGACCATGTTGTCGCGCAGGTAGTCGAAACCATATTCGTTGTTGGTGCCGTAAGTGATGTCAGACGCGTACGCAGTCTGCTTTTCTTCGCGCGACATGTTCGGCAAATTGATGCCAACAGACAGGCCGAGGAAGTTGTAGAGTTTGCCCATCCAGCGCGCATCGCGATTAGCGAGGTAGTCGTTCACGGTTACAACGTGAACGCCTTTGCCAGCCAATGCATTCAGATACACCGGCAAGGTCGCAGTGAGGGTTTTACCCTCACCAGTGCCCATTTCAGAAATCTTGCAATAGTGCAGTGACATGCCGCCCAGCATTTGCACATCAAAGTGCCGCATCTTCATGACACGTTTGCTGCCCTCACGAACCACCGCAAAGGCCTCCACCATCAAGTCGTCAAGCGTCTCGCCAGAGGTCACGCGGTCCTTGAACTCTTGGGTCTTGTTGCGTAGTTGTTCGTCGCTGAGTTGTTCGAACTGCCCTTCCAGAGCGTTGACGCGGTCAACCGTTTTACGGTAAGTTTTCATCAACCGGTCGTTACGGCTACCGAAGAGTTTTGTCAGAGGATTGAAAGCCATAGATACGAAGCCCTTTACCAGCACCAGCAGCTGTTAAAACAGGCCGAAACCTTTATTGATTGCAACTTGAGACACAGCGCTTTTCGCCAGCCAACCAGCTCGTTAGCCAGTTCAACTGTGCGCAAAGCTTTTGATTTTACCTCTGCTCCGCAACCTCCTTGACTTGCTACTTCGTCAGTGATTTTTTGCTGCCGTGCCACGCCTATCCCTGATAATTCAAAAGTATCGACATGCCATATCTCCACACTTTTTTTACTGCGTAGTTTTCTGCCTTGTACTCACCACACCGCCAACCTCAGGCTGTCACGTTCAACCAAGCCATTGAGAACTCCCCTTCTCTGGCTCGGCTGGCGGGGATGGTGCGCGAGTCGAGCGATTTGCTTAAAAGCGTTGAGTTGCTGCTGCCATCTACGATGCGGGCGTCCGTCAAGGCCGGCCCCATTGACGGTGAAACCTGGTGTTTGCTAATCTCCAGCAATGCAGCAGCAGCCAAGCTGCGACAGCTGCTGCCAGCGTTGCAAGTCCGGCTTCAGGCCGATGGCCACAAGATCACGGTCATTCGCTTGAAAGTGCTAATAGCTCAGTCACAACGTTAGCCCGCTGAGCTTACAAGTGGAGCGCACCAGTTTGTTGCAAATCTAGGTTCTGATTCACCAATGAAAAAGACCCTCAAGAATCGCTCCTTGAAGGCTTTTGTACTGTCTAGTGGTGCCGCTTGTCGGATTCGAACTGACGACCTACCGCTTACAAGGCGGTTGCTCTACCAACTGAGCTAAAGCGGCACGGGTGATAGTTTACTTCACGCGCTTGAGTGCCGGACGCTTTCCTGACGATGTTTTTGGTGGTTTAGGAGGATCCTCACCATCTTCATCAGAACTTTCAGGCAGAGCAACGTCCGACACCAACTGAAATGGTTTGTTAGCCTCATGCCCAGCTGAAGATGTCGACGGAGACAGCGTTGTTTCTACCCTAGCCCCCGACACTTCAGGTGCACCCGAAACATTCGATGCCACGGGTGCAGGGAAGGCCATGCCTTGCCCATTTTCACGGGCATAGATGGCGATCACGCGGCCGATCGGCACGTAGATTTCACGGGTGCTACCCGCAAACCGTGCCTTGAACTCAATAAAGTCGTTGCCCAGCTTGAGCGAACTGGTCGCCCCAAAGCTGATGTTCAAAACGATCTCATTGTTTTTGACATATTCGCGTGGCACTTGCACGGTGTCGTCGACGAGCACGGCCACGTAGGGCGTGAAGCCGTTGTCGGTGCACCACTCATACAGCGCCCGTATCAGATACGGGCGTGTCGAGCTAGCGTCCAGCGCATTCATGAATTCAGCCAAAGCGTTTTCTTTTGCAATTACTTGCGCATGACTTTTTCGGACGGCGTCAGCGCTTCAATGTAGGCTGGGCGCGAGAAAATGCGTTCAGCGTACTTGAGCAGTGGTGCCGCGTTTTTCGACAAGTCAATGCCGTAATAGTCCAGGCGCCACAGCAGCGGTGCAATGGCCACGTCGAGCATAGAAAAGTTGTCGCCGAGCATGAACTTGTTTTTCAAGAACACTGGGGCCAACTGCGTCAGCCGATCGCGGACATGTGAGCGGGCTTTTTCAAGCACTTTCTCATTGCCTTTGGTCGCGCGCGATTCGAGCGTACCCACGTGAACGAAAAGTTCTTTTTCGAAGTTCAGCAAGAACAAACGAACGCGAGCTCGGTCGACAGGGTCACCGGGCATGAGTTGTGGATGCGGGAAACGCTCGTCAATGTATTCATTGATGATGTTTGACTCGTACAAGATCAGGTCGCGCTCGACCAGAATCGGCACTTGGCCGTAAGGGTTCATGACATTGATGTCTTCCGGTTTGTTGTACAGGTCAACGTCGCGGATTTCAAAGTCCATGCCTTTTTCAAACAACACAAAGCGGCAACGATGTGAGAAGGGGCAGGTTGTGCCTGAATAAAGGACCATCATGGTGGGGGGACTCCTGGGTG
>CANFWV010000086.1 GCA_947450695.1 Comamonadaceae bacterium
CTGGTTAGATGAAGTCCGATGGGACGAGCGGGGCCTGATCCCCGTGATTGCGCAAGAAGCCGCCAGCGGCGACGTGCTGATGTTTGCCTGGATGAACCGCGAGGCGCTGCAGGAAACTGCCGACTCCGGCCGGGCCGTGTACTTCAGCCGCTCACGTGCGCGGCTTTGGCGCAAGGGCGAAGAGTCCGGCCATGTACAGACCGTGCACGACATCCGGCTGGACTGCGACAACGACGTGATTTTGCTGAAAATCACGCAACTCGGGCAAGAAAGAGGTCCTTCGATCGCTTGCCACACCGGGCGCCACAGCTGCTTTTTTCAGCGTTATGAAAGCGGCCAATGGGTCGCGGCAGAGCCCGTGCTCAAAGACCCCTCACACATCTACAAATAAGCAAAGCGTACGTTTTCATGACCACGTCCACGACTTCTAATGACTCCCTCGCGCGACTAGCGGAGGTGATTGAAAGCCGCAAAGTACGCAATGGCGGCGACCCCGGCAAAAGCTATGTCGCCCGCCTGCTGCACCAAGGCCCTGACGCCTTTCTGAAAAAAATCGGTGAAGAAGCTACCGAAACTGTCATGGCGGCCAAAGACTTGGATCACGGCGGCGCCACGTCTGAGCTGCAAGGCAAGTTGATCGGCGAAGTGGCTGATCTGTGGTTTCACAGCATGATCGCCTTGGCCCATTACGAATTGACGCCAGCCGATGTGATTGCCGAGTTAGAACGCCGTGAAGGCACCAGCGGGATAGAGGAGAAAGCCTTGCGTAAAGCACTGCTTCGCGCAGGTGCTGAAAAATGAGCCGTTCTTTGAATCACTTGAAAGCCGCAAGCCACAGATGAACTCCACCGATATTTCTGACATTACTGAGAAGACGTCGAGTGACCGGCTGGTCATGCAAATTCTTTACGGATTGCACACCATGGCTTGGTTCAGTGGCGGTGTGTTCGCTGTGGTCGCGCTGATCATCAATTACCTAAGACGAGCCGATGAGGTTCATCCGCTGTATGTGGCCCATCACAATTTCATGATCTCGACGTTTTGGTGGACGATGGTGTGGCTGGTGTTGCTGTCGCCGCTGTGGTTGTTTTTTCTCATCCCAGGCATGCTGGCTTATGCCCTTGTTTGGCTCTGGTACCTTTATCGTTGTATCAAAGGTTGGTTGCGCTTTAACGCCAATCGTGCGCCACAGAATGCGGTGGTGTTATGAGCAGCGTTGACAATCACCGCCATGCGCCTGGCGCAGCCACTGAAAGTTGCCTTTTTTGTAAAATTGCAGATGGCAAGATTCCGAGCCGAAAAGTCTATGAAGACGATGAGCTGCTGGCGTTTCACGATATCAACCCGTGGGCGCCGGTGCACTTTCTCGTCATCCCGAAAGCCCATATTGCCTCCATGGCTCAGATCGGACCCGAGCACGAATCGCTGATGGGCCGGATGATGGTGTTGGCGCCGCGGCTGGCGCTGGAGCAGGGTTGCAGGCCTTACCCTGACGGCGGCTATCGGATCGTCACGAACACCGGTGCCGAGGGCGGTCAAGAGGTGCACCACTTGCATATTCACGTGATGGGCGGCCCGAGGCCTTGGTTGCGGGGCTGAATCTAAGGGCTTGCTTGAGGCTCAGGTAACGGTTTAAAACACGGCTGCCATGGTCAATGTGGCATAAGCTTTTCAGGGTGCGTACAAGCGCTTTAGAATCACATCCATTCATACACGTCGACTTTGAAGGTCGGCATCAAAGGTTAGGAGAGAAACATGGGTTCATTTTCCATCTGGCATTGGTTGATCGTCTTGCTGATCGTCGTCATGGTGTTCGGCACCAAGAAGTTGAAAAACATTGGCGGCGACCTAGGTGGTGCGGTCAAGGGCTTCAAAGACGGCTTGAAAGAAGGCGGACAACCAGCTACGGATGAAGCTGCGGCTACTACAACGCCTCCTGCGCAGGTCACGGCTGCTACGTCAGCCACTGCCGACGACAAAAACACCATTGACGTGCAAGCACGTCAAAAATCCTGATCAGGTTCTCATTGAGCTTTCAAGGCGATTGGGTGCTTTGTGCCCGCGTGAACTGACGTGATTGATCTCGGCATCTCCAAAATTGCGCTGATCGGTGCGGTTGCGCTTATCGTGATCGGCCCCGAAAAGCTGCCGCGTTTAGCGCGCACTGTCGGCACCTTGCTGGGCAAGGCGCAGCGTTATGTGGCCGACGTTAAAAGTGAAGTCAACCGCTCCATGGAGCTGGACGAACTTAAGAAAATGAAGGACAGCGTCGAGGGGGCGGCTCGGGATGTCGAAACATCGATGCAGACCAGTGCTAGCGATTTTGAAAAGACATGGGCAGAAACCACGGGTTTGGCTGGCGACAGCAGCTATGTTAATGACCTGCCCGGCATGATCAGTTTTCCCGAATATAAAAATCCGGGTAAAAACTGGCGACTCAAGCAAGGCGCTACGCCGCAATGGTTTAAGGCGCGTTCGGGTGTGCGCACCAAGGCACTGTCGGGTGCTGCCAGGGTGGCTCGTTTTAGACCGAAACCGCGCGCCATGACCCATGTCTAATCGACGCTTTACTTTTTTTGTGACCGGACCATGAGCGATTCGCAAACCGACAAACCTGACGAACTCGCAGGTACCGAGCAACCTTTCGTTCAACACCTCATGGAGTTGCGCGACAGGATGATCAAGGCAGTGATTGCGATTGGTGTTGCTGCCGCTGTGCTGGCCCTTTTCCCTGGCCCAGGTGCACTTTATGACCTGATGGCGGCGCCGTTGATTGCCAGTCTGCCAAAGGGTGCCACGTTGATCGCCACCAATGTGATTTCGCCTTTCGTGGTGCCGATCAAGATCATGTTCATGTCGGCATTCATGATCGCCTTGCCGGTGGTGCTTTACCAAGTTTGGGCTTTTGTCGCGCCAGGTCTTTATGCGCATGAAAAAAAGCTGGTGATGCCGCTGGTGGTGTCGAGCACTTTGCTGTTTTTCACCGGGGTGGCTTTTTGCTACTTCTTTGTCTTTGGACAGGTGTTTAAATTCATCCAGAGCTTTGCCCCCAAGTCAATCACTGCCGCACCTGACATTGAGGAATACCTCAACTTTGTCATCGGTATGTTCATGGCTTTCGGGCTGGCTTTTGAGGTGCCTATTGCAGTCATTCTGCTGGTTCGCATGGGCATCCTCACCGTGGCCCAGTTGCGCGAGTACCGTGGCTATTTTTGGGTCCTCGCGGCAGTCGGCACAGCGCTGGTGACACCGCCTGATGCGGGCTCGATGATCATGCTGCTCGGTGTTGTCGGCGGTTTGTACGAGGTCGGCATTCTGGCGGCTCAAATGTTTGTCAAACACACCAAAGCGCCTGAAGCCGAAGGCGACGACATCAAGTCTTAGGGGACATTCGTGTTTGTTAGCGGGGTCGCGCTTGCCGCTGGCGCTTGCTCGGCGTAACAGTAATTTCAAGACTGGTGTTGCCGCGCGTCACACTCAAAGGGGCGCTCACCCCAGGTTTCAGGGCGGCCACCATACTGAGTAATTCACTGACGTTGCTCACAGGCTTGTTGGCCACTGCGGTGACGACATCGCCAGGGTGTATGCCCGCTGACGCGGCGGGTCCGTTTTGCAATACGCCCGTGATAATGACCCCACTTTTAGCCGAGATGTTGAAGGTTTGCGCCAGTTCGGCATTCAGTTCTTGAGGCTCGACGCCAATCCAGCCGCGCGTCACCTGACCTTCTTTGACAATGCTCTCCAGCACTTGACGTGCGGTCGAGACAGGAATGGCAAAACCAATCCCCATGGAACCGCCTGAGCGTGAATAAATGGCAGTATTGATACCGAGCAAGCGGCCTTGCGTGTCAACTAATGCGCCACCCGAATTCCCTGGGTTGATGGCCGCGTCGGTCTGGATGAAATTCTCAAAGACGTTGATGCCGAGCTGACTGCGGCCTAGCGCGCTGATGATGCCACTGGTGACGGTTTGGCCGACACCGAAGGGGTTCCCAATGGCCAATACCTGATCGCCGATTTCTATCGACTCTGAACTGCCCAGCACGATGACCGGTAATTTGTCGAGCTCGATCTTGAGGATGGCGAGGTCGGTTTCTGGATCGGTACCGATGACTTTGGCCTTGGCTTTGCGAGAGTCTATGAGAATGACTTGGATGTCGTCGGCGCCTTCTACGACATGGTTGTTGGTGAGTATGTAGCCGTTCTGGCTGACGATGACGCCACTGCCCAGCCCAACTTGTGTTTCGTTGCGAACCTGATCTCCAAAGAAAAAGCGAAACCAGGGATCTTCAGTGTTCGGTGTTCGGGCCGCCGCTTTGCTGGCGATGATGCTCACCACGGCACCGGACGCGGCTTTGGCTGCGGCACTGAAACTGCCGGGTGCGCCGCCTGCTAGCTTGCCTGTGCTGCCGGCAGGTGATTCGATCACGGTGAGTGCGCCAAGATGAGTGCCGTGCTCCAGCCATTCAGGCTTTAAGCTGACGACCACAAAATAAACCGCCAGCAACACGGTCACCAGTTGTGAAAACAAGAGCCAAGATCTGCGCATGGTGAGGATGACCAAAAATTAAAATGTGAAATAAAAAGTCAGCGTGGCAGTCTGGGACCTACACGATGAGCACTGATTTTGACTGATTGGTTGTCTGATGAGCAGCTTAGCGGTGCAATAGCCATCTGAGGGCTGGCCTCCAAGATGCAAGCTGCAAGCTGCACGATCGCACGGATAATCCAGACTCAGGCCTGCGCAGGTCAAAAGATGTGAATAAATGGCATTTATCAGTGAAATCATCACAGGAAAAGCGGCGTGAAAAACTCCCAAGATGCGACGTTAGAAGGCGTTTCCAGAGCTGAGCTGCTGACAACATTCAATACGTTGCTGCAGCCCGAGCTTTTCAAGGATTACGGCCCGAATGGTCTTCAGGTTGAGGGCGTGCCGAGGGTGAAGCGCATCGTCTCTGGCGTGACGGCCAGCTTGGCGCTTATTGAGGCTGCGGTGGCTTGGCAAGCCGACGCCATTTTTGTGCATCACGGTCTTTTTTGGCGTGGCCAAGACGGTCGCGTCACCGGATGGATGAAGCCGCGGCTAGCCTTATTGCTGGCGCACGACATCAATCTTTTTGCGTATCACCTGCCGCTCGACGCGCACCCCGAATTGGGTAATAACGCGCAACTTGGTCGGGTGCTTGGCTTGAGTCCGCACCCAGGCGAAGCTGGTCGATTTGGTGAGTCGGGGCTGGGGTTTATTGGCCGACGCTTGGCCGGCGAGGATTTCGACAGTGCCGACAGTTTGGCCAGCCATGTCTCTGCTGTTTTGGGGCGACAAGTGGTGCTGATAGATCGGCCAGCAGGTCAAACTACCGCGGTTCAGAATATCGCATGGTGCACCGGTGGCGCACAAGGGTATTTCGAATCGGCTATCGAGGCCGGCGCTGACGTCTTTATCACCGGTGAAATTTCTGAGCCGCAGGCTCACTATGCCCGCGAAATGGGTGTGGCCTACATTGCTTGCGGCCATCATGCCTCTGAGCGCTACGGTGCGTCAGCAGTAGCCGCCCATGTGGCGGCGCAATACGGTTTGCTGCATCAGTTCATCGACATCGACAACCCGGCCTAAATTCTATGGATCGCATGAATACAGCGCTTCCCCTCCTCATCACCATGGGCGATGCCGCGGGCATTGGTCCCGAAATCATTGCCAAAGCCTTTTTAGAGACGCCTGAAGACATGGTGGGCTGCATTGTGGTGGGCGACGTAGCGGTGATGCGCCGTGCTGCGCAGTTGGCCGCAACTTGGCACAACGAGTCTGTTCCCTCGAATGGCCGATCGCACGCGTTAGCGGTTGCCAAGCTGGCGAGTTTGGCGGATGTCGCGAGCGTGCCGCCGCATTGCATTGGCGTGTGGCAAGGCTGCACCCTGGCGGATCCCCCGACATATGGCCAAATCAGCGCTGAGTCGGGTCGGGCGGCGGCTGAGTGCATCGTCGCTGCTGCGCATGCCGTACTGTCGCACCATGCGAGCGGGATGGTCACGGCGCCGATTCACAAAGAGGCGTTGGCTGTAGCCGGCAATGAGTACGCCTCTTTCCCTGGTCACACCGAAATGCTGCAAGCGCAAGCCGCCGCCTTTCTGGGTAAGCCTGTCGCTAAAGTGCCGGTGCGCATGATGTTGGCCAACCCTGAGCTTAAAACAGTGCTTGTCAGCATCCATGTGTCGCTGCGTGATGCGATAGAGGCGGTGCGTTTCGAGACGGTGTTTGAAACGCTGCAGATCACCCACACTGCGCTGACCCAGGTCTTGGGTCGAGCGCCCAAGATCGGTGTGGCCGGCTTGAATCCACATGCCGGCGAAGGCGGCCTTTTTGGACGTGAAGAAATTGACATTATCGCGCCGGCCATTGCGGCTGCGCGTGCCGCAGGCATTCAGGCCAGTGGGCCGTTTGCCCCCGACACTGTGTTCATGCGTGCCCGCGCTAAAGGCGCGCAAGCTGGTGAGTTCGATGTGGTGCTGGCGATGTATCACGACCAAGGGTTGATCCCAGTGAAGTACATGGGTGTGGAGCAGGGCGTTAACGTCACGCTGGGTTTGCCGTTGCTGCGCACAAGTCCAGACCACGGGACAGCTTTCGATATTGCCGGTACAGGTCAGGCTGATGCCGCAAGTTTGTTGGCAGCGATCCGCATGGCGCGTTCCATGGCCAAATGAATCATCGTTGGTCAAGTTGAGAGATTTGTGCGCTGGGGTGAAAGTCCGCTTCTCTGCTCCGCTACAATGCCGGGTTGATCACAATAAGCCTTTTTCAAGCGAGTTCTTGAAGGAATCTCATGACCCAAGCCAGCGTTAAATCAAGCGTTGTTGCACCACCAGGTGTAGCAGTCGACCATCAAAAAAGAAATTGGATCGTTGCCACTTGTGCCGTAGGCGGTGCAGGTGTTGCAGCGGTCGCCGTGCCTTTTGTGAGTACTTTCCAGCCCTCCGAGCGCGCTAAAGCTGCCGGTGCTGCCGTTGAGGTAGATATCTCTGCCATCAAGCCGGGCGAGAAATTGACGGTCGAATGGCGCGGCAAGCCCGTCTGGATTTTTCGCCGCACGCCTGAGCAGTTGGAAGCTTTGACCAAAGCCGAAGACCAGTTGGCCGATCCTAAATCCGAGCGTAAGCAAAGCGAGTTGACTCCGGCTTACGCCCGTAATATCAATCGCTCCATCAAGCCCGAAGTCATGGTGGCGGTGGGTATTTGCACGCACCTCGGTTGCTCGCCAGTGGACAAATTCCAAGAGGGCGCTCAGCCTTCCTTGCCGGAAGACTGGCATGGCGGTTTTTTGTGCCCTTGCCACGGTTCGACCTTCGACATGGCCGGACGCGTCTACAAAAACAAGCCCGCTCCCGACAATCTGGAGGTGCCTCCCCATATGTACCTGTCAGAAACCCGGTTGCTGATTGGCGAAGATAAAAAGGCCTGAAGCTTGTCTGAACCCCTGCCGCGTAACGTCGTGGACGGGGTCCCTAACTGAGTAGGAATTGTTATGGCTGAATTCAAAGAAATTTCCCCCGACGCGCCAGTAGGCGCCAAGCTGCTGAACTGGGTTGACAACCGTTTCCCTGCCAGCAAGCTGTACAACGAGCACATGGGCGAGTACTACGCACCGAAGAATTTTAATTTTTGGTACGTTTTTGGCTCTCTCGCCCTATTGATTCTGGTGATTCAGATCGTCACAGGCATCTTTTTGACGATGAATTACAAGCCCGACGCCGCCTTGGCCTTTGGCTCTGTCGAGTACATCATGCGCGACGTCCCTTGGGGCTGGCTCATTCGCTACATGCACTCGACAGGTGCCAGCGCGTTTTTCATCGTGGTTTACCTTCACATGTTCCGTGGTCTGATGTACGGCAGCTACCGTAAACCGCGTGAACTGATTTGGATTTTTGGTTGCGCCATTTTCTTGGCACTCATGGCGGAAGCCTTTATGGGTTATTTGCTGCCTTGGGGTCAGATGAGCTATTGGGGCGCTCAAGTGATCGTCAACTTGTTTTCAGCCATTCCATTCATCGGTCCTGATCTGGCGCTGTTGATCCGTGGCGACTTCGTGGTCGGCGACGCTACCTTGAACCGATTCTTTGCGTTCCACGTGATTGCTGTGCCGCTGGTGCTGCTGGGCCTTGTTGTGGCGCATTTAATCGCACTGCATGAAGTGGGTTCCAACAACCCGGATGGTGTTGAAATCAAGGCTCACAAAGATGCCAAAGGCAATCCACTCGACGGGATTCCATTCCACCCTTACTACACGGTGCACGACATCTTTGCTGTCAGCGTGTTCCTGATGATCTTCACTGCCGTGATCTTCTTTGCGCCCGAGGCGGGCGGCTATTTCTTGGAGTACAACAACTTCATTCCTGCCGATTCCCTGAAGACACCTTTGCATATCGCGCCAGTCTGGTATTTCACGCCGTTTTACTCAATGCTTCGCGCCATCACTGGCGAGATGATGTATGCCTTGGTGGCTTGCGTCGCTGCCGCGGCTGCATTCACTGTGCTGAAGAGCCGTGCTGCCGCCTTACTCAAGGGCGCGATTGCGCTGGCAGCTCTGCTGCTGATCGCAGCCATGATGGTGACGGATGCTAAATTCTGGGGCGTGGTCGCCATGGGCGGTGCGGTGATCATTTTGTTCTTCTTGCCTTGGCTGGACAACAGCGAAGTCAAGTCGATTCGTTACCGTCCGGATTGGCACAAATACCTCTACGCGATTTTTGTGATCAACTTTATCGTTCTGGGTTACCTCGGCATCAAGCCACCGTCGCCTGTCAATGAACGCGTATCGCAAATTGGCACTTTGTTCTACTTTGGCTTTTTCTTGTTGATGCCTTGGTGGAGCCGTCTTGGTACGTTCAAGCCCGTGCCTGATCGCGTGACCTTTGCTGCACACTGAGCTGGAGACTAAGACCATGAATAAATTTAAACATTTGGCGCTGGGTCTCCTGGCATCCTTGCTGCTTATCACCGGCGCTCAGGCAAACACGGTGGGTATTGCTTGGGACAAAGCACCGGACAAGACCAATGACTTGGGTGCCCTGCAAAACGGTTCCAAGCTCTTTGTCAACTATTGCCTGAATTGCCATGCAGCAGCCTTCATGCGCTACAACCGGCTGACAGACATTGGTCTGACCGAGCAGCAAATCAAGGACAACTTGCTGTTCGCCACAGACAAGATCGGTGAAACCATGAAAGTGGCCATGACTGCCAAGCAGGGCAAAGATTGGTTCGGCGGTAACCCGCCTGATTTGACCGTCATCGCGCGTTCACGTTCGGGTTCACAGGGCTCGGGCGCTGACTATCTCTACACTTATCTGCGCACGTATTACCGTGACAACACCAAAGCCACCGGCTGGAATAACCTCGCCTTCCCTGGCGTGGCTATGCCGCATGTATTGTGGGAAATGCAGGGTGTGCGAGAACCTCAGTACGAAACCCAGACCAGTCATGAGCATGAAGTTGAGGTTTTTAAAGGTTGGAAACAGGTCAGCCCTGGCACGATGACGCCATTGCAATACGACCAATCCGTATCTGACTTGGTCGGTTATCTGCAGTGGATGGGCGAGCCAGCCCAAAATACCCGAGTGCGCGTTGGCGCCTGGGTGCTGCTGTTTCTTTGCATGTTCACCTTTGTCGCTTGGCGTCTGAACGCAGCGTTCTGGAAAGACATCAAGTAATTTTTTCGCTGGGCAGAAATGCCTTGCACCTTATGGAGTGGCAGGCTCAAGTCTTTGTGACTTGACGTCTCCCACTCCTTTTGCACCCAGGAGTCCCCCCACCATGATGGTCCTTTATTCAGGCACAACCTGCCCCTTCTCACATCGTTGCCGCTTTGTGTTGTTTGAAAAAGGCATGGACTTTGAAATCCGCGACGTTGACCTGTACAACAA
>CANFWV010000087.1 GCA_947450695.1 Comamonadaceae bacterium
CAGCGCGTTCAGGTCTGAATGCACCACCACGTTGGCCACGTTACGGTGCACGAAGACTTCACCAGGCTCCAGCCCAGTGATTTGATTCGCCGGTACGCGGCTGTCAGAGCAGCCAATCCACATGTACTTAGGCGTTTGCTGTTGAACCAAACTGGTGAAAAAGTCCGGGCGCTCCGCTTCCATTTGCGCGGCCCAAGCACGGTTGTGCACGAAAAGATCATTGATCGAAGTAGTCATGACATCCATCTTAGTCAGTTGGCGTGAATGCAGTAGTTCAACAGGTTTCTGCGAACAGCTCACGACCGATCAGCATGCGGCGGATTTCGCTGGTGCCAGCGCCGATTTCATAAAGCTTGGCGTCGCGCCACAAACGTCCCAGTGGGTAGTCGTTGATGTAGCCGTTACCGCCAAAAATCTGCACGCCTTCGCCGGCCATCCAGGTGGCTTTTTCAGCACACCACAATATCACCGAGGCGCAGTCTTTGCGCACTTGCCGCACATGCTCAACACCCAGCAGGTCCAGATTTTTGGCCACGGTGTAGGCAAACGAACGCCCGGCTTGCAGCACGGTGTACATGTCCGCGACCTTGCCTTGAATCAATTGAAACTCGCCAATGCTTTGACCGAACTGTTGACGGTCGTGGATGTAGGGGATCACGCTGTCCATGACGGATTGCATGATGCCCAGAGGCCCACCGGTGAGCACCGCGCGCTCGTAATCGAGCCCACTCATCAACACTTTGGCGCCACTGTTCAAACCGCCCAGAATGTTCTGTGCCGGCACTTCGACGTTGTTGAAAACGAGTTCTCCGGTGTGACTGCCGCGCATGCCGAGCTTGTCGAGCTTTTGAGCGACAGAAAAACCAGACATGGTTTTTTCGATCAAGAAGGCCGTGACACCCCGCGCTCCCAATTCTGGCTCGGTCTTGGCATAGACCACCAGCGTGTCGGCATCTGGTCCGTTGGTGATCCACATTTTGCTGCCGTTGAGCAGGTAATAACCGCCCTTGTCTTCGGCCTTCAACTTCATGCTGATGACGTCAGAACCGGCACCGGGCTCACTCATGGCCAGAGCGCCCACATGCTCACCGCTGATCAGCTTTGGCAAGTATTTTTGACGCTGTTCAGGCGTGCCATTACGTTTGATCTGGTTCACACACAGGTTGCTGTGGGCACCGTAGCTCAAGCCCACCGAGGCCGAGGCGCGCGAGATTTCCTCCATCGCGATCATGTGCGCAAGATAGCCCATATTGGCACCTCCGAACTCTTCGCCCACCGTGATGCCAAGCACGCCCAAGTCGCCCATCTTGCGCCACAAGTCCATCGGGAATTGGTCGCTGCGGTCAATCTCTGCGGCGAGGGGTGTGATCTCTACTTGCGCGAATTCACGCACGGCATCGCGCAAGGCGTCAATGTCTTCGCCGAGCTGAAAGTTGAGTCCTGGCATGGTCATGGCGTCTCCTTGAAATTTGAAATAAATCAGTACGTCTGCGGCACCGGCATGAGCGTTTGCTGCATCACGGCGCAGTCGGTGATCTTGCCGTCAGACGCCACGTGTTTGACGTCAGCGGCGGTGATGATGAGGCGTTTGCCGCCTTTGAGAACGCGGCCCACAGCGCGTAGTTCGCCCCCATGAAACGCTGCCAGAAAATTGATCTTGTATTCCACCGTGGTGACTTCCATCCCTGCTGGTGCGACGGTAAGACCTGCGTAGCCGGCAGCAATGTCCGCCAACGCGCCCATGGCCCCGCCATGGAAGCCGCCTTGCTGCTGGGCCACTTTGTCAGAGTACGGCAGCGCTACTTCGCACAAGCCGTGCTCGACGCGTAACAGTCTTGCGCCCCAATGACGCATCAAGCCTTGCCGCACAAAGCTGGCTTCTACACGTTGGAACAATTCAATGGGGCTAGTGAGTTGGGATGTATCAACGACGGACATGTGCAAGTGCCTTTTGATTGACGTTAACGTAAACGTCAATTATGGCTGCTGTGCGTTGCAGTGCTGGTCAGGTCGCTTTCTTGGCGGCTTTGGCCAGCAGAGATCGGGCTTCTTTTTCATGTCCTTTGATCTCTTCAAGATTAGCCTGAAGGTCGGCCATTTGTTCTTCCAGACGTTGCCGATGACCCGCCAGCACGTCCAGAAATTTTTTCAGCTGCGGCACGGTGTCACGCGGATTATCGTAAGAGTCAATGATGTCCTTGGCCTCACTCAAGCTCAGGCCCAAGCGCTTAGCACGCAGCGTGAGCTTCAGTCGAGTTCGGTCGCGGGCCGTGTAGATACGATTGCGTCCGCCGGGTCCTTCGCGCTGGGGTTGGAGCAAACCCATGTCTTCGTAAAAACGAATAGCCCGGGTGGTCAGGTCAAACTCTTTGGCAAGGTCGCCGATGGTGTAAGTCGTGGCCATGGTTCAGGCAAAGCCCCTCTGGGGATGGTGTTGGGTGGGATCATCGTCACGTTCAAGCCAACGCATCTCTACAATTCAGCGTGTTGACGTTGACGTCAACGTCAAATGTAGCGCACCCTCAGGCACCCTATGAACCTCCTTGAACAGCAATTGAATTACCCGCTTAGCGACACCCTGCCGGAGAGCGGCTCGGCGCTGGAAGTCGCGCCTGGTGTTCGATGGATTCGCATGGACTTACCCTTCGCGCTGAACCATATCAATGTGTGGTTGTTGCGTGACGAGATCGATGGTCAAGCCGGCTGGACGATTGTGGACTGCTGCATTGCCCGGGACGAGTCGAAAGCCCAGTGGGACGCTATTTTTGCGAGTCAGCTTGAAGGCCTGCCGGTGCTTCGCGTTGTAGTCACCCACATGCACCCGGACCACATCGGACTGGCGCACTGGCTGTGCGAACGATGGAACGTTCGGCTTTGGATCAGCGCAACAGACTTCAACACGGCGCGCCTCGCCTGTACCAGCTCGACCGGCTTTGGCGGCGACAACACCGCTCAATTTTTCGCATCCCACGGATTGATTGACCCGAAATCGATGGCGCAAATACGCGCACGCACGGGCTATTACGCCAGCATGGTGCCTGAAGTCCCTCGAAGCTTTACCCGACTCATGGACGGCATGAATCTGCGCGTGGGTGGCCGGGACTGGCGCTGTATCAGCGGTTACGGCCATGCGCCGGAACACATCGCACTTTATTGCGATGACGCCTCATTGCCGGCGCCCGTTCTGATCAGCGGAGACATGGTGTTGCCGCGTATTTCGACCAATATCAGCGTCACCGACATCGAGCCAGAGTCTGACCCGCTGGCACTGTTTCTGACGTCAATCAACAAATTCAAAGCGCTTGCGACGAACACCTTGACGCTGCCTTCTCACGGCAAACCGTTTGAAGGCTTGCACACGCGGATTCAACAATTACAAGACCATCACCGCGACCGGCTGGAAGAAGTGATGGCGGCGTGCGCAACCAGCCCCTGCAGCGCGATGGACATTTTGCCGGTGATGTTCAAACGCAAGTTGGATTTGCATCAGACCACATTTGCGATAGGAGAGGCCATTGCTCACTTGCACTTGTTGTGGTTGCAAGGACAACTCAAACGCCACGTCAGTGCTGACGGTATTTACCGCTTCAGCTGCTCAGAACGGCCTCGTTAACGCCCAACCAATAAGCCTGCAAACGATTCAAATTTTCGGTGAAAGCGCGAAAATCGACGGCTTTTTTAACGAATCCGTTGGCCCCATTTCGATAACAAGCCACCATGTCGGAATGCTCACTGGATGACGTGAGAACAACCACCGGCACGAACTCGGTGAGTGGATTCGCACGCATGCGACGCAGCACATCGACCCCGGAAATCTTCGGCAGCTTCAAGTCAAGCATCACCAAATTCGGTTGCTTTTGAGTGTTTCGCCCAGCAAACGCACCTTGGCCCCACAGGTAATCAAGCGCATCAGCGCCATCGCGGGCGACAACGATATCCGCTGTGACACCTTGCTCTTGAAGGGTCAACACGGTCAATTCCAGATGATCTGGGTTGTCCTCGACAACGAGGATTTGTTTATCGTTCATGAAAGTTCAAATGATGCAATCAATTAGATGTAACTTCTTTGAGACTTTTGAGACTTTTTAGACTTTCCCGCGTGGGACTCCGTTGTACCACGACCTAGACGTCACCACTTCGGCACCAGTTCATCCTTGAGTTGACCGCGCAACTCAGCATAGTCGGGCACGATCGCGCGGACAGTGTCCCAGAAGCGCGGGCTGTGGTCCATCACGCGCAAATGGCTGAGCTCATGCACCACGACGTAATCGATGACGGACAACTTGAAGTGAATCAGCCGCCAATTCAGGCGAATCGAACCATCGGCACTGGCACTGCCCCAGCGCGTGCCAGCGCTGCTGAGACTCAGGCGCTGCCAGCGAACCCCCAGCTGCGGTGCGTAATGATTCAGCCGCTCTTCGAATAATTGCTTGGCGTGCCGCATGAGCCAAGCCTGCGCGGCATCGCGAATCTGCGTGACGGTAGCGCTGTGGGCCAAACCCAAATGAAGTACTTTGCGCTGGAGATCACCCTCTTGTGCATCGGCACCTTGGCTTTGCTGGCGGATCAGTTGTGCCCCCACCGCGGAACGTTGTTGGCTGGGGTCTAGCAGCAACACCAATTCGCCGCCCATGAAGGGCACGGCCGCGCCGTCTTGCCAGTCGATCCGGGCCGACTCCATGCGTCGGTGCCGGTCCCGCGTTTCTTGCAATTTTTTCAATATCCAGCTGGCTTTTTCCTGGACAGATCGATCAATCTCAGCCAGCGGCACCCATTTCGGCGCACTCACGGATAAGCCCTCTGGCCCGACTGAAAAACCAATCGTGCGGCGCTTACCGCGCTTCAAGGCAAACCCAACCAACACGCCAGACAACAGGGCTTCGCGGCTGGCATCTGGATGGCGAAAACTGGCGGGAGCCAGCGCCTGCTCTAGGGTTTGCGTAGGAAATGGGGGGAAGTCCGGCAGCGGATCAGTCACGGCTGACGCAACTGACAACCCGACTGGCTGGCTTAATAGATCGAGATCGGACGCATTGCCGCGCGGCAATGACGGCTGGCGCGCTGCACGTGGCCGACGTGGCTTAGGCTCTGGCCGGACGATGGGTGCCGGCTCCGATGTAAATAAATCAAGCGTCCGCTGGAGAAACTTTAGCATCGCTTGAGTTTACCGATCAAGACACATGCCCGACGCAACGTTTCAGACCTTCACAGGTGTAGAAGTATCTTCGTGTGCATAGGCTTCAGGATCAAGGCGGCGCATCTCGGCTTCAATCCAAGCCTGCACTTCGCGCATGAGCTCATCCGGCTTGCGGCCGACGCTGCTGATCGGCTTGCCAATCGAGATATCAACGATGCCCGGTGTCTTGATGAAAGCCTTGCGCGGCCAGCATTTGGCCGACGTCACGGCCACGGGGATTACCGGGGCGCCGGTCTCGATCGCCAGCCGCGTACCGCCACTTTTGTAAACGCCTTGTTGGCCGCGCGCGATGCGCGTGCCTTCCGGGAACATGATGACCCAGACACCTTGCTTCATCAGCCGGCGGCCTTGTTCGACTACTTTCGCAAAAGCCTCTGTCCGCTTGCTGCGGTCAATGTGAATCATGTCCATGCGAGCCATGGCCCAACCGAAAAACGGCACGCGCAATAACTCCTTTTTGAACACGTAGGCCAGAGGATGCGGCATCAACGCGACCATTGAGAAAGTTTCCCAAGTGCTCTGGTGTTTGACCAAAAGCACGCAGGCGCTGGTCTCTCCCGTTGGCAAGTTTTCCATGCCGGTGACGCGGTTCTGAATGCCCAACAGCAAGGTGCCACTGTTGACCGTCAAACGCAGCCAGCCGGCGCACATTTTGTAGATTTGGCGGCTGGTTAAGAAGGGCGCGGCAACCATGACGGCTATAGCCCATGGAATCACTGTGAGAGTCATCCAGAGCAGATGAAGAACGGAGCGGATCAGGGGCATTGTGAACTTTGAGAAATGAGAGACAAAATCTACAGCGTGTTTTGTGACGGCGCGGCAGACATCGGGGGGTTCAAGGTTCAGGGCGCTGGAGCGGGCACGGCGGCAAGCGCGTTTCGTTCGAGCAAAAAGTCGGCGAAGGCACCTAAGTCACGGTGCAGCTGGGTGCCTGCTGGCAAGCCTTCTGGCTGGCCACCGCCTAGATAGCGGGCCGACTTGCCGGTGAGCACCAGATGCGGCTCGCAACCCGCCGCCGCCGCCGCGACAACGTCACGCAGCGAATCGCCGCAGCTGGCCACGCTCTTGAGCGAGACCCCAAAGCGCAGACTAATTTGGTCAAATAGGCCGGGCAAAGGCTTACGGCACACGCAGGCTTCTTCCGATGTGTGAGGGCAATAAAAAACCGCATCGACACGGCCCCCCACGGCCGCCAGCATTTTGTGCATCTTGGCGTGCATGGCGTTCAGTGCCGCGACATCAAATAAGCCACGGCCCAGGCCCGACTGATTGGAGGCAATGACCACATGCCAACCACCATGGTTGAGTCTGGCAATCGCTTCCAGTGCGCCTGGCAAGGGCATCCATTCTTCAGGCGACTTGACGAAATCTTCGCTGTCGCTGTTGATGGTGCCGTCACGGTCAAGGATGACGAGTTTCATGGACGTCCCCTTAGTGATGCACGATAGATCATGCCGCCAGACGCGACAGATCGGCGACGCGGTTCATGGCCACGTGCAAGGACCGCAGAAGTCCTTGCCGATTAAGACGCAAGTCGAGTTCCTCGGCGTTGACCATCACACTATCAAAGAAGGCGTCAACGGGTTCACGCAGAGCCGCCAGCGTTTGCAGCGATTCGGTGTAGTCGCCCGCTTCAAATTGAATTTGGGCTTCTGGTAAAACCAGTGTCATGGCTGAATACAGCGCAATTTCAGCGGGTTCTTTCAACAAAACCTGACTAACGTGGGCATCGACTTCTTCTACTTTCTTCAAGATATTGGCGATGCGCTTGTTGGCTGCAGCCAATGCTGGGGCTTGCGGCAAGGCGGCGAACACTCTGACGGCCACCAGACGGCGCGGCACGTCACCCAGTTGCGGTGGCCGCAAAGCCAATACAGCGTCAACCTCTTGTGCGCTGTAGCTTTGTTCACGCAGGGAACCGGCGAGTCGGTCATAGATGAAATCCAGCAAGGCCGCCGAAGCATCTTCAATTTTGTCGCCAAACGTTTGACCTGCGGTTTGCACCAGCACGTCAAGATCCAAGGGCAGTTCTTTGTCGGCCAGCATGCGCACCACGCCCAAGGCATGACGGCGCAAGGCGAACGGGTCTTTGTCGCCAGTGGGCAGATTGCCAATGCCGAACATGCCCGTCAGCGTTTCCAGCTTATCGGCCAACGCCACCGCGAAACCCACAGCGTTGCGCGGCAGCACGTCACCAGCAAAGCGTGGTTTGTAATGGTCCTCGATCGCATCGGCGACGTCGGTGCTCAGCCCGTCGTTGAGCGCGTAGTAGCGGCCCATGGTCCCCTGCAACTCCGGAAATTCGCCGACCATATCGGTGACCAGATCAGTTTTGGCCAGCAGCGCGGCTTGGTCGGCCTGCTGTGCCAAGACGTCGCCGCCGAGCTGTTGGCCGATGGCCCTAGCAATCGCCCGCACGCGCGTGACACGCTCGCCTTGTGTGCCGAGCTTGTTGTGATAAACCACTTTGTCTAGGCTGGGAACGCGAGAAGCCAGCGTTTTTTTGCGGTCTTGGTCAAAAAAGAATTTGGCATCGGCCAGTCGCGGGCGCACCACGCGCTCGTTGCCACCAATGACGGCGGAAGCGTCTACTGGGCTGATGTTGCTAACCACCAAAAATTGATGCGTCAGCTTGCCGGCGGCGTCGAGCAGCGGGAAATATTTTTGATTCGCCTTCATGGTCAGAATAAGACATTCCTGCGGCACGTCGAGAAATGCTTTGTCAAAGCTGCAGACCAGCACGTTTGGACGCTCAACCAATGCAGTGACTTCGTCCAGCAAGGCGTCGTCGTCAATCGGGACGACACCTCCACCGATTTTTGCAGCGGCAGCGGCGAGTTGATGCCCAATATCGGCTTTGCGCTCGGCAAAACTGGCGATCACGGCACCGTCTTGTTTCAGAGTCGCAGCGTACGCATCGGCGTGCGCGATCACCACTGGCGAGATGGCGGCTTCGAAGCGATGACCTTGCGTGCGGTTGCCAGACTTCAAGCCAAGCGCATGCAGCGGAATCACCGCCGAGCCATGCAGCGCCACCAAGCCATGCGCAGGGCGCACAAAGCTGACGCTGCTCCAGCCGGGCAACTCGCAGTCGCTTTCCAGCTGGTAGCTCATGACTTTAGGAATCGGCAGTTTGGCGATGGCCTCTAACAAGGCTTTTTGCAAGCCGTCGGCCAGTGTTGCGCCGGTGACCACGCTGTCGTAAAACAGCGCTTCGGCTTTGCCGTCCATGGTTTTTTTGAGACCGGCGACAGCCGACGCATCGGCGCCCAGCGCCTGCATTTTTTTCAGCAGTGCGGGGGTGGGGTTGCCTGCGGCGTCAAGGCCGACGCTGACCGGCATGAGCTTTTGCGAGACGACTTTGTCAGCAGCTTGCGCAGCCACGTCGGTGATGTGCGCGGCCAGCCGACGCGGTGAGGCGTAAGCGGTGAGCTGCGATTCGGCGGTCGCCAGCCCTTGCTGTTTGAGCTGGTCGTGCAGCACGCTGGCAAATGCGACGCCGAGCTTTTTAAGCGCCTTGGGTGGCAGTTCTTCAACAAAGAGTTCGAGCAACAGGTTTTGGGTCTTCATCGTCATCACACTCACGCCGCTTTCTTCGTCAAGGTCGGCAACGCTGCCTGCATCTGCGCGACCCATTCACGGGGCGCCATAGGGAAGCCGAGACGTTCGCGACTTTCGTAATAACTCTGCGCCACGGCGCGCGCCAAGTTGCGAATGCGGCCAATGTAAGCAGCACGCTCCGTGACGGAAATCGCGCCACGAGCGTCGAGAAGGTTAAAGCTGTGAGCCGCTTTCAAGACTTGCTCGTAAGCGGGAAGTGCCAGCTGTACGTCAATCAAATGCTTGGCTTGTTTCTCGTGCGCGTTGAAGGCGGTGAACAAAAATTCCGCGTCGCTGTGCTCGAAGTTGTAGGTGGATTGCTCGACCTCGTTTTGTTTGTAGACGTCACCGTATGACAGGCCATCCGTCCACGTCAGGTCATAGACGTTGTCGACGCCTTGAAGGTACATCGCCAGCCGCTCTAGGCCGTAGGTGATCTCACCGGTAATGGGCCGGCAATCAATGCCACCGACCTGCTGAAAGTAAGTGAATTGCGTGACTTCCATGCCGTTGAGCCAGACTTCCCAGCCCAGACCCCAAGCACCCAACGTTGGGTTTTCCCAATCGTCTTCCACAAAGCGAATGTCGTTTTTCTTCAGGTCAAAACCGAGCACTTCGAGTGAGCCGAGGTAGAGCTCCAGAATATTGGCCGGTGCAGGTTTCAGCACAACTTGGTATTGATAGTAGTGCTGCAGGCGGTTTGGATTTTCACCATAGCGTCCGTCTTTCGGGCGGCGGCTCGGCTGCACATACGCGGCCTTCCAAGGCTCCGGGCCAAGCGCTCTTAGAAACGTAGCCGTGTGCGAGGTGCCGGCACCGACTTCCATGTCGTAAGGCTGCAGCAGGGCGCAGCCTTTGTCAGCCCAGTAGGACTGCAGCGTGAGAATGATTTGCTGGAAAGTGAGCATAAAACCGTTGTTCTTAGGCTAAGCGAGGCGCGCCATGCG
>CANFWV010000088.1 GCA_947450695.1 Comamonadaceae bacterium
CACCGCCAATCTCGGCCAGCCCGACGAGCCGGACTACGAAGACATTCCGCGCAAAGCCATGCAGTACGGCGCTGAAAAAGCCCGCCTGATCGATTGCCGCCGCCAACTCGCCGCTGAAGGCATTGCCGCTCTGCAATGCGGTGCTTTTCATATTTCGACCGCAGGCGTGACGTACTTCAACACCACGCCACTCGGCCGCGCGGTGACCGGCACCATGCTGGTGGCAGCGATGAAGCAAGACGACGTCAACATCTGGGGCGACGGCAGCACCTACAAAGGCAATGACATCGAGCGTTTTTACCGCTACGGCCTGCTGACCAACCCGGATCTGAAGATTTACAAACCGTGGCTGGACCAGTTGTTCATCGACGAGTTGGGGGGGCGCGCCGAAATGTCAGCCTTCATGACCGAAGCTGGTTTTGGCTACAAGATGTCGGCCGAAAAAGCCTACTCGACAGACTCCAATATGCTGGGCGCCACACACGAAGCCAAAGACCTTGAGCACCTGTCCAGCGGCATGAAGATCGTCAACCCGATCATGGGCGTGGCGTTCTGGAAGGACGAAGTCGAAGTCAAGCGGGAAGAAGTCACGGTGCGCTTTGAAGAAGGTCAACCGGTCGCCCTGAACGGTAAAAGCTTTGAGAGCCTGACAGAACTCATTTTGGAAGCCAACCGCATTGGCGGCCGTCACGGTCTGGGCATGAGCGACCAGATTGAAAACCGCATCATCGAAGCCAAGAGCCGCGGTATTTACGAAGCGCCGGGCTTGGCATTGCTGTTCATCGCTTATGAACGCCTGATCTCCGGCATTCACAACGAAGACACCATCGAGCAATACCGCATGAACGGCCTGAAACTCGGTCGCCTGCTGTACCAAGGCCGCTGGTTTGATCCGCAATCCATCATGCTGCGCGAAACTGCCCAGCGCTGGGTGGCACGCGCCATCACCGGCGAAGTCACGATTGAACTGCGCCGCGGCAACGACTACTCGATCCTCAACACCGAGTCGCCGAACATGACCTACAAGCCAGAACGCCTGAGCATGGAAAAAGTAGCGGGTTCGTTCACACCACTGGACCGCATTGGTCAGCTGACGATGCGCAATCTGGACATCATCGACACCCGCGACAAGCTCGGCATCTACACCCGCAGCGGCCTGCTGTCATTGGGTGAAGACGGCACGTTGCCGTCCTTGAGCAACGACCCGAAATAAAGTCGCTAGCCTATGAAAAAACCGCCTCTTGGGGCGGTTTTTTTGCATCAAACTACCACAGGTTCAGGTTCTAGCAAAATCCCAAAGCGTTCGTACACGCTGGTCTGAATGGCTTTGGCGAGGGTCATCACCTCGCCGCCGGTCACTGGGTTCTGGCTGCCGCCCTTGTTCACCAAGACCAGCGCTTGCCGGTCGTACACGGCGGCATTGCCGACGCTTTTACCCTTCCAGCCGCAAGCGTCAATCAGCCAGCCTGCGGCCAGTTTGACCGAGCCGTCGTCCATTCGGTAGTGCACGATCTTCGGCTCGCGCTCAATGATGTCCGCACATTGCTCGACCGAAACTGTCGGGTTCTTGAAAAAGCTGCCAGCGTTGCCAATCACCGCCGGGTCGGGCAATTTAGCGCGGCGAATCGCGCAGATCCATTCAAAAATTTGCTGCGGCGTGGTCGGCACTTCACCCATCTGGGCGATTTTTCGGTCCAGATCGGCATAGCCCAACACAGGCTTCCAGAGTTTGGGCAAGGCAAAGCGCACACGGGTGATCAGCGCCCGACCCGCCAAGCCAAAGCCCGATTCGCCATCGGTCGCTGAGCTGCTGGCGTGCTTGAAGACCGAGTCACGGTAGCCAAAAGCGCATTGCGCCGCATTCAAAGTGAAGGTCTGGCCGGTCTGTAAATCAATCGCGTCGAGCGACTCAAAGCGGTCTTGCAGTTCGACCCCATAAGCACCAATGTTTTGCACTGGAGAAGCGCCGACCGAGCCAGGAATCATCGCCAGGTTTTCGAGGCCAGGAAAGCCGTTGTCCAGCGTCCAGGCCACCAGCTCATGCCAGTTTTCACCAGCACCGGCCTCGACCACATAAGCCTTGGTGGTTTCACTGACCAGGCGCTTGCCCATGATCTCGACTTTGAGCACCAGCGGCTTGACGTCGCCCGTGATGACAATGTTGCTACCGCCCCCGAGGATGAATTTAGGCGCGGCCTTGAGCGCCGGATCGCTCAGCATGGCGTTGACATCGGCCTCGCTGGCGAGGCGCACCAAGCTGAGGGCCTTGGCAACGATGCCAAAGGTGTTGTAGGACTGGAGGGGAACGTTTTTCTCGACTAACATCTGAAGATTGTCGCACCCACGATTTCAACGAAACTAAAAAAACCATGCCCTCTTTTGATACTGTGCTTGAAGCCGACCTGGTCAAGGTCAAAAATGCCGTCGAAAACTCTGCCAAAGAAATCGGCACGCGCTTTGATTTCAAAGGCACGCCAGCCTCGATTGAACTGAAAGACAAGGAAATCACGTCGATCGGCGACAGTGACTTCCAGATCGATCAGATCAACGACATCTTGCGCAACAAACTCTCCAAGGCCGGCGTCGATGCCCGCTTTCTAGATGTCGGCAAAGTCGAGAAAATCGGCGGCGACAAGGTCAAGCAGATCAGCAAGGTGCGCAACGGCATTGAAATCGAGCAATCGAAAAAGATCCAGCAACTCCTCAAAGGCAGCAAGATCAAAGTGCAAGGCGCCATTCAGGGCGACGCGGTGCGGGTGACCGGCGCCAAGCGCGACGATCTGCAAGCGGCCATGGCGCTCATCAAGGCTGAAATCAGCGAGTTTCCACTGAGCTTCAATAACTTCAGGGATTAAAAATCAGCCGGTCGCGGCTGGACTTTTAAAATTTTAGCTTTTGAGCTTTGCGCCCGCTGCCGATCTTGGATTCTTTTCCCTGCAACAGCTTACCGATGTTCTCGCGGTGCCGGTAGATGAGTAACGCGCTGGTGACGACCAGCATCATCAAGACGTATTTGTCGACATACCAAAGTGCGCGGTCACCCAGCAAATAGTAGAGCGGCACGGCCAAAGCACACAGCAATGCTGACAGCGAGGAATAGCGCGAGAAATAAGCCACCAGCAACCAGGTTCCGATGCAGGCCAAGCCCAGCACCCAATGCACGCCGAACAGCAAACCCGCCGCCGTGGCCACGCCCTTACCTCCCTTGAATTGAAAAAAGACCGGGTACAGGTGGCCGAGAAATACAGCCAAGCCAACGGCTGCCATGGTGCCCTCCGCCAAGCCGTAGTCGGTTCCCCTCCACTGGATGAGCGCGAGTGGCACCCAACCTTTGATGGCGTCCAGCAGCAACGTGGCAACCGCGGCCCCCTTGTGGCCGGAACGTAGCACGTTGGTCGCACCCGGATTTTTGCTGCCGTAGCTGCGCGGATCGTTCAAGCCCAACAAGCGGGTGACGATGACGGCAAACGACAAAGAACCGATGAGGTAGGCCGCGAGCACGGCGCCGGCAAAATAAAGAGTCTGCACAAAGTCTCCGATATTTTTATAGAACTCAGACTGCCGGGTCGCGCATCTGCCATCGCACAGCGTCAATTTCTGCCAACAGTTCAGCCGACAAGGTGGTGCCAAAAGCGTCCACATCTTCGTCCAACTGGGCCACCGATGTGACGCCAATGATGGTGCTGGCGACCTGCCATTTGGTGTAGCAAAAGGCCAGGGCCATCTGCGTCGGCGTCAGACCGTTTTGGCGGGCCAGCGCGTTGTATCGCCGCGCCGCTTCGAGTGCATCAATCCGGCCCCAGCGCTGCTTTTGCACAGATTCGTAAAGCGCAATTCGGCCCTTGGGAGCGCCTTCGCCGGTGGTGCCACTGGCATCGTATTTACCGGTGAGTAAACCAAAACCGAGTGGCGAATAACCCAGCAAAGACACACCCAAGCGGTGCATGGTTTCGTCAAGCGCGTTCTCAACCGTGCGGTTGATCAGGCAATACGGGTTTTGCACGGTGGCCACGCGCGGCAGACCATGCTGTTCAGCCAGACGAACAAATTCATGCACGCCATAAGGTGTTTCATTCGACAGCCCAATCGCGCGGACTTTGCCCGCCTTGACCAGCGTGCCAAAGGCCTCTAGCTGCTCGTGAATAGACGTCACAGGCAAGTCCTTGGCCGGGTCAAAGTACTGCACACCAAAGGACGGCACGTGGCGCGCGGGCCAGTGAATTTGGTACAGATCAATGACGTCGGTCTGCAATCGTTTAAGGCTGGCGTTGCAAGCTGCCACGATATCCGCACCGGTCAAATCGGGGCTGCCGTTGCGCACCCAGGCCATGCCACGCGCCGGGCCGGCCACTTTGGTCGCCAACACCATCTGCTGACGTGCCGTCGGATTTTTAGCGAACCAGTTGCCGATGATGGTTTCGGTCAGGTTGAAGGTTTCGGCCCGCGTTGGCACCGAATACATTTCCGCGGTGTCCATGAAATTGATGCCGCGCGCCAACGCGCGGTCGAGAATTGCGTGCGCTGTGGCTTCGTCGACTTGCTCTCCAAACGTCATGGTGCCCAGGCAGATGGGCGTCACCAGCAAATCGCTGGAGCCGAGTTTGATTTTTTTCATAGGCGTTCTACGTTCTAGTGAGGAAGTTAGCAGCGGACTTGAGCCTTGAAAGCCCAACAAGGCATTAGTTTAAAGCCAGGCTCTGAGCACACACCTTGAAACCGACGGTTCATCAGAAAGAAGCGCTAACGTCCGACATCTTTCATCTCTTGAGCGGTCTAGGATCAGCGGACCGTTCAATAAATTCAGGATTTACGTATGACATCATTCCTTCCCAAACTTGCTTTACAGGCCCTCTTGTTGGCCGGCCTTGCTGGCTGCGCCAACATGAGCGAAACCCAGCAAGACACGGGCAAAGGCGCCGGTATAGGCGCCATCGCAGGGGCCTTGCTAGGCGCGGCCACCGGTGGCTCACAAGGCGCAACGCGGGGCGCAGTCATCGGCGGCGCGTTGGGTGCGGGCGGCGGCTACTTGTGGTCGCAAAAAATGCAGGAACAGAAAGCGGCCATGGAGCGTGCCACCGTCGGCACCGGCGTAGCCGTGAGCCAGACAGCAGACAACCGACTCAAACTCGACATCCCCAGTGACGTGTCGTTTGCCACGGGTCGGTCTGACATCAGCAGCAGCTTCGCGCCGATCTTGAACCAGTTCGCCACCAGCCTGAACCAGAATCAAGTCACCACCATCAGCATCATCGGCCACACCGACAGCACCGGCAGCGACGACATCAACAACCCGCTCTCGGTCGACCGCGCGAACAGCGCTCGCGACTATCTGGCAATGCGCGGCGTCGCCCGCAGCCGCATCATGACCGAAGGTCGCGGCTCACGCGAACCGATTGCCGACAACAGCAACCCGCAAACGCGCGCTAAGAACCGTCGGGTTGAGATTTACGTGGCGGAACCTGCGCAGCGTTAAGGACGCGTCCGCTTGACCCGCGCCTCTTCCTGCAAACGCAGCACGCGGCGTTGCACCTTGCCGGTTGTCGTCATGGGCAAAGCGTCGATGAACTCGATCTCCTTCGGATATTCATACGGCGCTAACAAGCCTTTGACGTGCTCTTGCAGGGCGGAGATCAATTCGCGCTCAAACGCATCGCTCGAAGCGCCGCTTTTGGAAGCCCGCCGCGCTTGATCTCTTTGCTGGCTAAATTCAGGCGACAACACCACATACGCCTTCACCACAGCACCGCGCTCCACATCAGGCTTGGGCACCACCGCAGCGTTAGCCACCGCAGGGTGTTTGACCAGACAGTTCTCGATTTCCCCGGGACCGATGCGGTAACCCGATGACTTGAAGACATCGTCCGCCCGACCTTCGTACCAAAGGTAGCCGTCGGCGTCACGCCTGGCTATGTCACCGGTGCGACACCAGTCACCGGTGAACTTAGCTTCAGTGTCGGTTGGATTGTTCCAGTAACCCATGAAGAAAATCGGGTCAGCAGCACCGTGAACATCAAAGCGGTTGGCCGCCACATCGCCCGGCACACCGACAGCGCACTCAAGCCCGGCGTCGTCGATCACCTTCACTTGGTGCCCCGGATAAGCCTTGCCCATGCTGCCGGGTTTTGGCGGCCAACACAGATGACAGTTACCGACCACGTAATTGATCTCTGTCTGCCCGAACATCTCGTTGATGACGACGCCCATTTCGTCCCGCGCGTAAGCAAAAACGGCATCCCCGACGGCTTCTCCAGCACTCATGATGGCTTCCAACTCCAGCGTGAAATGATCGCGCGGGTGCGGGTACGCTTTCATCATGGCTTTGAGCGCTGTCGGGAATAAAAAGGTGTGCGTGACGCCTTGCGACTGCATAAGCGAGAAGGCCAGTTCAGGGCTGAAACGGCCGTTGTAGGCGACGATGGGTCGACCAAAATACAGCGTCGGCAGCAAGGCATCCATCAGCCCGCCAGTCCAGGTCCAATCGGCGGGCGACCACAACACCGCGTGCGAACTTGCATTGCTTTGCCCGTCAAAGCCAAACCAGTTCTGGCTGCACACAAAACCGGGCAAGTTGCCGAGCAATGCACTGTGCGCCAGCAGCGCCCCTTTGGGTGGGCCGGTGGTGCCGCTGGTGTAAATCAAGATGGCGGCGTCCGCGGCTTTGGTGCGCACCGCCGTGAAGGCGCTTTGCTGCGCCGCCGGCGCGCTGTCGTAGTCCACATCGGCCTGGCCTTTGGCGCTGCCGACGGCCATCACGGTGCGCAACGCCGGGCATTGCTGGCGAATCATTTGCAAGTTGGCCATCGAGCTGTCGTCGCCAATCGCCAGCACGGCCTCGCTGTCCTGTAAGCGGTATTCCAGCGCTTCAGGGCCGAACAAAACCGACAAGGGCATGACCACCGCGCCCATTTGCAGCACAGCCATGTAGGCCACCACTGTTTCAAAACGCTGCGGCATGACCACAGCGACACGGTCGCCACGGCGCACGCCCAGCGCCCGCAACGCATGGCTCAGCGCATCGGCAGCTTGCTGGAGTTCGGCGTAAGCAAAAAAAACACTTTCGGAGTCAGGATGGTGAGCACGGATGGCGGTTCTACGGATGGCTGGCGAATGCCCATCGGTAGCCGGGATGTCGTTAGCCCAGCGGCGACAGCAGACATCGGCGATATTGAAATAAGTGTCCACCTGCCAGCGAAAACCAGCGTGCATGGCAGCGTAGAAATCTGTGTTTTGACTGTGTTTCACCACGCCGCTCCTTATGATCTGCTGAATGTACAAAGAAAAACGCCCAGCCCAAAGCGAGTTTGTCCCTATACGCGGCCTGAAGTACCACGTTCAACGCTGGGGACCGGCCTTGGCTACCGTCAACAGCGCGCCACCGATGGTGTTATTGCATGGTTGGATGGACGTCGCTGCGTCGTATCAGTTCATGGTCGACGCCTTCTCCAGCGCCTTTGCCGAGGGTCGCAGCGTGATCGCACCTGATTGGCGTGGTTTTGGCCAGACTGATACGGGCCTTGTCGACAACTTTTGGTTTCCTGACTACGTGGCTGACCTCGACTTTTTGTTAGACCATTACTGCCCCGGCAAGCCGGTGGACTTGGTCGGTCATAGCATGGGCGGCAACGTCGCCATGATGTACGCCGGTGTGCGTCCGGAACGTATTCGGCGCTTGGTGAACCTTGAAGGCTTTGGTCTGCCCGGCTCACGCCCGAGCCAAGCGCCGGGGCGGTACGCCCAGTGGCTGGACGAGCTGAAAAGTCTGCACCGCGGCGACACAGCGCTCAAAAGCTATGACGACACAGCGGGTGTAGCTCAGCGTCTGATGAAAACCAATCCGCGCCTGCCAGCGGACAAAGCCGACTGGCTGGCCAGCCGCTGGGCTCGGCCTGACGCGGCAGGCCAGTGGAGAATTCAAGGCCACGCCGCGCACAAAGTCACCAGCGCGCACATTTACCGGGCTGATGAAATGCTAGAAATTTACAAGCGCATCGCCGCGCCACTGCTGGCTGTTGAGGCCTCCAGCGACTCGCTGTCCAAGTGGTCCAAGGGCAGCTACACACTGGCGGATTACCACGAACGCCTGAAAAACGTACCCGATGCGCAAACCGCCGTTGTCCATGACGCGGGCCACATGCTGCACCATGATCAACCCGAACAATTGGCCTTATTGATTGAAAACTTCCTGGCATGAGAAAATGTCCGGTTGCGGCTAAATAGCCCCCTCTCAGAGCAGATAAAAAAACAACCCACTGGAACGCATCATGGAAGCAGAACGCATCAACCTCATCAACAACCAACTCGTCGACCTGACCGCGCGCGTGCACGAGCTCAGGGGGTATCTTTGACTACCCTGCCAAAGAACGTAAATTAAGCGAAGTCAACGCGGCCCTGGAAGACCCAAAGGTCTGGGACAACTCAAAGCGCGCGCAAGAACTCGGCAAAGAGAAAAAATCCCTCGAAGACGTGGTACTGGTGATTGATCGCCTGACACAGGAACTCGTTGACAACGCTGAGTTGTTCGAGATGTCGCGCGAAGAAGAAGACGAGTCGGGCATGGTTGGGATCGAAGGCGAAGTCGCCACGATGGCCGGCGAAGTCGAGAAGATGGAATTCCGCCGGATGTTCAACAACCCAGCCGACCCGCTGAATGCCTTCTTGGACATTCAAGCCGGCGCTGGCGGCACCGAAGCCTGCGACTGGGCCAGCATGTTGCTACGCCAGTACCTGCGCTACGCTGAGCGCAAAGGTTTCAAAGCACAAATTGAAGACGAATCAGCGGGCGACACCGCCGGCATCAAGGGCGCGACCATCAAGATTGAAGGCGAATACGCTTTTGGTCTGCTGCGCACCGAAACCGGCGTGCACCGATTGGTCCGCAAGTCACCGTTCGACTCGTCGGGCGGCCGCCACACTTCGTTTGCCTCGGTCTTTGTGTACCCGGAAATTGACGACTCGATCGAGATCGACATCAATCCGTCGGACGTGCGCGTCGACACCTTCCGTGCCAGTGGCGCGGGTGGCCAGCACATCAACAAGACCGACTCTGCCGTGCGCCTGACCCACTTGCCCACCGGCATCGTGGTGCAGTGTCAAGACGGCCGCTCGCAACACGGCAACCGTGACGTCGCTTGGAAACGCCTGCGCTCACGGCTGTACGACTTCGAGATGCGCAAGCGTCAAGCCGAGCAGCAAAAGCTC
>CANFWV010000089.1 GCA_947450695.1 Comamonadaceae bacterium
CCTTGCCGGCAACGCAGTCGCTGCAACTGGCGCGTTCAGACGCCGGTCAATTCAGTTTTGAAGTCCAGGGAGCCTAACGTGTTGTACCGACGAAACCCCCAACTCAACAAACACGGCGAGCTGATTCATTTGCTCTCGACCGAAGGTCTGCCGAAAGCCACGCTGACGCAGATTTTGGACACCGCCGCCAACTTTGTCAGCGTCAGCGACCGGGAGGTCAAGAAGGTCCCGCTGCTGCGCGGCAAGAGCGTGTTTAACCTCTTTTTTGAAAACTCCACCCGCACCCGAACGACTTTTGAGATCGCCGCGACGCGGCTGTCAGCCGACGTCATCAACCTCGACATCGCGCGCTCGTCAGCCTCCAAAGGCGAGTCGCTGTTGGACACGATTGCCAACCTCAGCGCCATGGCTGCCGACATTTTTGTGGTGCGCCACAGCGAGTCGGGTGCGCCGTACCTGATCGCTCAACACGTCGCGCCGCACGTGCACGTGATCAACGCCGGAGACGGTCGCCATGCGCACCCGACGCAAGGGCTGTTGGACATGTACACCATCCGCCATTACAAGAAAGACTTCAGTAATCTGACGGTGGCCATCGTCGGTGACGTGCTGCATTCGCGGGTGGCGCGTTCTGACATTCATGCGCTGACCACCCTCGGTTGTGCCGAGGTACGGGTCGTTGGCCCCAAAACGCTGGTGCCGTCCAACATGTCTGAAATGGGTGTGCGAGTCTGCCACACACTGGAAGAAGGCATTCGCGGTGCCGACGTGGTCATCACCCTGCGCTTGCAAAACGAACGCATGTCGGGCGCTTTGCTGCCGAGCAGCCAGGAATATTTCAAGAGCTTTGGCCTGACGCCTGAAAAACTACAGCTGGCCAAGCCAGACGCCATCGTCATGCATCCAGGGCCGATCAACCGCGGGGTTGAAATCGATTCGGCGGTGGTCGATGGCGCGCAAAGCGTCATCTTGCCGCAGGTCACTTACGGTATCGCTGTGCGCATGGCGGTCATGAGCATTGTTGCCGGGAATGAAGCATGAAATTACTCATCAAAAATGGCCGGGTCATCAACCCGGCGACAGGCTTTGACGAACGCGCTGACGTCGCGATTGCGGCGGGACGCATCGTCAGCATCGGCGCTGTGGCGGCTGACTTTGTGCCCAACAAAACGATTGACGCGACGGGCTGCGTGGTAGCGCCGGGGCTGGTCGATTTGTCAGTGCGTCTGCGCGAACCTGGCCACGAACACGAAGGCATGTTGGCCAGCGAATTGGCCGCAGCCGTCGCCGGTGGTGTGACCAGTTTGGTTTGCCCCCCCGACACCGACCCCGTGCTCGACGAGCCCGGTTTGGTCGAGATGCTGAAGTTCCGCGCTGAAAAATTGCACCAATCGCGGGTCTTTCCGCTGGGCGCTTTGACGCGCGGATTGCGCGGCGCAGCCCTGACCGAGATGGCGCAACTAACCGAAGCCGGCTGCGTCGGTTTCAGCCAAGCGGATGTGCCGTTAGAAGACACACAAGTGTTGATGCGCGCCTTACAGTACGCAGCCACTTTTGGCTACACGGTGTGGCTGCGTCCGCAAGATATGCATTTGGGTAAAGGCGTGGTGGCCAGTGGCCCCTTGGCCACGCGCTTGGGCTTGAGCGGTGTGCCGGTGGCGGCTGAAACTATCGCGCTGCACACGATTTTTGAGCTGATGCGATCGACCGGTGCGCGGGTGCATTTGTGCCGTATCAGCAGTGCTGCGGGCGTGGCCTTGGTGGCCCAAGCCAAGGCCGACGGTTTGCGGGTGAGTTGTGATGTCAGTATCAACAGCTTGCACCTGACCGACACCGACATTGGTTATTTCGACAGTCGCATGCGCTTAGAGCCGCCCCTGCGCCAACAACGCGATCGCGATGCGCTGCGGCTAGGCTTGCGTGACGGCACGGTGGACGCGCTGGTGTCCGACCACACACCGGTTGACGAAGACGCCAAAACCTTGCCCTTTGCCGAAGCCGAGCCGGGTGCTACCGGTCTTGAATTGCTCTTGGGACTGGCCTGTAAATGGGGTGACGAAAGCGGCGCCGGATTAGTGCGTGCGTTGGCTGTGCTGACCAGTGAACCCGCCCGCGTTCTCGGGTCTGCTTTGGGTGCGTTGCACGCCAGCGCTGGGCAACTGGTTCAAGGCGGCGTGGCAGACATCTGCATTTTCAATTCAGCTTCTAACTGGACTGTCGAGCCCTGCGCATTGCGCAGCCAAGGCAAGCACACGCCGTTTTCAGGTTACGAATTGCCAGTGCACGTCTGCTGGACGCTGGTTGCTGGCCAAGTGGCTTACGAGGCTCACACGGCATGAGAGTGGTGAGGCTCGGTTACCGATTGTCGAGAGCCTTTTTACACACGCTGTCGGGATTCTGGTCGATTCGCTCGCGCTTTCATCGTCTGTCGCCCGAAGAGCAGGGGCAGCACGTCAACATTTGGGCACGCAAGATGCTGGCCATCAGCGGCATCGAACTGGTGCTCAAGGGCGAGCCGCTGGCCACCGGACCCGTGTTGCTGGTGGCCAATCACATCTCGTGGCTCGACATTCTGGTGATGCACTCGGCCGTTTATTGCCGCTTTATCTCCAAGTCAGAAGTCAAACGCTGGCCGCTGGTCGGCACCTTGGCGACCGGCGCCGGGACGCTGTTCATTGAGCGCGAATCTCGGCGTGACGCGCATCGCGTGTTGACTCACATGGTGGCGCATTTGCACGACGGGCAGGTGCTGGCGGTGTTCCCTGAAGGCACGACCAGCGATGGCGTGAGTCTGCTGCCTTTTCATGCGAATTTGATTCAAGCCGCGATCACCGCCAACGTGCCGGTGCAGGCGATGGCGCTGCGGTTTGTCGATCGACGCACTGGCGAAGTCAGTCAAGCGCCGCGCTTCGTTGGCAATGACACGCTACTGGCCTCGATGTGGCGCACGTTGACCGCACGAGAATTGATGGCCGAAGTGACGGTGGGGGTGCCTGAGTTGGCGCGTGGGCGTGACAGGCGCGCTTGGGCGGGGGACTTGCAGCGCGAAGTTCAACGCTTAAGAGACGCCGACTGAATAGAGGCCGACTCAACGCTGCGCGAAGTCTTAACCGGCGACGCGCGGAAACGTCACTACGTGATCCACTTGCGCTCGAATCCCGATCCATTCGCCGAGCGCGTGGTCATGGTGAGAGGGCACATGCGCCATCACCGATTCCCCGCTTTGCAGCTTCAAGGTGTACAAAAATTCTGATCCCCGAAACGCCTTGCGCAGGATCTGCGCTTTGACGGGCGCAGCATCGTCATGGACGATGTCGTCGGCGCGTAAAAGCACGTCGCAAAGACCGTCGGGATAAGCGCTTGGCAAGGGGCACTCTTGGGTGTCATTGAGGTCGCCGAGCGCTGTGTGCACCACCACGCTGCCTTGTTCTTTGTGTTCAATCTGCGCGTGTGCAAAGACACCGTGGCCAATGAACTCCGCGACGAAACGCGTGGCTGGGCGGTGGTACAGCGCATAGGCGTCATCCCATTGCTGCAGCTGGCCTTCGTGCATGACACCGATGCGGTCGCCGATGGCGAAGGCTTCGAGTTGATCATGTGTGACAAACAGCGCTGTCGCGTTAGCGGCCTTCAAAATGCCACGCACCTCATGTGCCAAACGTTCGCGCAAATCGACGTCGAGGTTTGAAAAAGGTTCGTCCAGCAACAGCAGTCGCGGCCGTGGCGCCAAAGCCCGAGCCAACGCCACACGTTGTTGTTGGCCGCCCGATAGTTGGTGTGGGTGCAAGTTTTCAGCATCGCCCAAACCAACCAGTTCGAGCACTTCTTGCACGCGCGAACGGCGCTCGGCGGGCTTCAAGTGATGCAGGCCAAAGCCGACGTTGTTCGCCACATTAAGGTGTGGAAACAGCGCGTAGTCCTGAAACACCATGCCGATGCGGCGCGACTCAGCCGGCAGATGTACCTGCGGGCTACTGACCACATCGCCCGCCAGCCAAATGCTGCCGGCCGATGCTTTTTCCAACCCGGCGACGGCGCGCAGCAGCGTGGTTTTGCCGCAACCCGAAGGACCGATCAGCACGCCAATTTCTCCCGCCGCCAACGTGAAGCTTGCGCTGTCGACCGCCCGGTGCGTCCGACCGGCGTAGTGAACGGACAGCTGAGAGACATTCAAAAACATACTTTTTATTGTAGATGATTACAATTCTCATTCGCACTGTCCATGGCATTCTGCCGACTCAAAACAGCACCCTCTTTTTTTCTGGGACCCATGCTCCGTCGTTTCATCCCTTCCACGCTGCTGCTGTTTCTGGTGTTGGTGCTGACCTTGCCAGTGTTGGCGATCATGCTGTCGTGGACGCAGCTGGACAGTGCTTCTTGGGACATCTTGCGTGAAATGGCACGCACCGTGTTGCCTGATTACGCTGGCACCACCTTCTGGCTGTGCCTGTGTGTGGCACTGGGTGTTGGCTTTGTCGGTATGGGCACGGCGGCGACTGTGACCTTGTTTGATTTTCCCGGACGACGGACCTTTGAATGGGCGCTGTTGCTGCCGCTAGCCATGCCTGCTTACGTGGTGGCTTATGCGTACACCGACTTTTTGCAATACGCCGGCCCGCTCCAAAGTTGGTTGCGAGCCTCTTTTGATTTGCAGGGACGCTTGTTGCCAGAGGTGCGCAGTTTGAGTGGTGCCGTACTGGTGTTCACGGTTGCGCTGTACCCCTATGTGTACTTGTTGGCGCGCACCGCACTGGCTGAACGGGCCGTGCATTTGATGGAAGCGGCCCGCCTGCTCGGGGCGCCTTTGTCGCGGCGCATTCGCGAAGTGGCCTTGCCGTTAGCCCGTCCCGCTGTGGCCGCAGGCATTGCGTTGGCACTGATGGAAACGCTGGCTGATTTTGGCGTCTCCAGCTACTTCGGCATTCAAACATTCACGGCGGGTATTTACAAAGCGTGGCTCAGCATGGACGACCGCATGGCGGCCGCGCAGCTGGCCACGGTGCTGTTGCTGTTCGTCGCTGTACTGTTAAAGATTGAGCAGAGTGCGCAAAAGCGCATGCGCTTTGCTGGTGGGCGGGGCGATCGTGCGGGCGCTGCCGACGCTTCGCCAACGCGTCTCCATGGGCAGCGCGCTGCTTTGGCTTGGGTGGTTTGCGCGCTGCCTATTGCATTGGGTTTTGTGCTGCCGGTGGTCTTCATGTTGCGGCCATTGCAGGCCGGCTGGGACGACTTGTCGTGGCTCTCTTTTGTGGAGTGGTCATTCAACAGCATTTGGCTGGCCAGTCTGACCACCGTGCTGGCGACCGGCATTGCATTGACGCTGGCATTTGCGTTGCGACATCGACCCCACGGACTCAACCGCGCTGCCGTGCAACTCGTCAGCTTGGGCTACGCCGTGCCAGGCGCAGTGATCGTGGTCGGTCTGTTGCTGCCGGTGGGTTGGCTGCAAGCAGCAGCCCCTCAAACCGGCGTCGGTTTTTGGGTCACGGCGACAGCGCTGGGGATTGTCTGGGCTTACCTCGTGCGTTTTTGCGCGGTGGCCTTGCAGTCGGTGCAAAGCGGCTATTCGCGCATCCCCAGCAGTTTGGACGACAGTGCCCGCATGCTGGGGACCACAGGCATGGGTTTACTCAGCCGCGTGCATTGGCCGCTGCTCAAACGTTCGGTGGCCGCCGCCGGTTTGCTGGTGTTTGTTGACGTGATGAAAGAGTTACCGGCTACGCTGGTGCTGCGGCCGTTCAACAGCGACACGTTAGCGGTGGTGACGTACCAACTGGCGCGTGACGAGCGATTGACGGAAGCCGCATTGCCAGCACTGGCGCTGGTGCTGGTCGGTTTGCTGCCGGTCGCATTGCTGAGCCGGACCTTGCGTTCGCGTTGAAGCAAGGTTTGGAAATTGGAAAACTGAATTTCACTGCCCCCTCTTTTTGGCATAAAAAGAATAAGTTATCGTTCGAAAGATAAATAACAAGATGGGGACGTTTACATGCATGCCAAAGTCGGTGTCTGCTTAGCGCGGACGGTGTCAGTGATTTCAATGGTTTCTGTCGTGGCCGGCTTGTCGGCTTGTGCTGTTGCTCCTCCACCGCCTCCCAACGATCCGGTGACACTGCGGATCAATGTTTTTCAGGGGTCCAGCAACACGCCCCTTTACATGGCGGTTGAACGCGGTGCTTTCGCCCGGCGCGGCATCACACCCGTGCTCCAGTTCACACCCAATTCAGATATGCAGCGCGAGGGCTTGGCCCTGGGTCGATTTGAGATTGCCGTAGCAGCCGTCGACAACGCGGTGGCCATGATCGAAGTGGCCAAGAAAGACGTGGTCATCGTCGCCGGCGGTGACGGCGGCATGAACGAGTTGATGGTGCGTCCGGAATTCAAGCAGGTGTCCGACCTTCGGGGCAAAAATTTCATCGTCGATGCAACCAACACGGCCTACGCCTTGATCGGTCGCAAGATCTTTAAAAATGCCGGCTTCGTGGAAGGACAGGACTACACGATGAAGCCCCTGGGCGGCACCGCGATCCGTACCAAATCGATGGAAACCCCAGAGGGTCATTCCGCCATGCTCAATCCGCCGTGGAACTTTGTCGCCAAAGACCATGGGGCCAAGAGCTTGGGGAGCACCTTGGATTTGTTTGGGCTGTACCAGTCCAGTGGCGTCTTTGTGATGCGGCCATGGGCTGAAGCCAATGCGGGCACCCTGCAGCGCTTTTTGTCTGCCTACATTGAAGGCTGCCGCGCCACACAAGACCCAGCCAACCGCGAGCAAGTGTTGCTGGTGTTGCAAAAGAATCTGAAGCTCGAACGCCGTATTGCCGAGCAGACCTACCAAGCGCTGACCACCCCGGGTCATGGCCTGTTCAAAGATTGCGCTATCGAGATGACGGGCATGCGCAACATGCTGTCCTTGCGCGCTGAAATCGAAGGGCAGTGGGGCGGTGTGGCACCTGCCCCCGAAAAATTCCTGGATCTGCGCTATTACCAACGCGCTTTGTCTGACGTCGATCGTTAATCCAGAACGACTGCGATGTCTTCCCGGCGACATTTCATAGGCGCGACAACCGGTGTGATCGCCGGTATCGCGCTCACAGGCTGCAGTACTTTCCAAGCATCCTCCGCGTGGGTTCCTGAACCTGGTCAAGCCTCTGCCCGACGCTTGCCGATTCTGATCAACGGTGAGCGGGTCAAGACCATCGACGTGCATGCGCACTGCTATGTGCAGGAGGCGCTGGCGCTGATGGGGGCAGACGCCAAAGGCGTGTTGCCACCGGTCAAGGGCGTGCCTGAACATTTCATCTTGATTGAGGAGCGCTTGGCGGCCATGGACGCGATGGGCATCGACATGGAAGTGCTCAGCATCAACCCCTTTTGGTATCGGCGGGATCGGCTCAATTCGGCCGCCATCGTGCGGCTTCAAAACACCAAGCTGTCGGAGCTTTGTGCCGCAAGACCCGATCGTTTTTCTGCCTTCGCGTCTTTGTCTCTGCAGTTTCCTGACTTGGCCATCCAAGAACTTGAACATGCCATGACGCTGCCGGGTATCCGGGGTGTGGCCATCGGTGGCAGTGTTGCCGGCGACGATTTTTCGGACCCGAAATTTCATGTAGTTTGGGCCCGCGCTGAAGCGCTGGGCGCGACCTTGTTCATTCATCCGCAAAGCACGCCTGAACTGGCCAAACGCTTCAAGGGCAATGGTTGGATGTCAAACGTCATTGGCAACCCGCTCGACACGACCATCGCTTTGCAGCACTTGATCTTCGAAGGGGTGCTGGATAAATTTCCGAACCTCAAAATTTGTGCGGCTCATGGCGGCGGTTTTCTCGGCAGCTATGCACCGCGCATGGACTTCAGCTGCTTTGTCTCGCCATCCAATTGCAATCCGACCATTCAACTCAAGAAAAAACCGAGCGAGTACATCCGCCAGATCTATTTCGACGCCCTGGTTTTCACGCCCGAGGCGCTGCGCCATCTGGTCGCTGAAGTGGGTGCAACGCAGGTCGTCTTGGGTACGGATCATCCGATTCCCTGGGAGCAGCACCCTGTCGACCATGTGATGAACACGCCGCTGACCGATGCCGAGCGCATCGCGATTCTCGGCGGCAACGCGCGCCGTATGCTGGGTCTCAAAACCTGAAGTTTCCGCTCATAAAAACAACTGGAGAACTCACTTGATCAGCTTTAAATTAAACGGGAAGTCGGTGCGCAGTCCCGTTGCCGACACCACCCCTTTGTTGGAGGTGTTGGCGCACGACTTCCACGTGAGCGGTTGTAAATTCGGCTGCGGTAAATCGCAGTGCAGTGCTTGCCTGGTCATGGTCGATGGCAACCCGGTTCGCTCTTGTTCGGCCCCTTTGTCGGCCGTGGCTGGCCGCAGCGTCACGACCTTAGAAGGGCTGCGGGACGGCGACAAACCGAGCCGCCTGCAGCAAGCCTTTATCGATGAGCAAGCGGCTCAATGCGGCTATTGCACCTCCGGCATGATCGTGCAAGCGCAAGCCCTGCTCGACCGCAATCCGAAGCCAACCGATTCAGAAGTTCGCTCCGCACTCGACGGCAACTTGTGTCGCTGTGGGGCGCACAACCGCATCGTTCGGGCGGTGTTGCGTGCAGCGCAGGGAGCTTGATCATGAGCTTAAAAATCAACACGACACGCCGCGATTTTTTGCAGTCGACCGGTTATCTGACGCTGGCCTTCGCCATTCCTCTGGAAGATGCATTCTCACAAGGAACCCCTGCCAGCGCTAAACCACGCTTGGCCGGTGACTTGAACATCCACCGCAATCTCAGCGCTTGGTTGCGCGTCAACGCCAACCAAACCGTCACGCTGATGGTTGGCAAGGTTGAGCTAGGACAAGGTATTTTGACCGCCGTTACGCAGGTTTGTGCGGACGAACTGGACATCGATTTGCAGCGGGTGCAAGTGATCTCTGGTGACACTGCGTTGGTGCCCAATGAAGGGGTCACGGCCGGTTCTTTCTCCATGCCGTATTGCGCCTCAGCGGTGCAGCAAGCCTCGGCCGAAGTCCGTGCCATTTTGGTGCAACTTGCCGCTGACAAGCTCAAGGAACCGGTCACGTCGCTCAGTGTCAAAGATGGGCTGATTCAATCCACTTCGGGGGC
>CANFWV010000090.1 GCA_947450695.1 Comamonadaceae bacterium
ACAGCCTCGCCCACGCTGGACTTGATCGCGCAAGCCACACGCGACCGACTCAGCGGCAACGGCGACTTTGGCTCAGCCAGCAACACCCAAAGCCAGCAAATGATTGGCGTGTCTTTGAATGTGCCGCTCTACACTGGCGGCTGGCGCAGCGCCAAACAAGAAGAAGCATTGCGGCTTGAAGACAAAACCCGCGCCGAAGTCGAGCGCACGCGCCTACAGGTCGGGCAGTTCACACGCGCTGCCTGGCTGGCACTGCAAAGTGGCCAGGCTCGCCTAGTGGCGCTGGAAGAAGCCGTGACCGCACAGCAAGCGCGTTTAGATGCCACGCGCATCGGTCGTCAAGTTGGTGACCGCACCACGCTCGATTTGCTGAATGCAGAAAACGACGCCAGCGCCGCCGACCTCGCCTTGCTGCAAGCGCGCATCGACATCCTGCAAAGCCGATTGCGGCTAGACGCGCTGGTGGGTCAACTCGACACGCAACGCTTGCAGGTCATCAACGACGCGTTGCAGCCCTGAACAGCGCATCGGCAAGGTTGCCAAGTCCTTGCGATAGATCAATAACCAGTTGAAGCCAAAGACCTACGCTCTGACATCTGTCGGGCGCGTCTGACAGAACAACCCTCGGGTGTTCAACATGGATTTTCTTGATCTGGTGCGGGGGCCGCTGTTGTGGTTGTCCATCGCCGTCTTTTTACTTGGCGTGTCGTGGCAGTTGTTCTCGCTCTGGCGCATGCCCAGTGGGACAGCATCGTCAGCGCCCGCTCGGCAGACTTTTGGCAAAGCAGCTGCCTTGCGCTCGGCCATGCAGCGCACGGTTCCCAAAGGCGGCTTTCACCCCAGCGCCACCTTGGTCACTTTCAACCCCTATGTTTTTCACCTGGGTCTAGCTGTCGTGTTTTTGGGCTACGCACCACACATCGCCTTTGTCCATCGGCTGACCGGTCTGTGGTGGCCGGCCTTGCCCGACACGGTGATGTACGTTGCCGCCGCGCTCACCATCATTTCCTTGCTGTTGGCGCTGCTGTTCAGGCTCACCGACTCGGTGCTCAAGCGCATTTCAAAAGCCGACGACTTCATCACTTGGACCGTCACTTTTCTGCCGGTCATCACCGGCATGGCGGTGCTGAATGAGTCCTCTGCGGTGACGTTGCTGCGCGACCACGTGCTGTACCGCGGTCCGCTGGCGCTGCATCTTTTTTCGCTGGAGTTGCTACTGATGTGGTTTCCGTTTGGCAAGCTGATGCATGCTTTTTGGGTCTTGCCGGCGCGCATGCAACTGGCCACCTTTTATGGCCGCCGGGGAGTTCGCTCATGATCAATATGGCTGTTTTTCATGGCTTTTTGGAAGCCATTCACCACCTGCCGGAGATGGCAAAGCCCGAGGTTCTGACGGACGATGAACGCTTGGCACGGGCCAAAAAAGTCATCCGCATCAAGATGGACCGCGGCTTGGCTTTAGACCTTGAAGCCTGCGTCAATTGCGGCTATTGCAGCGAGGCCTGCCACTTTTACCAAAGCACGCAAGACCCGCAATACAGCCCGAGCCGCAAGCTTGATTTGCTGCGCCGCGTGCATGCGCGCGAGACCTCCGCCTTCGCGCCGATCAAGCGTTTGTTCACACCCGACATCACCGTCGACGATCTCAAAGAGTGGCAGCCATTGGTGTATGACGCCTGCACAGAATGCGGCCGCTGCAGCATGATTTGCCCGATGGGCGTGAACATCGCGCGAGGTGTCAATGTGATGCGCGAAGTCTTGTTTGAAGCCGGCTTGGCACCGCTTGAGTTGTTGGCCGTGGCGCAAGAGCAAGCTGGGCGCGGCACTGTGTTTGGTGTCGGTGCGACCGAGTTGGTGCAAGCTGTTGAGGCCATGCGCAGCCAAGGTATTCACATGCCGCTGGACGAGCCACAAGCCGATGTGATGATGGTCACCTCCGTCATCGACATCTTGCTTTACCAAGACGCGCTGATGGCAACCGCCAAAATATTGAACCACTTGGGCGTCAAGTGGACGCTTAGAAGCGCAGGCTTTGAAGGGGCCAACTTTGGGCTGCTGGCCGGCAGCGAAGCACTGCAAAAAGAAGCCAGCCGACGGCTGATTGACGAGGCCTTGGCGATTGGCGCGAAGACCGTGTTGGTGCCCGAGTGTGGCCACGCTTACCCGGCTCTGCGTTGGGATGCGCGTCTAGACGACGGGCTGCCGCTACCGTTTGAGGTGATGGCCGTGTCAGAGTATGTCGGCCAACAAATTTCAAATGGTCGCTTGCAGCTCTCACCCGGTGACCCGACCCGCCGCATCACTTACCACGACGCCTGCAAACTGGCACGCCATGGCGGCGTCGTGCAAGAACCGCGTGCCGCCCTCAAAGCTTTGGGCGTCGACTTCACCGACACCACACCGACCGCCGAAACCAACTGGTGTTGCGGCGGTGGTGCCGGTGCATTTTTGATCAACCGCGCTGAAGGTCTGCGCTACAAAGCGTGGGAAATCAAACGCGAGCAGATCAACGCCACCGGCGCAGACACCGTTGCGGTGGCCTGCGGCAGTTGCCGCTTGAACTTAATGGCAGGTGCCGAAAAAGACCAGTGGCCGGTGAAGATAGAAAGCGTCGTCTCGCTGGTGGCGATGCAGCTGAAAGATTGATTTTGAGTGATTCCCTGAGAAGCGTCGGGCGGATTATTCAGAACGAGCATTGGGTGAACGACGGTCGACAATTTCGCTCAGGACCATGCCTGCCATCATGGCTGCGACGAAGCAGGCCGCTTTGGCTTCTCCGGACGCGAAGGACACCAGTGCGGGTCCCGGACAAAACCCAGCCAAAGCCCAGCCGGCACCAAACAGCACCGCGCCGGTCATCAAGCGTTTGTCGATGGTCTCGGTTGCCGGCAACTGCATCGCACCACCGAAGAAACTGACGGTACGTTTCTTCGCCACGGTAAAGGCAAAGAAACCCACCACAATGGCGCCGCCCATGACCAGTGCCAAAGAGGGGTCCCATGCCCCAAAAAGGTCTAAAAACCCAAGGACTTTGCCAGGGTCGGTCATGCCTGAAATTAACAAACCCACGCCAAACAGCAGGCCAACCAAAAATTCACTGATGCGGTGTTTCATGCGGTGGCACCTTGAGACAAGTGGCGAATCACAAAGACCGTGAAAAAGCCAGTCAACATGAAAGTCACCGTGGCTGCCAGCGACCGGAACGACATGCGCGAGAGGCCGCACACACCATGCCCGCTTGTGCAGCCTGAGCCATATCGGGTGCCAAAACCCACCAGCAACCCGGCGACAGCAATCACGACAAAGCCGGCGTCAATGCGTGGCGCCTGAATGAAACCAGAAGGCGCGATCGCAAACAACACTAACGGTGCGGCACCGATGCCGCATAAAAAAGAAAGCCGCCAACCGACATCCCCCCTGCGGGGTATCAGCAGACCCCCCAAAATGCCACTGATGCCCAGAATGCGCCCATTGATCAAAATAAAAAATGCCGATGCCAAGCCGAGTATCAGGCCGCCACTCAAAGAGGTCCACGGGGTAAAGTGAGTCCAATCTATCGTCATGTTGAATCCTTGCTGTTGTCGCAAAACGGGTTGTTCAGATTGCCGATAGTCTATTGACTGCGAATTGCGGGGTCAATCTATCAACTGTGAAAAACTCAATGAAGGAATGTTTTATGGCTATCCCTGTGTTCACGCCCGAAGTTCACGGCATTTTTGACCCCGCTACTTGGACCGTGACTTACGTCGTGCATCAGGGGCGCGGTAGCTCGTGTGCCATCGTTGATTCAGTGTTGGACTACGACCCGAAGTCCGGGCGGACTCGCCACACAACGGCCGACAAAGTCATCGACTATGTGCGAGCCAATGACTTAAAAGTTGAGTGGATTCTGGAGACCCATGCGCATGCCGACCACCTGAGCGCAGCGCCCCACCTGAAGGCCCAGTTGGGCGGTAAGACCGCGGTTGGGGACCACATCACAGCCGTTCAAAAAGTATTCAAAGGCATCTTCAACCTAGAGTCTGAGTTCAAGATGGACGGCTCTCAGTTCGACCATCTGTTCAAAGAAAATGAGGACATTCGGGTTGGCGAGATGCTCGGAAAAATTCTTTATGTGCCAGGACATACCCCTGCTTGCGTCGCCTACCAATTTGGGGATGCCGTGCTGGTGGGCGACACCTTGTTCATGCCCGATGTGGGCACCGCCCGTTGTGATTTTCCGGGCGGCGACGCCAAAACGCTGTACGCATCCACCCGAAAAATTCTCAGTCTGCCTCCAGAGACCCGGTTGTTCATGTGCCATGACTATCCGCCCAATAACCGCGCCGTCATGTTTGAAACCACAGTCGCGGAGCAGCGAGCCAACAACATCCATGTGCATGACGGCATCACTGAGCAGGCGTTCGTTAAGATGCGAACCCAGCGAGACGCCACCCTGGAAATGCCCGTGCTGATTTTGCCGGCCGTGCAGATCAACATCCGCGCCGGAGAACTTCCGCCGAAAGAAGCTAACGGCATCGCTTACGCCAAGATCCCTCTCAACACACTCTGAAAAACATGACGACCTTCATCAACCCATTGGCTCGCTGGAACTCTCGCTTTTCTGCAGAGGGCTATCTGTTCGGAGAATCACCCAATGCTTACTTGGCTGAGATGACGCCGAGTTTGAAGGCAGGCAAGACCTTGTCGCTGGCGGATGGCGAAGGCCGCAACAGCGTCTGGCTGGCCAAGCAAGGCTTTGACACAGATGCCTTTGATTTTTCACCCGTGGGTGTTCAGAAAGCTCAGCAGTTGGCCGACAAGCACGGCGTCAAGGTGAACTACCACTGCACTGACTGGGAATCGTTCGACTGGGCTCCGCATCGGTACGACAACGTTGTGGGCGTCTTCTTTCAATTTGTGGACCCTGCGTCAAGGTCGGCGCTATTTGCCAAGATGGACCAAGCCTTGAAACCCGGTGGCGTCTTGCTCATCCAGGGTTATGGCAAAGCCCAGCTTCAGTACAAAACAGGGGGGCCCGGAGAACTCGATCATCTGTATGACGAAGTGCTGCTGCTGTCTGCATTTTCAAATTACAAAGTGCTGGACCTCAAAACCTACACAGCCGAAGTGGATGAAGGCGCCGGTCACAAAGGTATGTCCGCCTTGGTCGGATTTGTTGCTCAGAAACTCTGAGCCATGGGGTGTCGGGCGTGCGGGTTGATCTCTCAATCCTGCGCCTTGAGCTTGCGGTACAGCGAGCGCTCGCTAATGCCTAATTTTTGAGCCAGTTCGGCTCGGCTGCCTTGGTGTTCTTTCAGCAGCTGCTGGAGCGCGGCGCGCGCGATGGTTTTGAGTGCCCCAGGCACCGGCGCGAGCTTAACCAAGACACTGTCGCTCTCAAGCAAAGCAGGATTGCCACGCAAGGAGATGGATGGACGTCTGCCAGAAGCCACCGCTTGTTCCACATGACCCAGCACCAGCGTGTCGCCATCACACAGCAATGCCGCGCGCTCCAGCAAATTTCGCAGTTCGCGCACATTCCCGGGATAGTCCTGTTCTTTTAGCAACTGCAAGGCAGCTTCGCTGATCTGCAGTTTTCGCTGCGGGGCAACGCGTGCCAACAAGGCCTCAACCAGCAACCCAATGTCGTCACGCCGCTCGTGCAACGCCGGCAGGTGAATAGGAAAAGTACTGAGCCGGTAATACAGGTCTTCACGGAAACTGCCCGCCTGGATCATGTGCTCTAAATCGCGGTGCGTAGCGGCAATCACCCGAATATCGGTGCGGCGTACCTCCGTGCTGCCAACGCGCCGGTAGGTGCCAGTTTCTAGCAGTCGCAGCAATTTGACTTGCATGGCCAGAGGAATATCGCCCACCTCGTCAAGAAACAGCGTGCCGCCGCTGGCCGCTTCGACCAAGCCACTTTTGGCCATGCTGGCGCCGGTGAAGGCACCGCGCTCATGGCCGAACAACTCAGACTCAAACAAGTTGTCGGGCAGACTGGCGCAGTCCACCGGCACCAAGGCACGTGCAGCGCGCGTGCTGCTCTCATGCACCGCCCGGGCCACGAGTTCCTTACCCGTGCCAGACGCCCCGAGCAACAACACCGAGGCCTGCGACGGTGCGACGCGGCTGATGAGTGACAGCATGTGTTGAAAGGCAGGTGAACGACCGATCAGCCCCTGCGCTGCGGGCTGACTTTGCGCCCCGCGCACACGCTCCATTTTTTCTACGTAATAGGCTTGTCGCCCTGCTTCGTCGAGCAGCGGCGCGAGCTCGATGTTGACGTATTCCTCGCCTCGGGAAGTGTGGTGCAGGTGCAGCACACGTTCGCGCTGTCCGGAGATACGCGATTGAGCCAAGGGGCACGATTCACCGGCCTGATCGCAAGGCACGCTGAAATGGTGCGACACCTCATAACAAGTCCGACCGACCACGCTGCGCTCAGGACTGAACTGTTGGCGGTAGGCCGCGTTAGCAGCCAGGATGCGGTATTGCTTGTCAAACAAGATGTGCGGGTCAGGCAGACCCTCCAAGTAAGACATCAGTTCGGGCAAGGGCTTCACGGTCTGGTTCCTCAAAACTGAAAGGATTCAATGGCCGGCCCGATGCCGACAGAATTGTCACGAATTCTGTCATAAGTGGCAGTCACCTCCCTCTGCTGACGCAGCGACAGCGTCAACGCAACGTTAAGCCCTTGATTTTTATTGATTTTTATCAATGCCGCAGGTGGCACGGATCTTGAGAATACACAGGCGACTTCAGAGGATGTGCATGAACTTTCAAGACAAGACCTTGGTGAAAAAACTGGCCCTTGTGCTGGTCGTCAAGTTGACTGTGCTCATGGCGCTGTGGTGGTTTTTTGTGCACGAGCAGTACGTGACGGTGAGCGGTGACGACGTCGCCAGTCAGTTGCTGGGCTCTGACAAGTCGAATAACAAGGAGTGAGTGCGTGATTTCAGAACAACTGGTGGACTTGTCGAGGCTGCAGTTTGCGGCGACTGCCCTTTACCATTTTTTATTCGTCCCCTTGACCATCGGCATGGTCTGGATGCTGGTGATCATGGAGAGTGTCTATGTGATGACCGGCAACGTCATCTGGAAAGACATGACGCGTTTTTGGGGCAAGTTGTTTGGCATCAACTTCGCGTTGGGCGTGACCACTGGCATCACGCTTGAGTTCCAGTTTGGCACCAACTGGGCTTACTACTCTCACTATGTCGGCGACATCTTTGGTGCGCCGCTGGCGATCGAAGGCTTGATGGCTTTCTTTCTCGAGTCGACCATGATCGGGCTGTTTTTCTTTGGCTGGGACCGCCTGTCAAAAACCCAGCATTTGTTGGTCACGCTGCTGATGGCGGTGGGCACCAACTTGAGTGCATTGTGGATTTTGATTGCCAACGGCTGGATGCAAAACCCGGTGGGTGCCGAGTTCAGCTACCAGACCATGCGCATGGAGATGACGGACTTCTGGGCCGTGGTCTTCAACCCAGATGCCCAGGCCAAGTTTGTGCACACCGTGTCGGCTGGCTATGCGACGGGGGCCATGTTTGTGCTGTCGATTTCCAGTTGGTATTTATTGAAAGGGCGTGACATCGAATTTGCCAAGCGCAGCTTTCGCGTGGCGGCTGCTTTCGGACTGGCCTCCGTGCTCAGCGTGATTGTGCTGGGTGATGAATCGGGTTATACCGTGGGCGAAGCCCAGCAAACCAAGATGGCCGCGCTTGAAGCCATGTGGGAAACCAAACCCGCACCAGCCCCCCTGACGCTGGTGGCCAGCATCAATGAGGCCGAACAAAAGAACAACTGGGAAGTCGAAATTCCATGGCTCATGGGTCTGATTGGCACACGCTCTATCAGCAAGGAAATTCCGGGAATACATGAGATCAAGGCCAAGAACCGCGAGCGCATTGTGCGCGGCATTGTGGCGGTGAATGCATTGGAAACTTTGCGTGCGCACCGCGATGACGCGAAAGCAAAAGAGGTGTTTGAGCGTTACAAAGCAGATCTCGGTTTTGGCCTGCTGCTCAAAAAATACGTGACAGATGTGAATCAAGCCACGCCCGACATCATCGATAAAGCGATGAACGACACCGTGCCCCGCGTCACGCCAATGTTCTGGTCATTTCGCATCATGGTGGGTCTGGGCTTTGCCATGCTGGCTTTGTTTTCTCTGGCGTTCTGGAGCACGCTCAAGAGCGGCTGCACGAAAAAGCCTTGGTTGCTCCGGTGGGCCCTATGGATGCTGCCCGCACCTTGGATTGCCTGTGAATTGGGCTGGTTTGTGGCCGAGTATGGCCGTCAACCTTGGACTATTTATGGCGTGCTGCCGACGCACATGAGCGTCTCCAACCTGAGTGTGAACAGTCTGTATGGCTCGCTGGCCGGCTTCATTGTTTTTTACACCGTGCTGCTGATCGTCGAGATGTTCCTGATGATCAAGTTTGCCCGCATGGGTCCGGGCAGTCTGAGCACAGGCCGCTATGACAACGAGCCGGCACACACCACCCCAGCACATGCCTGAAGGAGAACTGCAATGATTGACTATCCAACCCTGAAGGTTATTTGGTGGCTGCTTGTCGGCGTGTTGCTGGTGGGCTTTGCCATCATGGACGGGCACGACATGGGCGTGGGCACACTGCTGCCCTTCGTCGGCCAGAGCGACTTGGAGCGCCGTGTTGTCATCAACACCGTGGGCCCGCATTGGGACGGCAACCAAGTTTGGTTTGTGACCGGTGGCGGCGCGATCTTCGCGGCTTGGCCGTTGGTCTACGCGACCGCCTTCAGCGGCTTTTACTGGGCCATGATGGCCGTGCTGTGGGCACTGTTTTTTCGCCCGGTGGGCTTTGACTACCGCAGCAAGATTCACAACGCCACTTGGCGCAGCACTTGGGATTGGGGGCTGTTCATTGGCGGCGCCGTGCCGCCGCTGATTTTTGGCGTGGCATTTGGCAATTTGGTGCAGGGCGTGCCGTTCCAGTTTCACAACTACCTGCTCTCCCCCTACAGCCGTAAGTTCTGGAAATTGCTCAACCCGTTTGC
>CANFWV010000091.1 GCA_947450695.1 Comamonadaceae bacterium
CATGAATTTGTAGACATCGGCAATGGTCAGCAGCTTGTTGGCGCGAATGGCCTCGCGCACGGCTTGGTGGCCGTGGTCGGTGCAGCTGCACATGGCTTTGAGTTTGGGCGTGGCCGAGTAGTCGCCGCCCGCAGTGAACATCAAAATCTGCTCGACCAGCCCGGTGCAAGAGCCGCACGAAGCGCTGGCCTTGGTGTGCTTGCGGACTTCGTCAAGTGTGAACAGACCTTTTTCTTTGATGGCTTTGCAGATGGTGCCTTTGGTCACACCATTGCAGCCGCACACTTCGGCCGTGTCGGGCATGGTCACGGCTTTACTGTGGCCTTCGTGGCCGACGTCGCCGATGTTGGATTCACCGAACATCAGCTTGTCGCGAATGTCCGCCACGCTGCGACCATCGCGCAGCAGCTTGAAGTAGTAACTGCCGTCGACCGTGTCACCGTATAGGCAGGCGCCGATCAGCTTGTCGTCTTTGATGACGAGCTTTTTATAGACGCCACCGAACGGGTCGCTCATGATGATTTCTTCGGTGCCAGCGTCTTCCGGGCGGCCCGATGACGCACCCATGAAGTCGCCAGCCGAAAACAAGTCAATGCCGGTGACTTTGAGTTTGGTCGAGGTCAGCGAGCCGGTGTAACGGCCAATGCCGAACAACGCCAAGTGGTTGGCGGCGACCTTGGCTTGCTCGAACAAAGGCGCCACCAAGCCGTAGGCAATGCCGCGGTGTGCTGCACATTCGCCGACCGAGTAAATTCGCGCATCGGTGACGGTTTGCAGCGTGTCGGTGACGACGATGCCTTTGTTGCAATGCAGATTCATCGACTCTGCCAGCGTGGTGTTGGGGCGAATGCCGACAGCCATCACCACCAAGTCAGTGGTGAGTTCAGAGCCGTCTTTGAATTTGATCGAGGCGACGCGGCCTTCGGCGTTGCCAGTGAGCTCTTGTGTCTGCGCGCCCATGAGGAAGTTCAGGCCGCGTGCCTCGAGTGACTTTTGCAGCAGCTTGCCGGCCACGCTGTCGAGCTGGCGCTCCATCAGCGTCGGCATCACGTGCACCACGGTGACCTTCATGCCGCGGAGCATCAGGCCGTTGGCCGCTTCAAGGCCGAGCAGTCCGCCGCCGATGACGACAGCGTTTTTGTACTGGGTGGCGGCGTCGATCATCTCGTTGGTGTCGGCGATGTCGCGGTAGGCGATCACACCCTTCAAGTCTTTGCCTGGCACTGGCAAGATGAACGGGTTCGAGCCGGTGCAAATCAGCAACCGGTCGTAGGATTCTTCAGTACCGTCTTCAGCACGCACCACGCGTTTGACGCGGTCAACATCGACCACTTTTTTGCCCGCGTGCAGCGTGATGTGGTTGTCGCTGTACCACTCCCAGCTGTTCAGCACGATCTCGTCTAGCGTTTGTTCACCGGCCAGTACCGGGCTCAACAAGATGCGGTTGTAGTTCGGGTGCGGCTCGGCACCAAACACTGTGATGTCGTACAGATCGGGTGCGACTTTGAGCAATTCTTCGAGGGTTCGCACACCAGCCATGCCGTTGCCGACCATCACCAGTTTTTGTTTTTTGACACGCATGTCCATGGCGTTGTTCTTTCAGTGACGCAAAGTTTGAAATCGAAGGGTTCAGGCGGATTTTTCTACGTGGCTTTGCCGGGTGTACAAAAAGTCGATGACAGCTTTGCGGTAGCTCAGGTACTCTGAACTCTCTGCCAGTGCAACGCGATTGCGTGGGCGCGCTAGCTTCACTTCGAGCACGTCGCCAATGGTGGCTGACGGGCCGTTGGTCATCATGACGATCTTGTCGCTCAGCAGCACGGCTTCATCGACATCGTGCGTGACCATCACCACTGTGCTTTGCGTGGTGGCAACGATTTGCAGCAACTCGTCTTGCAGCTTGGCGCGGGTCAAGGCGTCGAGTGCGCCAAAGGGTTCATCCAGCAGCAAGACCTTGGGCTGCATCGACAAAGCGCGGGCAATGCCGACCCGCTGCTTCATGCCGCCAGAAATTTCACCGGGCCGCTTTTGCGCCGCAGCCGTCAGGCCGACCATGGTCAGCGCGGCGTCGGTGCGTTCTTTCAGTTGCGCCTTGGTGTCGGTTTTAGAGAAAACGCGTTCGACGGCCAAGTAGACGTTTTCATAGCAGGTCAGCCAAGGCAGCAGCGAGTGGTTCTGAAAGACCACTGCGCGTTCCGGGCCGGGGCCCGAAATTTCGCGGTTGGCGCAGAGCAGCGTGCCGTCGGTGGGTGTGGTCAGTCCGGCGAGCAAATTCAGCAGCGTTGATTTGCCGCAGCCGGAGTGACCGATCAGCGCGACGAACTCGCCTTTGGCAACGGTCAGGTCAATGTCCTTGAGCGCGCAAAACGGACCTTTCTTGGTTTTGAAGGTTTGCTCAACGCCCTGGATTTCAATGTACTTGGTACTGAATGAAGTGTGCATGATGGGCTTTCAGTTCTTGACTTCTTCAAAGGTAAAGGCGGTGGCGATCTTGATCAAGATGTATTCCAGAATCAGACCCACCAGGCCGATCACGAAGATGGCGATGATGATGTTTTTGACGTTCAGGTTGTTCCACTCGTCCCAGACCCAAAAGCCGATGCCGACGCCACCTGTGAGCATTTCAGCAGCAACGATCACAAGCCAGGCAGTACCGACTGCTAGGCGCACCCCGGTCAGCATGTAAGGCAGCACGGCAGGGAACAAAATCTTCGTGACGATCTTCCATTCGGACAGGTTCAGCACACGCGCCACGTTCATGTAATCCTGCGGCACGCGTTGCACGCCCACCGCCGTGTTGATGATCATGGGCCAGATCGAACAGATGAAGATGGTCCAGATCGCGGCTGGGTTGGCACCCTTGAACACCAGCAGGCCGATGGGCAACCAAGCCAATGGTGAGACCGGGCGCAGCAGGCTGATGAGCGGGTTGAACATGCGGCTCAAAAACGAAAAACGGCCAATCGCGAAGCCGACTGGAATGCCGACCAGTGCGGCCAAGCCAAAGCCCATGGCCACCCGCTTGAGCGATGACAAGATGTTCCAGCCGATGCCTTGGTCGTTCGGTCCTTTGTTGTAAAAGGGATCGCTGAAAATATCGATGGCCTGAATCAAGGTGTCCTTGGGCGACGGAATCGCCGCCCCTGTGCCCATCGAGACCAGTTCCCACACCAGTGCTAGCAGCCCCAGTCCCAGCAATGGTGGCAAGCAACCCAACCACAACCATGCCAGGTCGTGCTGGGGTTTGGCCGCCACCACCGCAATGGGTGTTGGCCTTTTGGCTGTGCGTCGCGTTGTTGCAGGGCTGATCGCGACCCCGGCAGCAGGGCTATCGGTGACCGACTCTTGAGTGCCTCGTGGGTTGTGAAATACGGCGCTGACCATGGCTAGACCTTCTCTCTTTTCAGGTAAGTTAATTCAAGTCAATCATTCGACAGGTGAGACAGCAACGTTCAGGCGTGAACCTTGAAACTGTCTGCGTATTTCTTAGGATCTTTGCCGTCCCAGACCACGCCGTCCATGAGCTTGCTACTGCGTGTTTCGCTTTTCGGCAGGCTGACTTTTGCGGCTGCTGCCGCTTGCTTGTATATGTCGATCCGGTTGACTTGTTTGGCAATCGCCAGGTAGTCCGGATGCTCCTTGATCAGGCCCCAGCGCTTGTGTTGCGTCATGAACCACATGCCGTCTGAAAGGTACGGGAAATTGGCGGCACCATCGTTGTAAAACTTCATGTAGTTCGGGTCGTCCCAGGTCTTGCCCATGCCGTTCTGGTAGCGTCCCAAAATGCGCTGATTGATGACGTCAACACTGGTGTTTACGTACGACTTGTCGGCGACGGTTTCGGCCATTTTGTTTTTGTTGCTCAAGCTGGCGTCAATCCATTTGCCGGCTTCCAAAATTGCCGCCATCACGGCGCGCGTGGTGTTCGGGTACTTCTTGGTGAACTCGTCGGTGGTGCCCAGAACTTTTTCAGGATGGTCTTTCCAGATGTCTTGTGTGGTGGTCGCGGTGATGCCGATGCCGTCCATGATGGCGCGGTGGCCCCAAGGCTCGCCAACGCAAAAGCCGTCCATGTTGCCGACACGCATGTTGGCGACCATTTGGGGTGGCGGTACCGTGATGACTTTCGCATCTTGCATCGGGTTCACACCGTTAGCGGCCAACCAGTAGTAGAGCCACATGGCGTGGGTGCCTGTGGGGAAAGTCTGCGCAAAGGTGTATTCGCGCTTTTCGCTGGCCATCAGTTTGGCCAGGCCGGCGCCATCAATGCCCCCTTTATCCGCGATCTTTTTCGACAGCGTGATGGCCTGACCGTTATTGTTCAGGCCCATCAAAACGGCCATGTCTTTTTTCGGCCCAGCCGTGCCCATGTGTACACCGTAGACCAGTCCGTACAACACGTGGGCAAAGTCGAGCTCACCGCTGACCAATTTGTCGCGCACGCCGGCCCAACTGGCTTCTTTGGTTGGGATGATCTTGACGCCGTATTTTTTGTCAAAACCCAGCACCGAGGCCATCACCACTGAGGCGCAGTCGGTCAGCGGAATGAAGCCGATCTTGACTTCTTTCTTTTCCGGGGCGTCGGAGCCTTGGGCGTAAACCGCCGCGCGCAGAGCCGGCGTGATGCCGATGGCGCCCACCGTGGCGGCTTGCAGCACGGAGCGGCGGGTCAAAGACGATTTCAGCAGTTCAGTCATGTCGATAACTCCAGAGGTGAAGAACAAGAAAAAGCAGTCGTTAAAAACAAAAAAGGCGCTCGGACCGGGCAGACACAGTGATGTGTTGCCAGATACGAACGCCTTTGTTCGGGTGACTCACCACTTCGCCGTTGAAGTGATCAGTCGATGATGATGTTCATGCAAAAGTTGTGCCAGTGTTTGGGAGTCTGTTTCAGCCCTTACGGAAGGTTTGACGGTGCGAAAAGCAGGGCGATCGCTGATTGCGGTGCACTGCTTTTGTGCGCCGCACCAATTTAGGCGGGTTCAGCCGAGCAGGTCGGCGGCATCCAGCAACCGCTGGGCCACCTCGCCCATGCGTAAGCCCTTGTCCATGGCGGCTTTGCGCAGTTTGTCGTAGGCGAGGGGTTCACTCAGGCCTTGCCGCTGCATCAGCATGGCTTTGGCTCGGTCGATGGTTTTTCGATCTTGCAACTCGCCTTTGGCGTCGGCGAGTTCACGACGCAAGCCTTGCTCGTGTTCAAAGCGCGCCATCGCCACATCCAGGATAGGGCGGATGCGGGTTGGTTCCAGTCCGGCCACGATATAGGCAGACACGCCAGCCGCCACGGCGTCTTTGACGTGGCTGGTGTCGTCGTCATTGGTAAACAGCACGATGGGCCTACGGGCGTCGCGTGTGGCCATGACCACGTGCTCAAGTGAATCCCTGGCGTCGCTTTCGGCGTCGACGATGATCATGTCGGGTTGCAACTGCGCCAACCGCTCGGCCAAAAAGGTGTCAGCGGGCAGGGTGGCGATCAGGTTGAATCCGCCTTCAAGCAGGCCAATGCGCAATTGGCGTGAGCGATCAATCAGCGCTAAGGCGGCTTCATCATCGGTGTCGACCACCGATAAATCCGGCGCAATCACGACCAAGCGCAAGGAAGAAGGGGGCGACAAGGGTGTGGTCATGGCCGTGATTTTGCAATATTCAAGCCAAGGCTTGCCAAGTTTTGACGTCAGCCTCGTAAACTCATCCCATGCTAGTTTTAGGAATTGAATCAAGTTGCGACGAAACCGGTGTGGCGCTGGTCGACACCTCGGGCGCCGGCGTGCCGGTGCTGCTGTCACACGCCCTGCATAGCCAGATCGAGATGCATCAGGCTTATGGCGGCGTGGTGCCTGAGCTCGCCAGTCGCGACCATATTCGCCGTGTGTTGCCGCTGATCGCTGAGGTGATGGGTCAAGCAGGCTGCACTTTGCCGCAGGTGGATGTGGTGGCTTACACGCGCGGGCCGGGGCTGGCTGGCGCTTTACTGGTGGGTGCCGGGGTGGCCTGTTCGTTGGCCGCCAGTCTGGCCAAGCCAGTGATGGGTGTGCATCATCTGGAGGGGCATTTGCTGTCGCCTTTTTTGAGTGCTGACCCTCCAGAGTTTCCATTCGTGGCGCTGTTGGTCTCGGGCGGCCACACGCAATTGATGCGGGTTGACCGCGTCGGAAGTTACGAGTTGCTGGGCGAAAGTATTGACGACGCGGCCGGCGAAGCCTTTGACAAATCCGCCAAGCTGATGGGCTTGCCTTACCCAGGTGGGCCGCATCTGGCCAAGCTGGCCGAGCAGGGCGACCCTGCCGCCTTTAAATTACCCCGTCCCTTGTTGCACAGCGGGGATTTGGACTTTTCTTTCTCCGGCCTGAAAACCGCCGTGCTGACGCAGGCCAAGAAGTTGGGCGATGAGTTGGAGAGCCGCAAAGCTGATTTGGCCGCCTCGACGCAAGCGGCTATCGTCGAGGTGCTGCTCAAAAAATCCATGAGCGCTATGGCGCAGACCGGTCTCAAGCGCTTGGTGGTGGCTGGCGGCGTGGGCGCCAACGCAGAGCTGCGTCGCCAGCTCAATGTGATTTGCAAGCAGCGCGGCATTCGCGTGCATTACCCAGAGCTGCATTTGTGCACCGACAACGGCGCCATGATTGCGTTAGCGGCAGGCATGCGCCTGCAAGCCGGGCTTGAAAACCTGCAGACGGCATATACCTTCGATGTCAAGCCACGCTGGCCGTTGGCCGAGATCAGCCCTAACCCTGGGCTATAATCCAGGGCTTTGCTGCTTTAGCTACGTCTTATTTGCGTGTTGAATCAGTAAAGAAACACGACGTTTAGCGGTCAACTCCCACAGTGGGAACACTGCTTCGTTCGCAAGTCCACATAGAAAACGGAAAATCATGATTGCAAAATCGATCAAGGCTGACATTGTTCAAGCCAATGCACGTCAAGCTGGTGATACCGGCAGCCCGGAAGTCCAAGTCGCTCTGCTGACTGGTCGCATCAACGAATTGATGCCTCACTTCAAAACCCACGCAAAAGACCATCACGGTCGCCGCGGTCTGTTGCGCATGGTCAGCCGTCGCCGCAAACTGCTGGACTACCTGAAGTCCAAAGATGCTGGCCGTTACGTTGCACTGATCGCCAAACTTGGCCTGCGCAAGTAATCGTTAACAGACTTTAAGAGCGCCTGAGTTAGTTCACTAGCTCAGGCGTTTTTTACTTCGGAGTAAGGCAAAAAGAGCACGCGCTGTGTCATTCCACAAGAAAAGTCCTGCAGCAAGGCGTTTTGTGGAATGGCATCGTGTTCAGCCGGCCCCGCTCCGGGCCCCAGGTTGCAGCCTCATGCAACCGATTTACATGGAGCAAAACAATGAGCATTTTCAATAAAGTCAGCAAAACTTTCCAGTGGGGCCAGCACAAGGTCACGATGGAAACCGGTGAAATGGCCCGTCAGGCTAGCGGTGCAGTGTTGGTCGATATGGATGGCACCGTTGTGCTGGCCACCGTGGTGGCTAAAGCCGTAGCCAAGCCGGGTCAAGACTTCTTCCCGTTGACTGTCGATTACCTTGAGAAAACTTACGCAGCGGGTCGTATTCCCGGCAGTTTCTTCAAGCGCGAAGGTCGCCCCAGCGAGTTCGAAACCCTGACTTCGCGCCTGATCGATCGTCCGATTCGTCCGCTGTTCCCTGAAGGCTTCTTCAATGAAGTTCAGGTTGTCATTCACGTGTTGTCTCTGAACCCTGAGGTCGAAGGTGACATTCCTGCGCTGATCGCTTCAAGCGCTGCATTGTCGATTTCCGGCATTCCTTTCAATGGCCCGATTGGCGCCGCTCGTGTGGCGTACATCGACGGCCAGTACGTGCTGAATCCAGGCAAGACCCAGCTCAAAGATTCGAAGATGGAACTTGTTGTAGCCGGAACCGAAGCCGCTGTGCTGATGGTCGAGTCAGAAGCTCAGCAACTGTCCGAAGAAATCATGCTCGGTGCTGTGGTGTATGGCCATGAGCAGGGCAATATCGCCATCAACGCCATTCACGAACTCGTGCGCGATGCTGGCAAACCCGTCTGGGCTTGGGAAGCGCCCGCCAAAGACCTGCCTTTGATCGCCAAGGTCAACGAACTGGCTGCTGCCAAGCTTGAAGCGGCTTACCAAATTCGCACCAAGCAAGCTCGTACGCAAGCTTGCCGCGTGGTGACGACTGACGTCATGGCTGCGCTCAAGGCTGACGGTTTGGTATTTGACAGCGTCACCGTTGAAGGCATGTTGTTCGACATCGAAGCGAAGATTGTTCGCAGTCAGATTCTGGCTGGTGAGCCGCGCATTGACGGTCGCGACACGCGCACTGTTCGCGCCATTGAAATCCGCAACAGCGTACTGCCGCGTACCCACGGTTCTGCTTTGTTCACACGTGGCGAAACCCAGGCGCTGGTGGTCACCACCTTGGGCACCGAGCGTGATGCACAGCGCATCGACGCACTGTCCGGCGACTACGAAGACCGCTTCATGCTGCACTACAACATGCCTCCGTTCGCCACTGGAGAAACGGGTCGTGTGGGTTCGCCAAAGCGTCGTGAAATCGGCCATGGCCGTCTGGCTAAGCGAGCGTTGATTGCTGTCCTGCCAAGCAAAGAAGAATTCCCGTACACCATGCGTGTGGTGTCTGAAATCACGGAGTCCAATGGCTCGTCGTCGATGGCTTCTGTTTGCGGCGGCTGCCTGTCATTGATGGACGCTGGCGTGCCGATGAAAGCCCACGTGGCGGGTATCGCCATGGGTCTGATCAAAGAAGACAACCGCTTCGCCGTGCTGACCGACATTTTGGGTGATGAAGATCATCTGGGCGACATGGACTTCAAAGTGGCCGGTACCACCAACGGCATCACCGCGCTGCAGATGGACATCAAAATCCAGGGCATCACCAAAGAAATCATGCAGGTTGCGCTGGCTCAGGCCAAAGAAGCCCGCATGCACATTTTGGGCAAAATGCAAGAAGCCATGGGCGAAGCC
>CANFWV010000092.1 GCA_947450695.1 Comamonadaceae bacterium
AAATGCCTGAAAAACAGCGTCAACAGCAGCACTTGGATGTGCGAGCCGTCGACATCAGCGTCGCTCAAGATGCAGACCTTGCCGTAGCGCAGGCCGCTCATGTCCGGCGTGTCGTCCGGGCCATGCGGGTCCACGCCAATGGCCACCGCGATGTCGTGGATTTCGGTGTTGGCAAACAGCCGGTCGCGCTCGACTTCCCAGGTGTTGAGGACCTTGCCGCGCAAGGGCAAAATCGCCTGACTTTCTTTGTTGCGGCCCATCTTGGCGCTGCCGCCAGCGGAGTCGCCCTCGACCAAAAAAACTTCGTTGTAGGCCAAGTCTTTGCTTTCGCAATCCGTCAGCTTGCCGGGCAAAACCGCCACACCCGAGCCTTTGCGTTTTTCGACTTTTTGGCCGGCTTTTTGGCGCGATTGGGCGGCGCGAATCGCCAGTTCGGCGAGCTTTTTTCCGTACTCCACGTGCTGGTTCAGCCAAAGCTCCAGCGTCGGCCGCACAAAGCTGGAGACCAACCGGACGGCGTCACGCGAGTTCAGCCGTTCCTTGATCTGACCTTGAAACTGCGGGTCCAACACCTTGGCGGACAACACGTAACTGGCGCGGGCAAAAACGTCTTCGGGCAGCAGTTTCACACCCTTGGGCAGCAATGAGTGCAGGTCGACGAAGCTTTTGACGGCGGTGAAAAGGCCGTCGCGCAAACCGCTTTCATGCGTGCCGCCTGCGCTGGTCGGAATCAAATTGACGTAGCTTTCACGCACCGGATGGCCGTCTTCGGTGAAGGCCACGCACCACTGCGCGCCCTCGCCTTCGGCGAAGCTGTCATGCGCAGCATCGGCAAAGCCTTCGCCTTCAAACATCGGGATCACCAAGTCGGCGTTGAGCGTCTGCATCAGGTAGTCATGCAGACCGCCTTTGTAAACCCAGGCCTGTGTTTCCTTGGTCTTTTCGTTGATCAGTGTGACGGTCACCCCAGGCATCAGCACGGCCTTGCTGCGCAGCAAGTGCGTCAGCTCGTTCATGGGCAGCGCCGAGGTTTCAAAATATTTTGGATCGGGCCAAGCGCGCACGGACGTGCCGCTCTTGCGGTCACCTTCGCCAGCTGGCCGAATCTGTAATTCCTCGATGACATCGCCAGCAGAAAAGACGAGCCGCGCCGCCTTGCCTTCGCGCCAGGAAGACACTTCCATACGGGTCGACAGCGCATTGGTGACGCTGACACCGACGCCGTGCAAACCGCCCGAAAAGCTGTAGGCGCCACCAGAGCCCTTATCGAACTTGCCACCGGCATGCAGCCGCGTGAAAACCAGTTCGATCACCGGCGCATTTTCTTCCGGGTGCATGCCAAAAGGGATGCCGCGACCATCGTCTTCGATGGTGACCGAGCCGTCTGCGTGCAGCGTCACTTTGATCTTTTTGCCGTGTCCGGCCAAGGCTTCGTCGGCCGAGTTGTCGAGCACCTCCTGCAAAATATGCAGGGGATTGTCGGTGCGGGTGTACATGCCCGGCCGCTGCTTGACGGGCTCGAGGCCCTTGAGCACACGGATGGAACTTTCGGAATAGTCGGTGGGTAGTTTGGAGGCCATGGCAGTGCTGTGATTTGCGGCGATTGTAGTCGCGGCAAGCATCGATTACTGGATATAAAAACAGTCCACTACCCTTGTTTTATCAAGCTGCAAGGCAAGCGCGAGCCGCGGTGATTCGTTACATTTAACGCATGTCTTCTACATCAATGCCACCACACACTCCCGCCTTAGCAGAGGCACGCAAACTTTCTATGCTGCAAGTTTTGGCCTGTGGTGCCGCCATCGTCACGCTGTCCATGGGCATCCGCCACGGCTTTGGTCTTTGGCTGCAACCGATCACCCAAGCGCAGGGCTGGACGCGTGAAACGTTTGCCTTTGCGATTGCGATACAGAACCTCTCCTGGGGCATTTTCGGCATTTTTGCCGGCATGATTGCCGACCGCTTTGGCGCCTTTCGCGTCATCATGGCGGGTGCTGTTTTGTATGGACTGGGCTTGGTCGGCATGGCGCTGTCGCCGACTGGTTTTCTGTTCACGCTCACGACCGGCGTACTGATTGGCGCGGCACAGGCGGGCACGACCTACGCCGTGATTTATGGCGTGATTGGTCGTAATATCTCGGCCGAAAAACGCTCTTGGGCCATGGGTGTTGCTGCTGCTGCAGGCTCCTTTGGTCAGTTTCTGATGGTGCCGACTGAAGGTTTTTTAATCAATCGTTTCGGCTGGCAAGAAGCCCTGCTGATATTGGGCGCGGCCGCCTTGCTCATGATTCCATTGGCCATCGGTCTGCGTGAAAATAAACTCAATGGTGCAGCGCCTGTCAAGCGCGAACAAACCATTCTTCAAGCCCTGAAAGAAGCCTTCAAGTACCCCAGCTTTCAGCTGCTGATGGCGGGCTATTTTGTCTGTGGTTTTCAGGTCGTCTTTATCGGCGTGCACATGCCCAGCTACCTGAAGGACAAGAGCCTACCGCCAGAAGTCGCCAGTTACGCCTTAGCCTTGATCGGGCTGTTCAATGTCTTTGGCACCTACGCCGCAGGCGCTCTGGGTCAAAGAATACCGAAAAAGAACATCTTGGCCGGTATTTATTTCTCGCGCGCCGTCGTGATTTCTATCTTTATCGCGGCCCCGCTCAGCCCGGTGAGCGTTTACCTGTTTGCAGCCGTCATGGGCGTGCTTTGGCTGTCCACTGTGCCACCAACCAATGCTGCGGTCGCCCAGATTTTCGGCATCCAGCATTTGTCGATGCTCAGTGGTTTTATCTTTTTCAGTCACCAGATTGGCTCTTTCATGGGCGTCTGGCTGGGCGGCTACATGTACGACCGTACGGGCAGCTATGACATCGTTTGGTACGTCGCGATCGCCCTCGGCATCTTTGCCGGGCTGGTGAATTTGCCGGTGCGCGAGGCCCCTATTGTTCGGACGGCGGCGAAACTGCAGCAAGGTGCGTGAGGTGTCCGAAATGCTGAAAAAAATACTGCTTTGGGCGCTGGTCATTGCTATGCCGTTGGCGGTTTTTGCCTTGTATACCAGGCCCAACATGCTGGTCATGCTGGCAGACCAACTTTGGGCCTGCTTTTAATGCCAACGACACCCACTATCCAGCACGGCGACGAATCCGCTTCTGACTGGGTGCAACGCTGGAGTCATCTGCTGCCTGAAGGTGCCAGCGTGCTAGACGTCGCCTGCGGTCGTGGTCGCCACACGCGCTGGTTTCATCAACGCGGACTGCATGTGGTGGCGGTGGACCGCTCTGCAGAAGCCATCGCGGCGATCGGTCTACCGGCAGAGCGATGCGAAACCTGCGTCGCTGACCTAGAGAACGGCCCTTGGCCTTTTACTGGACGCTTATTTGACGCGATTGTCATCACCAACTACCTGTGGCGGCCTTTGCTAACGACGCTGGTGGCCAGTCTGGCGCCGGGCGGTGTCATGATTTACGAAACATTTGCAGCCGGCAACGAAACCGTGGGCAAGCCTTCCAGACCCGATTTTTTGCTACGCCCAAGGGAACTGCTGCAGGTTTGCCAAACACTGCGCACCGTCGCTTTTGAAGATGGCTTTGAAGACCAGAACGGTCAGCGCTTTGTCCAGCGCATCGTCGCCATACGAGAGTTGACCTTCAGCAGCGAGGTGAAGACAGCGTCAGTACCTCGCTATCGACTCTGCTAATTCCACGCCACCAAGTCCTTGTAAAGCCGGCCCGAGCTCTGCGGTCTGAGTAGAATGCGCCATTGGCTTTAAACGCTCGTTATGGCGCCCCTTTTTGCCTGCATGCCTTATCGGTCTAGGTTAACCAAAACATGAAACAAATCACTGGCAGTATTGTTGCGCTTGCGACCCCATTGCACGAAGACGGTAGCGTCGATTACCCCACCTTGCGCAAGTTGGTGGACTGGCATATTACCGAAGGCACAGACTGCATTGGCGTGGTCGGCACCACAGGTGAATCGCCTACGGTCAACGTTGAAGAGCACTGCGAAATCATCCGTGTTTCGGTCGAACAGGCGCTCAGCCATGGCGCCAAAGCCGTGCCAATCATGGCCGGTTGCGGTGCCAACTCCACGGCTGAAGCCATTGAGTTGACCAAGTTCGCCAAAAAAGTCGGGGCTGACTGTCAGTTGCAGGTGGTGCCCTACTACAACAAGCCGACGCAAGAAGGTCAGTACCTGCACTTCAAGGCGATTGCCGAAGCGGTTGATCTGCCCATGGTTTTGTACAACGTTCCCGGCCGTAGCGTTGCAGACATGTTGCACCCGACGGTCATGCGACTCACGCAGTTGCCAGGTATTGTCGGCATCAAGGAGGCCACAGGCAATATCGAACGCGCTCAGTGGCTGATCAAAGAAACGCCCGCTGATTTCGCGGTGTATTCCGGTGACGACGCCACCGCCGTTGCCCTGATGCTGTGCGGCGGCCAAGGTAATGTCAGCGTGTCAGCCAATATTGCCCCGCGCCTGATGCACGAGCTGTGCATGGCCGCGGTCGCGGGTGACGTCCGTCGCGCTATGCAAATTCAGTTGCAACTGCTCCCCTTGCACAAACATCTTTTTGTTGAAGCCAACCCGATTCCCGTGAAATGGGCGATGGCCCGCATGAAACTCTGCGGCCCCACACTGCGCCTACCTATGACGCCGCTGGAACCAGCCAACGAAGCCACTGTCGAAAATGCATTGCGCGTTTGCGGCCTGATCTGATCTGAAGGACACGAATTGAAGACTCTTATGACCATTTCCAACCAACGCACGTCGCTGGGTCTGGCTGTCGCCGCTTTGCTCGCCGGCTTGTCGCTCAGCGGGTGTACAACTGTGAGCGATACCCTCAGTGGCGGCAAAGTGGACTACAAGTCAGCATCCGCAACCAAAAAAGGGCCCGGACTCGAAGTCCCTCCTGATCTCAGTCAACTCACTCGGGACAGCCGCTACGTCGTTCCTGGCATGGCTGTGTCAGCCAACTCATATCAAGTCGCCCAGCCCAGCAGTAATGCGACCACACCCACTGCAGCGAATTCCATTGGAGACGTACGCATTGAGCGGGCAGGCAACCAGCGTTGGTTAGTGGTGAACCGCCCGGCGGACAAACTTTGGGAGCCAGTGCGAGAATTTTGGAAAGAAAGTGGATTTCAATTGCCGATTGAGCAAGCCGAGCTCGGCATTCTTGAAACTGATTTCGCCGAAAACCGCGCAAAACTACCCCAAGACTTCATCCGTAATGCCCTCGGCAAAGTCCTAGACAGTCTTTATTCGACAGGCGAACGGGATAAATTCCGCACCCGTCTGGAACGTACGGCCAACGGGGGCACTGAAATTTTCATCAGCCATCGTGGCATGGTCGAGGTCATGAATGGCGTCCAAGGTACTCAAGGTTCCGGGTCAACTGTTTGGCAGCCACGCCCAGCAGATCCGGAGTTAGAAGCTGAATTCCTTCGCCGACTGATGGTCAAGCTAGGCGTTTCACAAGAACAATCCAAAATTTTGGTGACCAGTGGCGTAGTTCGTCAAACATCTCGCATCGCATCGGTCAATGGTGTTCCTGTGCTGCAAGTAGATGAAGGTTTTGAGCGCGCTTGGCGCCGAGTCGGACTTGCACTTGACCGCACAGGCTTTACTGTTGAAGACTGGGATCGCGCCCAGGGCCTGTATTTTGTGCGCTACGTCTCATTAACTACCGACGCCAAAGAACCAGGTTTCTTCAGCAAGCTGTTCAGCAGTTCAACAGCCCCCTCGGCGCCCCTGAAATACCGGATTGCATTGAACAGCAAGGACGAATCGACATCGGTCTCTGTACTTAATGCAGACGGCAAGCCTGAAACCTCCGTCAATGCCGAACGCATCATCAAGGTACTGGCGGACGACCTAAAGTAAGCGCTTTCGTTTCAATTGCTACGCTTCAAAAATCTGGGCAGCGGTAGCACCGGCAACGCGACGCTGGTGGAAACCGTTGGTCTCCGCGGGACGCGGTTGCTAGTGGACTGCGGTTTGGGCGTTAAACAGCTTTCATTGCGCTTGGCAGAAGCTGCCACTTCAGAGGCTGCAACGCTTGACGCGATGTTTATCACCCATGAACACAGCGACCACATTGGCTGCGCGCGCCAGTTCGCTCAGCGCCACCGCATTCCGGTCTGGATGAGCCGTGGCACATATGAAGCCTTGGGCAGTCCTGATTTTGACGGCCTGCTGCATATCGCCAATGACGGCCAGCCGATTGACTTAGGGGAGTTACAAGTCACGCCCTTCACTGTTCCGCACGATGCCCGGGAGCCGCTTCAGCTAACCTGCACGGACGGTAACGCGAAGCTTGGCATACTCACAGACCTCGGTCACGCCACAGCGCATGTAATGACACATCTGGAGGGCTGCCACGCACTTCTGCTTGAATGCAACCATGACACCGACCTACTGGCTCAGTCAAGTTACCCTGCTTTTCTAAAAAAGCGAGTGGGCGGCCCGTACGGCCATCTGTCGAATGCTACAGCCGCGGGTATTGCAAATACACTCGCCCACGCAGGCCTGAAGCATCTAGTAGCAGCCCATTTAAGTGCGCAAAACAACAGCCCCAAGCTAGCACTGGAAGCTTTGCTCAGCAGTACGGCACCTCTTTGGGGCAACTTGGAATTATCGGTCGCCCACCCGACATTAGGAACGCCCTGGATTCATGTGCGGGCGTGATGCCGGTATCCGCATGAACCAACACTAACGGCGAATAAAAAAGCAGGATCTCTATCTCCACACGAAAAAAAGCCGCTCGAAAGCGGCTTTTTTTCGTGCAGCGAAGTATTACTTGGCGGCTGGTGCAGCTGGAGCAGCGGCTGGAGCCGATGCATCAGCAGCAGGGGCAGCGGCTGGAGCCGATGCATCAGCAGCTGGTGCTGGAGCAACGACAGGTGCTGGTGCTGCTGGTGCTTCTTTTTTACCGCAAGCAGCCAGGGCGAAAGCTGCAACGATCGCTGCCAAGACGAGTGATTTGTTCATTTTTTGATACCTTGATAAATATAAGAAAACAATTTTCGAAAAAGGCCAACCGAAAACAGTTCGCCTCCTAGTTTAGGCAGGAGAATTCGACCGCTACCAGCCCAACGCGGAAGTATATGCGTATTTACCCCCAATTGTGAAGGGCGTAAATACAACAAATTTAAGAATCAGGCTTTTTATAGGAAACCGATCCAACCGGCGCCCTGCCAATCTAAAAGTAAATTTTGGGCAGAAATACTGGCTTTGCGCAGTTGGGCAGGACTCAGCTGTCGCTGGTCAGCCAGCCGCCTCATGAGCGCAGCGTCGGCGCCTTTTGCCCGGTAACTTTCACCATTGATAAATATGTGGTGTTCGTCGTACATCATCCTAGTGCGGGCATCAAGCACCAAACTGGACGATGCACCAAAAAAAGGCGTAACCATCAAATCTTCAGCAGGCTCATTGAACCAAACAGACGGCTTCGGTTCGGTCAAGTACTCACCCAAAGCACAAGCCAACGCCAAAGGATCTTTCAACGCCGATGCCACAGCTTGCCTAGCGAACTCGGTCAACTCAGACGGCAACGCCGCTGGGTTGGTGGTAGCCGGTTGCTGCGGGTCGCGGTAGAGCTTGGGCACGACCGCAGCGTCTTCATCGTCCGCTCCAAACTCAGCCAAACGCTGCAGAAGCGCACCCGCCAGTTCAGTCTGACTCGGCGCTCTAAAGCCAATTGAATAAGTCATGCAAGCTTCAGGTTTGCCATCGGCTGAGAAGGCGACTTCAGCCACCCCGTCGTGGGCATAACGCGGCGGCAAATACAGCATGTCGCCAGCTTCGAGAACAAATTCCTCAGTGGGTACAAAATTTTGCAAAATTTTCAACGGCACACCTTCCTGCAAGCTGAAATCCGTCTGTTTGGCAATGCGCCAGCGGCGCCTGCCGCTGGCCTGCAGTAAGAACACGTCGTAGCTGTCAAAGTGAGGACCGACACCGCCGCCCTCGCTGGCGTAGGAGATCATCAGATCATCCATCCGGGCATCTGGCACAAAGCGAAATTGCTGCAGCAGCGCATGCGCTTTGGCGTCGTGCATGTCAACGCCCTGCACCAGCAGCGACCATCCGGGTTTATTCAAGGCCGGCAGACTGCGCGGCGCAAACGGCCCAGACTTCATGCGCCAACCGGCTGCGCCTTGCACCACCAAGCGGGACTCAACCTCCTCTTGACCCGCCAGCTCAAACAGTTCAGGCCGGCTCAGGATCGGCTTGAAACTAGGCAAGGCCTGACGCACCAGCAAGGGCTTTTTTTGCCAATGACGGCGCATGAATTGCTGGGGCGTCAGACCGCCCAGCAGGGCTGATGATTGAGTTATATCCATGGGACAATTGTCGGATGAAAATCACCCCACAATGCGTTGTTGCCCTGAGCTGGG
>CANFWV010000093.1 GCA_947450695.1 Comamonadaceae bacterium
CCTCTTCATGAACATCGCCGAGCAGATGGGTTTGCAGCTGCAAAACACGGCGCATTCGGTCAACATCAAAGAGCGGCTGGACTTCAGCTGCGCGCTGTTTGACACCGACGGCAACCTGATCGCCAATGCACCGCACATGCCGGTGCATTTGGGCTCTATGGGTGAAAGCATCAAGACCGTGATTCGTGAGAACCAAGGCAAGATGCAGCCCGGCGATGTGTTTGTGCTGAACGACCCGTACCACGGCGGCACGCATTTGCCAGACATCACCGTGATCACGCCGGTGTATTTGTCGGGCGATGCACCGATTTTTTACGTCGGCTCACGCGGTCATCATGCGGACATTGGCGGCATCACGCCGGGGTCTATGCCGCCTTTTTCGACCTGCATTGATGAAGAGGGCGTGCAGATAAACAACGTCAAGTTGGTTGATCGCGGGGTGCTGCGCGAAGCCGAGATGCTGGCCTTGCTGAAGAGCGGCCCGCACCCAGCCCGCAACCCAGCGCAAAACATGGCTGACCTGAAAGCCCAAATTGCCGCCAACGAAAAAGGTGTGCAAGAGCTGCGCAAGATGGTCGAGCAGTTTGGCTTGGATGTGGTGCTGGCCTACATGGGCCATGTCCAAGACAACGCCGAAGAGTCGGTGCGCCGCGTCATCACGCGGCTCAAAGACGGTGCCTTCACTTTGCCGCTGGACAACGGTGCGCAGATTCAAGTAGCGATTCGCGTCAACACCAGAGAGCGCAGTGCCGAGATTGATTTCACCGGGACATCGCCTCAGCAGACGAACAACTTCAACGCCCCCACAGCGGTCTGTATGGCCGCCGTGCTCTATGTTTTTAGGACGCTGGTGAATGACGACATTCCGCTGAATGCGGGTTGCCTGAAGCCGCTCAAAGTCATTATTCCGGCGGGCTCGATGCTGAACCCGAATCCACCCGCGTCGGTCGTTGCGGGCAATGTCGAAACCTCCAGTTGCATCACTAACGCGCTGTACGGTGCGCTGGGTGTGATGGCTGCCAGCCAGTGCACCATGAACAACTTCACCTTCGGCAACGAGCGCTACCAGTATTACGAAACCATTTCAGGCGGTTCCGGAGCGGGTGGTGAAAGCAATGCGGCGGGAGTACTGCTGTCTGGCTTCAACGGCACGAGCGTGGTGCAGACCCACATGACCAACTCGCGGCTGACCGACCCGGAAGTGCTGGAATTTCGCTTTCCGGTGCGGCTTGAAAGTTATCAAATCCGGCCAGGTTCTGGCGGAGCCGGACATTGGCAGGGCGGCCACGGTGGCGTGCGGTGTGTGACGTTTTTGGAACGCATGACGGCCAGCATCTTGTCGAATGGGCGACTTCATGGCGCTTTTGGCATGGCCGGCGGCTGTGCTGGTGAGCCGGGATTGAACTTGGTGCGCAGGGCTGATGGGCGCGTGGAAACTTTGGGCCACATTGGTCAAGCCGACATGCAGCCCGGTGACGTGTTTGAGATTCACACGCCAGGGGGCGGCGGTTTCGGCAAGCCTTAACGGCTGGTTACTCGGTTACTTTTTTGCGGCGTTGTCGACCGGCTTGGCGGACGCTGCGGCTGTGGTCGCTGCTGGTTTTGCACCGGCTTTAGGCGCTGCAGCACTTGGCTTGTAGCCGACACCGCCGACGGTCAGACCACCTTCAGAGAGCTTGGCTGCGGTTTTGTCGCCCAAGCCTTTGACTCGGGAAATCAGGTCGTCCCAGTTTTTGAACTCGGCTTTTTGGCGCTCGGTCATGATCACTTTGCTGGTGGCTGGGCCAATGCCCTTGATGCCATCGAGATCAGCGGCAGAGCCCTTGTTGACGTCAACAGCCGCGAAGGCGGTAAGCAGTGACATGGCAGCGATAAAAGCGAAAATTTTCTTGAACATGGTGCGTTTCCTATCAAAATTTAAGAAGATGAAAAAATAAACCCGCAGTGTTGTCATCACGGGTCCATGTTTAATGTAACTAAAATTTATATTTATTACAGGTAATTGAAAATTAATTAATATTAAAGTTGTATTAAATGTCCGTGCCTACATAACTTAAAACAAATCGATCAATTTTTCGCACTGTTTTGTGAATAAAGCGAACGTCACTCTTGGGGTTGCAAAAGGTAGCCATCCATGATGGTTAATCAAACGCGTACTTGACGCCGATGACAAACTGTGGACATACAAACAGTCAGGATTCGTCATGGCCAAGCTTGTTCGAAGTCATCCTTGTCAAGCGCAGCGACGCACAAGCAGCATGAGCATTTCATTGGGAGCAGATGCGATACTCTGCAGCGGATAAAACACGTCCTAGTTCATTGACAGCAGCAGATACACAAGACTCCCAAACCGCATGAACCCTGAAGTCATTGTCACGAACATCAAGAAGCGTTTTACCGGTGTTTCCGGCACGGTCAATGCGTTGTTACCAGTACAGGCGCGGTCTTTGAACCTTGGCTATTTGGGCTCCGACATGCCGGGCGCAGGTCTGGCGGCCGCGCAATGCAGGGAACGCTTCATGCGGCTGACTTTTTTGCAGGCGCTGCGTCTGTCATGCTCGCGCTTGGCAGACGGCCGCAAGCACATTTGGCATGTCCGCAGGGACCCGGAAATGATGCTCGCCATTTTGCTGCGCGACGTGCTGCGCTTGCCCATTTCTTTGGTCTTTACCTCTGCGGCCAAGCACCGGCATTCGTGGTTTCCGCGTTGGTTGATTTCCAAGATGGACGGCGTTATTTCGACGACGCCCGAAGCCGGCAGTTATGTGCCGAACACCACCCGCATCGTGCACCACGGCATCAGTCTGGAGCGCTTCTCGCCGCCCGACAACAAGCTCACGGTCTGGCAAAGAACGGGTTTGCCTGGCCAATACGGCGTCGGTGTTTTTGGGCGCGTAAGGCCCGACAAAGGCAGCGACATTTATGTCGACGCCATGCTGCAACTGTTGCCCGAGTTCCCGGCCTTTACGGCCGTGATCGCCGGCCTGTGCCAGCCGCAACATGCAGACTTCAAGCAAACCTTAGTCCAAAAAATTGCAGCCCAGGGCTTGACTAGCCGCATTGTGTTTTTGGGCGAAGTGGCACCCGCTGCCGTGGGCGAGTGGTACCAAAACGTCTTGATCACCGTGGCCTGCCCGCGCTACGAACCCTTCGGCCTGACGCCGCTCGAAGGCATGGCATGCGGCTGCGCCGTGGTGGCCAGCGACACGGGCGCGTTCAAAGCCATCGTCGACGAAGGCTTGACCGGCCACGTGGTGCCAACCGACGATGTGCCGGCACTGGTGGCGGCTTTGCGGCGCGTTATGCAAGACCCTGTGCGTGCCGCTGAGATGGGCCGTTTGGGACGGCAGCGCGTTGAGCAGCAGTTTTCAGTGGAGAGAGAAGCCGAAGGCGTGGCCGCGGTGTACGCCGCCGTGTGGGCCAAAGACGCCGCCGGCAACACCAAACGAACCAATGATCAGGCAACCTAATGACCGAGCAGTTTGACCTACCCGACATCCGACCGAAACTGACCGTCGGCATTCTGACCTTGAATGAAGAAAAGCGCATCGAGTCGTGCATCAACAGCGCGAAGTTTGCAGACCAAATTCTCGTCATTGATAGCGGCAGCAAAGACAAAACCTGCGAGATTGCCGCAGCGCTGGGTGCAGAGGTCTACGACTACCCCGACTGGCAGGGCTTTGCCGTGCAGCGCAACCGCGTGCTTCAACATGCCAAAGGCGAGTACATCTTTTTCTTGGATGCAGACGAAGAAATGCCGCCTGAGATGCAAGCTGAAATTGAAGCCGTGATTGCCTCGGGCAAAGACGAAATTTGGGAGGTGCAGTGGAACCAGGTGGCGTTTGGTAAGCCGTTGACCTTGATGAAAAGCACGGGCGGCATTCCGCGCATGTTCAAGACCCAGTCCATCCGCGAGTTCTCAGGCGTTGTGCATGAAAAAGCCGAAATGAACGGCGGCCAGCAACCAGTCAAACGATTCAAGGCCCGACTGTTTCATTACTCCCGCGAGTCCATTTATGGCAGCCTGAACAAACTGGCGCAATACGTTCAACTCGGCGCCGCCAAGCGCGCCCAAGCCGGCAAAACCGGCGGCGTGCTGCGCGGGTTGGCATCTGGTTTTGCCATCTTCTTGCGTTTGTATGTTTTCAGGCGTGGATTTTTGTGCGGCGCTGAAGGGTTTCTGTTTTGTTTCTTCATCGCGCTAGAGTGCTTTTTTAGGTATGCGGCATTAAAGTACGACGTGAATGACGTGAAGCATCTGGCGGCTCGAAAATAAGAAAACCGGACATCGATCACATGCACGTACTCATCGTTAGCCGAAACAGAATTCCTGTTTATGCCTATGGCGGAACTGAGCGAGTGGTTTGGGATTTAGGGTTCACTTTAAACACCCTAGGTCACAAAGTCACGTATCTTGTGAAGCCGAGATCACACTGTGATTTTGCAGATGTTTTGGCCATTAATAAAAGCATGCCTCTTCTGCCGCAAGTTGAAGCCGCGATGCGGACGGTGGGCGCAGATATCGTCCACTTTCAATCGAATCCATTTGCCGATATTGATGAGTCAGAACGATTCCCTTATCCGTATGTGATGACGGAGCACGGAAACAGTGAATTAGGTACGTGGCATCCAAGAAACACGGTTTTTATTTCAAAAAACCATGCAGATCGCCATGCTTCAAAAGAGTTCGTTTACAACGGATTGAACTGGGATGGGTACGGCAAGGTTAACTTTTCTTTGCCGCGCAAAAACTTTCATTTTTTAGGCAATGTGGCGTGGCCAGTAAAAAATTTTCAGGGCGCGATTGATGTGGCTTGCCGCGCATCCGTGACGTTGAATGTCATGGGCGGTAGACGGCTGCAGATTCGACGTGGATTTCGAATGACTTGGGAGCGAAATATTCACTTCCACGGCATGGTCGGTGGAGCCAAGAAGTTTTCGCTGCTCAACGCTTCAAAGGGAATGATTTTTCCAGTGTGTTGGTACGAGCCATTCGGCCTTGCCATCATCGAAAGCCTGTATTTTGGATGTCCAATTTTTGCGACGCCCTATGGTGCCATTCCTGAGCTTGTTCCGCCTGAGTGCGGTGTACTGACAAATTCATGTTCAGAAATGGCAGTGGCACTTCAGCAGGCCGATCAATTTGACTCTGAAGCTTGTCATCTTCAAGCACGTGAGAAGTTCAATGCGGTCCAAATGGGTGAAGGCTATCTCCACAAATATGAAAGAATTCTAGATGGCGATTATTTGCACCCAAGTGCCCCTGTCAGTCAGGTGCACCCGCGTGATTTGCCATGGCTATCTTGAGTTATTAATTTTCAGTTGATCGACCTTCATGAACGCTGATGAGTTGAGTTCAAGAGTTATAAAAAATTGGCAATGGTGCGCAGTTTTACTCCTGCTGGTTTTGGCCCCACTCAATTCAAAATTGGCGGGGGCTTGCTGGTTGGCGCTTTGCCTTTCGGGTGCGTGGTCGTTTAAGAACGGGTCGGCGAATCGGTCTACTTCAGTTTTTTATGCGGCCAAAGGCTGGTTCTTTGCTTGTCTATTAGCACTGGCCCTAAGAGCGGTAACTCAGTTTTACTGGGGGGATAGCTGGGGAGAGCGGCATGCTGAGTTTCGCCTGTTGTTTGGCGCACTCGGCTTGCTGGGACTTGTTCACTATGCGCGCTTTACCAGTGTCCAAGTGAAGTGGCTCGGGTATGCATTGGTTCTGGCTTCATGGGCTGGTTTTGGATTGATGCTTGCTTTTGGGGCAGTAGGCGCACCTACAAATCAAATACCCTGGGGCGCTTCAATGTCGTTGCTGGTATGTGTCGTATTGGTACGTGCGTTGAGCGCTTCAACGGAACCGGCAGCGGTCAGATTATTTTATGCATCAGGCGTGCTTGTTGGTGTCTGCGCTGTATTGCTCAGCCAAGCACGTGGTTCGTACGGGATTGTTCTTTGGGTTGGCGGTGTTGTCCTGTTGCATTACCTTAAAAACGGAGTTAAATGGCGAGCACTGATCGGAACGTTCTTGATTGCAGCAATGGCTACTGCCCTAATTGCGCAAGTATTTCCTCAGCTCCTTTCTGTCCCGGCGCAGCGAATTCAACTGGCGATGACTGAAATTTCCGGCATGGATAGCTCGAAGGAATCAAGCATTAATACATCAGTTGGTTCACGGCTCTATCTTTGGACGCGAGCAGCAGAGGAAGTTCCAGATCATCTTTTGATGGGCGTTGGTCGCGAGGCCCGCATGGCAGCCATCCAGCGCTGGAGCGAACAGGCTAACTCTCCAATTGTTAAAAGTTTGGGGCATCTTCACAACAATTATGTTGAAGAATTATTTGACCAGGGTTTGTTTGGGCTCGGCAGCTTTTTGTCATTTCTAGCAGGACTCTTTTACATGGTCAGGCGTTTGCGAAAAGAGCAACCCATGGCCGCTTTGGGTACTGCTGGAATATTGTTCATGCATGCAAGCAGTAGCTTGACCAATGTTAACTTTGCCCACAACTACTATCCAACGATGCTATCCGTCGCTGTGAGTGTTTGTTTGCTGTTGTGCATGAAGACTTCTGGTTCTGGTTACGCAACTTGAAGCCAGTAATCCCATGCGTATTTTATTAATCAGTAACACGTCGATCCCCGTCTATGCGTACGGCGGTACTGAGCGCGTGATTTGGGATTTGGGCTACGCGCTCAGTCAGGTAGGCCATCAAGTCACTTACCTGGTGGCGGCTGGCTCGACTTGTCCATTTGCCGATGTTTTGCATATCGATCCCACCAATGATTTGCGGTTGCAAATTCCGGATGAGATCGACATCGTTCACTTTCAATTTAAGCCTGATTTCAACTTGGATGAGGATTTCACTAAGCCATATGTGGTAACGGAGTATGGCAACACGGCTGCCGACAATGTGCTTCCTTTTAATTCCATTTTTGTATCTAAGAACCATGCAGAACGTCACGGTTCAGATCAGTTCGTCCATAACGGCTTGAACTGGGATGCCTACGGTCCGGTTGATTTTGATGTGCGGCGTGAACATCACCACTTTTTGGGCAAAGCGGCATGGCGCGTCAAAAATGTGGCCGGAGCGATTGATGTCGCTGTTGACGCAGGCGTGAAGCTGTCGGTGCTGGGCGGAACACGGCTGAACCTTAAGCGTGGTTTTCGCTTCACTTGGTCACGCAGAGTTCAATTTCACGGCATGGTTGGTGGTCCAGAGAAGTTTCGGCTGCTGAATACCTCCAACGGTCTGATATTTCCCGTACGTTGGCACGAGCCTTTTGGTCTGGCCGTGATTGAAAGCCTTTATTTTGGTTGCTCGGTTTTTGCAACGCCGTATGGTGCCTTGCCCGAATTGGTCGGCCCTGAGCACGGATTTTTGTCCGCCTCCAAAGCTGCATTGGTTTCTTCAGTTCAAGAGCAGTCGTTTGACATGCGCGCCTGCCATCAGCATGCGGTTGATCATTTCAATGCTGAAACAATGGCCCACGGCTATCTTGAAAAGTACGAACAGGTTTTGGCTGGTGAACGCTTGTCAAACAACCGGCCGCGCGCGACTGGGCGTGAAGTGCATCTGCCGTGGAAATGATGTGACTGCCTGATGGACATGATGAAAAAAATTAATGCCAATGACGTGACCATTATTTCGGTCACCTACAACAGTGCGCACTGCCTGCCCGCGTTGTCAGAGGCACTGAAGTCGCTTAAAAATGTTGTCATCGTTGACAACGCCAGTGACGACGACATTGAGGTGCAACTGCAAATCGCGCTGCCCAACGCGACCTTGATTCGGAACGCAAAAAATCTCGGCTTCGGCGCTGCCAACAACCGTGCCTTGGCGACGGTCACCACGCCCTATGCCTTGCTGCTTAACCCAGACTGTTTGCCCACCCCCGCTTTTATAGCGGGGATGTTGCAAGCGGCGGAGAATTTTCCAGAAGCCGCCATCATCGCCCCGCATTTGATCCGCCGTGACGGCTCGCCTGAAGTGAGTTACCGCTGGCCGGCCACGCATTGGGTCTCTAAAGGCCCCAAGGCTGAGGGGCCGTGTTGCGTTGGTTTTGTGTGCGGTGCGGTGATGCTACTGAACATGGCGGTGATGAAGAACATTGGATTTTTCGACGAAACCTTTTTTCTCTATTACGAAGACGAAGACTTGTGCCAAAGGGTGTTTTTGGCGAACCAGCAGATCGTGTTGGTGCCCGAGGTTGAGATCACGCATCTGTCGCGAGGCTCGGTGAAGGGGCCTAATCCGCTAAAGTCGGAATTCATTCGCGGCTATCACCATGCGCAGTCGAAGCTGGTGTTTGAAAGCAAATACTTTGGCGCTGCTGATGCTGTTCGTCTTCGTTGGAAAACGTTGCTGCTGGCGATGTTGACGCTGGTCCCAA
>CANFWV010000094.1 GCA_947450695.1 Comamonadaceae bacterium
CTGGCACTGAAAGCGGTCGAATCACCAGCTTGAATCCGCAGAGCGCTGCGAAAAAGAAGTAATCAATTCACATTTAGGAGAAATCAAATGAGCAACAAACCCCTCAACGGCATCAAGATCATCGACTTCACCCACGTTCAAGCCGGTCCAGCCTGCACCCAGATGCTGGCTTGGTTCGGCGCTGACGTCATCAAAGTCGAGCGCCCAGGCGCCGGCGACGTCACCCGCAGCCAGCTGCGCGACATCCCTGATGTCGACGCGCTGTACTTCACGATGCTGAACAGCAACAAGCGGTCACTCACACTTGACACCAAAAAGCCAGAAGGTAAAGCGGTGCTGGAAAAGCTGATCCGCGAATCTGACGTCCTTGTCGAAAACTTCGGTCCCGGCGCGCTGGACCGTATGGGTTTCACTTGGGAACGCATCCAAGAACTGAATCCAAAAATGATCCTGGCTTCGGTCAAGGGCTTCAGCGATGGCCACCATTACGAAGACTTGAAAGTCTACGAAAACGTGGCGCAGTGCGCTGGCGGCGCAGCCTCTACCACCGGCTGGTGGAAAGGTGAGCAATCAGGCCCGATGATTTCTTCTGCCGCCCTGGGCGACAGCAATACCGGCATGCACTTGGCCATCGGTATTTTGACTGCCTACATCGGCCGCCAGCAGACTGGTAAGGGACAAAAAGTTGCGGTGGCCATGCAGGACGCTGTGCTGAACCTGTGCCGCGTCAAGATGCGCGACCAGTTGCGCCTCGACAAACTTGGCTACCTGGAAGAGTACCCACAGTACCCGCACGAGACTTTCTCTGACGTGGTGCCACGTGGCGGTAACGCCGGCGGTGGCGGCCAGCCCGGCTGGATCTTGAAGTGCAAAGGCTGGGAAACAGACCCCAACGCATATATCTATTTCACTGTTCAAGGCCACGCTTGGGCCCCTATCTGCGACGCCATCGGCAAACCAGAATGGAAAACGGACCCGCTGTACACGACGCCAAAGGCTCGTCAGCCGCACATCATGGACATCTTCGGCACCATCGAGGCTTGGTTGAAAGACAAAACCAAGTTTGAGGCTGTGGACATCCTGCGCAAGTTCGACATTCCTTGCGCTCCGGTTCAGTCCATGAAAGAGCTGCTCAACGACCCATCGCTGCGTGCCAGCGGCTCCATCGTTGACGTACCGCACAAAGAACGTGGCAGCTATGTCACGGTCGGCAGCCCGATCAAGTTCTCGGACCTCAAGCCAGAGATCACAGGTTCCCCGCTGCTGGGCGAGCACACTGATGAAGTTTTGGCTGAACTCGGGTACTCCAAGGATCAGATCGCTGCGATGCACACCGCTAACGCTGTTTAAGCGGTTAATCAGTTACGCGGTTTAAGCGCTGCGCTCCCGTCATGGCGAGCGCAGCGCGGCCATCCATCTTGTAGATTCGCGATGATGGAGTGCCGCGCTGCGCTCGCAGTGACGGGTTTTTTTGTTTTTGAATCCTTTGTTTGTCGACGACTACCGATTGAACCCATGTCATCTGCCTCCGATTTAAATCAACTCGTCGATGCCCTAGGCGACGCCATCGTGATAGCAGACGCTAGCGGCGCCATAACCGTGTGGAACCCGGCTGCACAGCGCATCTTTGGCTACAAAGCAGGCGAAGCGCTGGGCAAGTCGCTCGACATCATCACGCCTCAGCGCTTGCAGCATCGCCATTGGGAGGGATACCACAAGACCATGGCAACAGGTATTACCCGCTATGGCAACGATGTGCTGCGGGTACCGGCTGTCCACAAAGACGGGCACAGCCTGTCAATCGCGTTCACAGTCGCCCTGCTGTATGCCGCAGACAAAAAGGTTTCGGCCATCGTCGCGGTGATTCGTGACGAAACCAGCCGCTTCGAAGAAGAGCGAAACCTGAAAAAACGCCTCATGGAACTTGAAGCCCTGGTTGCGAAATCAAGCAACACGGCAAACAACTGATCACATAAGCACATACAGGGCACAGTGAATAATAGGGGAGCTGCAAAGCATCCCATTACAACTTCCCAGTAGGAACCCCTATGAGCAAAGCGTTAGACGGCGTTCGCATCCTTGATTTCACCCACGTTCAGTCGGGTCCCACTTGCACTCAATTGCTGGCTTGGTTCGGCGCTGATGTGATCAAGGTGGAACGCGCCGGAGAAGGGGATGCAACGCGTGCGCAGCTGCGCGACATCCCCGGCGTGGACAGCCTGTATTTCACGATGCTGAACCACAACAAACGTTCGATCACGCTGGACACCAAGAAGACCAAGGGAAAAGCCGTTCTGGATGAGCTCATCAAAAACTGCGATGTGTTGGTAGAAAATTTTGCACCTGGCGCAATGGATCGCATGGGCATCACCTGGGAACACATCCAAAAACTCAATCCCCGCATGATTGTGGCGTCCGTCAAAGGCTTTGGCCCTGGACCTTACGAAGACTGCAAGGTCTACGAAAACGTCGCACAGTGTGCCGGCGGAGCGGCTTCGACCACTGGTTTTGACGATGGCCCACCCTTGGTCACTGGCGCGCAAATCGGCGACAGCGGCACCGGGCTGCACTTGGCCCTTGGCATCCTTGCCGCGCTTTACCAGCGCAACACGACTGGCCGCGGTCAAAAAGTGCTGGCGCCTATGCAAGACGCCGTGCTCAACCTGTGCCGCGTTAAGTTGCGCGACCAGCAACGCCTAGACCGGACAGGCACCATGCATGAGTATCCGCAATACCCTGACAGCAAATTCGGTAAAGCCGTACCGCGTGCAGGCAATGCGTCTGGCGGTGGCCAGCCCGGATCTATCTTGAAATGCAAAGGGTGGGAAACGGACCCAAATGCTTATATTTACTTCATCACGCAAGCTGGCGTGTGGCCTGCAGTGTGCAAGGTGATAGGCGAGGAAGGCTGGATCACCGATGAAGCCTACGCAACCCCCGGCGCGCGGTTGCTGCACCTCAAACCCATCTTTGCTCGTATCGAGCAATGGACCATGACCAAAACCAAGTTTGAAGCGATGGACATCCTCAACAAATACGATATTCCGTGCGGTCCGATCTTGTCGATGAAAGAAATCGCTGAAGAACCCGCTCTGCGTGCCAGCGGCACCATCGTCGAAGTCGATCACCCAACGCGCGGCAAATACCTCACTGTGGGTAATCCGATCAAGCTCTCCGACAGTGCCACCGAGGTTACACGCTCACCTTTGTTGGGCGAACACACGGATGAAGTACTGACACAACTCGGGTTCAGCACAGCTTACATCGCCGAATTACGCAGCGAAAACGTCATCTGAATCTGACCATCACGCGCTTACTTTTCACAGACACCAATACAAGCCACCATGAACTATCCGATCATTCCCATCGCCGTCGTCGAGACCTCGACAAAGCAGCGTAAGCGACAGGCGCCTAAGGGCCGCCGCGTTGATCCGGCGGCATTGGCTGAAGTACAAGGTTTGCTCGGAACAGAATCACGTCAGGCTGATTTGTTGATCGAACATCTGCACAAAATTCAGGACCGTTTTGGACATTTGTCGGCCGCACATCTGGCAGCGCTAGCGCAAGAAATGCACATGCCGCAAGCCTCTGTTTATGAGGTCGCAACTTTCTATCACCACTTCGACATCGTTAAAGAAAACGAAGCCGCACCTGCCGGGCTGACCGTGCGCGTCTGTGATGGTTTGTCATGCGAGTTGGCCGGGGCCCAAGAACTGTTAGCCAAACTGCCCGCCCTGCTAGGGCGAGATGTCCGTGTCATCGCAGCCCCCTGCATTGGGCGCTGCGAGCAAGCACCTGTGGCCGTGGTCGGCCAAAATCCGGTCCCGAACGCCACGTGCAAAAGCATCGCCGCCACCGTATCAGCCAAAGCCGTGGAGCACATTCCAAGTGGCTTTATTGACTTGGCTGAGTACACCGCCAACGGTGGTTATCAGTTGCTATCGCAATGCATTTCGGGCGAGCGTGATGTCGAATCGGTCATCAAAACTATGGAAGACTCTGGCCTGCGCGGTTTGGGCGGCGCAGGATTTCCGTCTGGACGTAAATGGCGCATTGTCCGGGCCGAAAAAGGCCCACGCCTGATGGCCGTGAACATCGACGAAGGCGAACCCGGCACCTTCAAAGACCGGGTATATCTGGAGCGCGATCCGCACCGATTTCTGGAAGGTATGTTGATTGCCGCATGGGCTGTAGGCATCGAGAAGACCTATATCTACCTGCGTGACGAGTACCACGGTTGCCGCCACATGCTAGAAGCAGAGCTCGCAAAACTACGACTCGCACCGCCGATGGCCGACATGCCCGAGATTGAATTACGCCGCGGCGCTGGGGCCTACATTTGCGGTGAAGAATCAGCCATGATCGAATCGATCGAAGGCAAACGCGGCATGCCTAGGCTACGCCCACCCTATGTGGCACAAGTGGGCCTGTTTGGACTTCCGACACTTGAGCACAACTTTGAAACCTTGTTTTGGGTACGCGACATCTTGATCAAAGGTGGCGACTGGTTTGCCTCACACGGCCGTCATGACCGCAAAGGACTGCGTTCGTTCTCAGTCTCGGGCCGGGTTAAAAATCCAGGCATGAAGCTGGCACCCGCCGGCATCACGATTCAAGAATTGATCGACGAACATTGCGGCGGCATGCAAGACGGCCACGATTTTTATGCCTACTTGCCGGGTGGCGCTTCAGGCGGCATTTTGCCGGCCAGCATGAACGCCATTCCACTGGACTTTGACACGCTGCAGCCCTACGGCTGCTTCATCGGTTCAGCGGCGGTCATTGTGCTGTCCGACAAAGACACCGCGACCGACGCCGCCCGTAACATGATGCGTTTTTTCAAGCACGAGTCTTGCGGTCAATGCACGCCTTGCCGCGTGGGTACTGCCAAGGCCGAGCACCTGATGGCGCAGCCCAAGTGGGACTTGGCGCTGCTGGCTGACTTGTCGTTGGTCATGCGTGATGCGTCCATCTGTGGACTCGGCCAAGCCGCTCCGAACCCGATGGATTGCGTCGTCAAATATTTCGCGCACGAACTGTGAAGCCTCGCTTGTCACTTTGTGTCATCAGTTTTAAGGATCAACCATGAACGCCATCACCCGACAAGAACTCGCGGAGCTGGATGCACCGCTGGTGAGCTTCAGCCTGAATGGCAGCGAAGTCTCCGGACGTACGACCGAATCGCTGCTGCAAGTCGCCAAACGCGAAGGTGTGGAAATACCCCACCTGTGCTTTAAAGAAGGCATGGAGGCGGTTGGCAACTGTCGCTCTTGCATGGTCGAAATCAACGGTGAACGGGTGCTGGCACCGTCGTGCTGCCGCACACCCACAGCGGGCATGAAGGTCGTCACCAACAGTGAACGCGCTGTCGCGGCACAAAAGTTAGTGCTTGAGCTGCTGCTGTCGGACATGCCCGAAAAAGAATACACACGGAACAACGAAGTCGACCAATGGGCCAGCAAGATCGGCGTGGGCAAGCCGCGCTTTGAAGCTCGCAAGCAAGTGCACCAAGACCTGTCTCACCCGGCCATCGCCGTCAACCTGGACGCTTGCATCCAGTGCACGCGTTGCCTGCGTGCCTGCCGTGACGAGCAAGTCAATGACGTCATTGGCCTGGCCTTCAGGGGTGACCACGCCAAGATCGTCTTTGACATGGACGACGCCATGGGCGCGTCCACCTGCGTGGCCTGCGGCGAATGCGTGCAAGCCTGCCCGACCGGCGCGCTGATGCCGGCACGCGAGGCCGCGTTGAGCGTCCCCGACAAACAGGTCGAGTCGGTCTGCCCTTATTGCGGTGTGGGCTGCCAGCTGACCTACAACGTCAAAGACGACAAGATTTTGTTTGTCGAAGGCCGTGATGGCCCGTCGAACCATGGCCGCTTGTGCGTCAAGGGGCGCTATGGCTTTGACTACGCGCACCACCCACACCGCCTCACCGTGCCGCTGATTCGTCGTGCAGACGCCCCTAAAACCGGCGACTTCAGCATGGACCCCGACCGCGTCATGGATGTATTCCGCGAAGCCAGCTGGGAAGAAGCACTCGAATTCGCCGGCGGCAAGTTGGCCGCCATCCGCGACCAGTACGGCAAAAAATCGCTTGCAGGCTTTGGCTCTGCCAAAGGCAGCAACGAAGAAGCCTATCTGTTCCAAAAACTGGTGCGCACAGGCTTTGGCAGCAACAACGTTGACCACTGCACACGGCTATGCCACGCGTCCTCGGTCGTCGCGCTACTTGAAGGCATTGGCTCAGGCGGTGTCTCGAACCCGGTGATGGACGTGACCAAGGCTGAGGTGGTCGTCATCATCGGTGCCAACCCGACCGTGAACCACCCGGTGGCAGCCACTTGGATCAAGAACGCCGTTCAAAACGGCACCAAGTTACTCATCCTCGATCCACGTCGTTCAGACCTGACCCGCATGGCACACCGCCATCTGCAGTTCAAACCCGATACCGACGTGGCGTTGCTGAACGCGATGATGAACGTCATCGTGAGCGAAGGGCTGGTCAATAAGGAGTTCATCGCCAGCCGCACCATTGGCTACGAAGAACTGCGCAAAAACGTTGAAGCCTACACACCCGAGTTGATGGCGCCGATCTGCGGTATCGACGCAGACACCATCCGTTATGTGGCGCGCCTGTACGCCACATCGAAGAGCTCCATGATCCTCTGGGGCATGGGTGTCTCCCAGCACGTGCACGGCACCGACAACGCGCGCTGCCTGATTGCTCTCGCGCTGATGACCGGCCAAATTGGCCGTACCGGCACAGGCCTGCACCCGCTGCGTGGCCAAAACAACGTTCAGGGCGCGTCTGATGCCGGCCTGATCCCAATGATGTTTCCGGACTACCAGCACGTCACCAACCCGGTGGTTCGCGCCAATTTCGAAAAGGCGTGGCACGTGCCAGAGGGCTCGCTAGACGCCCAACCAGGCCTGACCGTTGTGGAGGTCATGCACGCCATCAAAAAAGGCGTCATACGCGGCATGTACGTGCAGGGCGAGAACCCGGCCATGTCGGACCCCGACGCCAACCACGCCCGCGAATCTCTGGCGGCACTCGACCATCTCGTGGTCCAAGACATTTTCTTGACTGAAACCGCTTATCTGGCCGACGTCATCTTGCCGGCCAGCGCCTTTCCCGAAAAAGACGGCAGCTTCACCAACACCGACCGCTTGGTGCAGATGGGCCGCAAAGCCATCAATCCACCCGGCGATGCACGACAAGATTTGTGGATCATTCAGCAGATCGCCAAGCGCATGGGCTGTGACTGGCACTACAAGCACGTCAGCGAAGTCTTTGACGAAATGCGACACACCATGCCAAGCATTGGCGGCATCACCTGGGACCGTCTGGAACTCGAGCACTCCGTTACTTACCCATGCCTAAAAGAAGGCGACCCAGGGCAGTCTGTGGTCTTCGTCGACAGCTTCCCAAGCGATACGGGTCGTGCCCGCTTTGTCCCGGCCGACATCATCCCGGCCAACGAGCGGCCAGACACAGAATACCCGCTGGTGCTGATCACAGGCCGTCAGCTCGAGCATTGGCACACTGGCAGCATGACGCGACGTGCGACGGTGTTGGACGCCATAGAGCCCGATCCAGTGGCCTTGGTGCACCCGCTTGACTTGGCTGACATGGGCGGCAAACCGGGCGACATCGTGACGATTGAGTCACGCCGCGGTCAAGTCGCCCTGTACGCTCGCGCAGACGAAAGCTCGCCACGCGGTGCGGTGTTTGTGCCCTTCTGCTATTACGAAGCCGCGATCAACAAACTGACCAACGCTGCACTCGATCCATTCGCCAAGATTCCGGAGTTCAAATACTGCGCTATTCGGGTCTCTTTGGGCGGTATTCCCCCGATTCAAAACAGCTACGGCGGCGGCAAAGCATTGGAGAATTCAATCTCCTTAGCGGGCGTATGACGGCACGGGTGAGCAGCTTTGTCGACGTTGCGCTGGTACGTTTTTGGTTTTCAGAGGCAAATGAGCAACAAAAAAGTGCAAAAAAGTGATTTTCCCCTGCGAAAAAGCTATTTTCTCCAGTAGCATCCGCAGTGCCAGTGGAGAGTAGTTATCTGCATTGGTGATTTATCAACTTTCAGAAGGAAAATCAATCATGGCAACTGCGAAAAAAGCACCGGCAAAAAAAGCACCTGCACCAAAGGCTGCACCGGCAAAAAAAGTAGCTGCAAAAAAAGCAGCAGCACCCGCTA
>CANFWV010000095.1 GCA_947450695.1 Comamonadaceae bacterium
ACGACTTTCTTTTTTGACATGTACCCGACCTTCGCGTTAGGCGTGGGTGAGCAGTTTCCGGTAGCTGACGAAGGGGCTGGCTTGCGTGATCTGCCGCCGATTCGTGGCGACGTGAAGTTGCAAGCGCACATTGCGCAGAGTCTGGTCAATGACGAGTTTGACTTGACGGTCTTTCAGGACAAACCCATCGACCATGGTGTCGCTTCACCGCTGCCTTTGCTGTGGCCGCATCAACCGGACTGGCCCGGAACGGTGGTGCCCATCGCGATCAACGTGCTTCAGTACCCGCTGCCAACGGCTCGCCGTTGCTACCGTTTGGGGCAGGCGGTGCGGCGTGCGATTGAGTCTTACCCCGAAGATTTGCGTGTAGTTGTCGTTGGGACTGGGGGCTTGTCGCACCAGATCCACGGCGAGCGCACCGGCTTCAACAACACCGAATGGGACATGAAGTTTTTGGAGCTGCTGCAGCACGACCCAGATCAGCTTACCAAGATGACCCACACCGACTTTGTGCGTTTGGGCGGCGCGGAGAGCGTTGAGCAAATCATGTGGCTGGCCATGCGTGGTGCGTTGGGCGGACCGATCCGAAAAATCCACCAGAACTACTATCTTGCGACGACCACCGCGATGACCGTGGTGCTTTATGAAGAGGGCGCTGAGTTGGAGGCTAGCGTATGAATCCCCAATTGATTGGCATGAGCGACATTCCGGGGACCTATGTTTTTGACATTGAGACCAGCCACAAGGCCTTGCGTTTAAATCGATTTTTCTGGAAGATGATTGGTTCTGGTTGGCGCGAACGCTTTGTTGCGGACCCGGAAGCTGTGCTGACGGAGTCTGGTCTCAACGAGCTTGAAAAAGAGTTGATCCGAACTTGTGACTGGCTAGGCTTGGTACGCATAGGGGCCAATTTTTTTGTCCTCGAAAAATTTGCACGGGTCATGAAAGTCAGCAACATGCAGGTCTATGCGCTAATGCGTGGAGAGACCTTCGAAGAATTTTTGGCGACCCGAAAAGTGCCGGACGCACGTTGAAAGATGCCTTGCTTATGTGCCCAGAAGAATCAAATCAGACTGCCTTTGTTCGCGGCCCTGAAACCAGTGCTCAACGCGCCTTGAAGACGTGGCCAGCAGGGGGATTTACCCGAGCGCCCTATTGGGTTTATGTCGACCCAGAGGTGTACGCGAAGGAACAGCTGACCATTTTCCGGGGCAAGACTTGGAACTACTTGGGTCTCGAAGTTGAAGTGCCTGAACCCGGCTCCTTCAAAACAACCTACATCGGCGAGACCTCCGTTTTGTTGACCCGCGCTGAAGACGGCTCACTCAACGCCATGGTCAACCGTTGCGCGCACCGTGGCAACATGGTTTGCCGTGAGGTTTTCGGAACCGTCAAAAAGCTGAACTGTGTCTACCATGCGTGGAACTACAACCTCAAAGGTGACCTAACCCACGCCGCCTTTCGCCATGGCTTGCGAGGTGAGGGCGGTCTGCCTAAGGACTTCGACATGGCCGAGCATGGTCTGCAGAAACTCCGCGTGGCCACCCTTTGCGGCTTGGTATTTGCCACCTTCTCAGACGAAACAGAACCCTTGGAAGATTGGCTTGGGGATGTGGCAACGGGCATCCGTCGTGTGCTGCACAAACCCCTCAAGGTGCTGGGCTATGACACGCAGCGGATTCATGCCAACTGGAAGGCGTATCACGAGAACCCGCGCGACTCGTATCACGCCAATATTCTGCATACCTTTTACGGCACCTTTGGCCTGTCGCGGCAGTCACAGGAATCAGGCATGGTCTTGGATGATGCTGGCCGGCATGTCTATTTCTACACCAAGGCGGGCACTGAAAAGAAATCTGAAGACTTCAATACCACCGCGGCAGACCTTCGCTCCCACAATGACGATCTGAAGCTGGAAGACCCCAGTATTTTGAAGTGGCGCGACGAGTTCGGCGACGGCGTCAGCATTCAAATTTTGACGACCTACCCGTCCTTCGTGTTGCACCAGATTGCCAACAGTCTGGCCACCCGCCAATTGCTCCCTAAGGGACCCGGACAGTGTGATCTGGTTTGGACCTATTTCGGTTTCGAAGATGATGATGCTGAAACCACGCGCATGCGCTTGCTGCAAGCCAATCTGGCCGGTTCTGCGGGCATGGTCTCGGTTGAAGACGCTGCCGTTTGCGAGATGATGCAGCGCGCCATGGCGGACGGTCAAAGCGGTGAGTCGTTCATCGAGATGGGCGGACGCGAACTTGACAGCGGTGGTGCCAGCAAACTTTCCGAGCGCGCCATACGTAATTTTTGGCACAACTACCGCCAAGATATGGACCTGTGATGAGCGCCCACACCATGCCCCACGAAAACCACCATCGTGCCGTTGAAAATCTGATTTTTGAGTGGGCACGAGCCATTGACGAAAACCGTGTTGAGGCGATTTGTGATTTGCTGACCCCGCAAGGCCGCTACACGGTGACTTCGCGCTTCAACAGTGACCGTCAACTGCCCTTGGCCGTCATTGACTGTCACAGTGCTGCGCAATTGCGCGACCGTATCAAGTCCATGCGGATTGCCAATATTTATGAACCGCATCACTACCGTCATATGGTCTCGGGTGTCCAGATTACAGGCGAGGAAGACGGTGCCCTGTCTGTGCGTTCTAACTACCTGGTGGTCCGCACCATGGACTTGGACGGCAACATGAAGATTTACTCGACCGGTCAATGCCTAGACCTTGTTGAAGTGACGCCTCATGGGGTTTTATTCAAAAGCCGAAAATTCATCTACGACTCGCGGGTCATTGAAACCTTGCTGGTGATTCCCTTGTAGTGCAGAGTTAAATCTCTTCGCCCATCAGAACTAATAAAAGAGACAAAGAATGAAGCAGCCCGATATCGATCACCCGACCCCCGGTGGCAACGCCAGTCGCCGCAAGTTCGTCGCTTCATCCCTCTTGCTTGCTGCTCCGGCTTGGATCTTGCAAAGTGCGCATGCCCAAGGCGGCGCGTGGCCTCAAAAACTCATTCGTATCGTGGTGCCCAATCCGCCGGGGGGAACAGCCGATCTGTTTCCGCGGCTTATCGCAGAACCGCTGGCTAAGCGACTGGGACAAGCCATCGTGGTTGAAAATAAGCCGGGTGCTGCAGGCAACATCGCCGCGGAATACTTGTTCAATGCCGAGCCCGATGGCTATACCTTGATGGCTGCGCCACCGCCACCGCTGTCTATCAATGTGAGCCTGTATCCAAAGCTGAACTACGCGCCGTCCAAGTTTGTGCCCGTCACGGTCATGGCGCTGGTTCCCAACGTGCTGATGGTGCATCCGTCCTTGCCCGTTAAGACGGTGCAGGAGTTCATGGCTTATGCCAAAGCCAATCCCGACAAAATCAGCTACGCGTCTCAAGGCAATGGCTCAACAGCGCATTTGACCGCAGAGCTCTTCAAGCTCAAAACAGGGCTGCAGATGTTGCACGTCCCTTACAAGGGAGATGCCCCGGCTATGGCAGATCTGTTGGCGGGTCATGTCAATGTGATGTTTGGCAATATTGCGGCCGCATCGGCCTATGCACGCAGCGGCAAACTTCGTATTTTGGGGGTGACCAGCGCCACACGCCAAGCGTCCATGCCGAACCTTCCCGCGTTGCATGAACTGATTCCCGGCATGATTGCCATGGCTTGGTTTGCACTGGTGGCCCCGCCGCGGACACCGCCAGAAATCGCGGCAAAACTCTCCGCCACAGTGGCCGAAATTCTGCGCTTGCCGGAGATCGTCCATCGCTTTGCCGAGGTCGGTGCGGAGCCCGTGGGAAATACGCCTGAGGAAATGGCTATTTGGATGAAGGAAGACACGGAGCGTTGGCGCGCCGTGATAAAGGCCGGCAACATCCGCGTCGATTGAGCAGCAGCCCAATCACCCGTTTTCTCGCAGTCCATTTTTGCTGTTATTGCCGAGAGCCTCATGAAAAGTAACACCCCGCCAACCGATTCATCAACTAGCACTGAGGCGTCTGAACCCACCGGCATGCGCAAGGGTTTGACCAGCTACGGGGACGCGGGTTTTTCGTTATTTTTGCGAAAAGCCTTCATCAAAGGGGCCGGCTTCACAGACACGGCGCTGGACCGTCCCGTCATCGGCATTGCCAACACGGGCAGTGCTTACAACCCCTGCCATGGCAACGTGACGCAGCTGATTGAGGCTGTCAAGCGCGGCGTCATGCTGGCGGGCGGTTTGCCCATGGATTTTCCGACCATCTCTGTGCACGAGAGCTTCGCGGCGCCCACCAGCATGTATTTGCGCAACCTCATGTCGATGGACACAGAAGAGATGATTCGGGCGCAGCCGATGGACGCCGTGGTCTTGATCGGTGGCTGCGACAAAACCGTACCGGCGCAATTGATGGGTGCTGCATCGGCCGGCATTCCAGCCATTCAGCTCATCACCGGTTCGATGTTGACCGGCACCCACCGCGGTGAACGTGTGGGTGCTTGCACCGACTGCCGACGCTATTGGGGCAAGTTTCGCGCGGGCGAGATTGATGCCGAAGAGACATCAGCGGTCAACAATCAGCTGGTCGCCAGTGTCGGCACTTGCTCGGTGATGGGGACGGCCAGCACGATGGCTTGTATCGCTGAGGCCTTGGGCATGACCGTGCCCGGTGGTGCTTCGCCGCCTGCGGTGACGGCCGATCGCATTCGGGTGGCCGAAGAAACCGGCGCCCGTGCGGTGGCCATGGCGCACGAGCGTCTGACGATCGACAAAATTTTGACGCCCGAGGCCTTTGAAAATGCCATGCGGGTGTTGCTCGCCATTGGCGGTTCAACCAACGGTATTGTTCATTTGGCAGCGATTGCAGGTCGCGTTGGCTTGGACATTGACCTCAAGGCGCTCGACCAGATGGGGCGCGAAACCCCTGTCCTGCTGGACCTCAAACCATCCGGTCAACACTACATGGAAGACTTCCATCAGGCAGGCGGCATGGCCACTTTACTGCGTGAGCTCAAACCCCTGCTGCGCCTGGATGCCTTGACGGTGACCGGCCGTACGCTGGGTGAAGAGATGGCGCTGTCTGGCGCTGGTTATACGCAGGACGTTGTCCGGTCATTTGATAAACCGATTTATCCCCAAGGCGGCATTGCCGTGCTGTACGGTAACTTGTCGCCAGGCGGCGCCATCATCAAACAGTCGGCAGCCGACGCCAAACTAATGGAGCACGAAGGTCGTGCCGTGGTGTTCGAGAACGCAGAAGACTTGGCCTTGCGGATTGACGCTGACGATTTGGATGTCAACGCCGATGACATTTTGGTGCTCAAAAACATCGGTCCGAAGGGCGCACCGGGCATGCCGGAGGCGGGCTATTTGCCGATTCCCCTGAAGCTCGCGCGCGCGGGCGTCAAAGACATGGTTCGTATTTCGGATGGCCGCATGAGCGGCACGGCTTTTGGCACCATCGTGCTGCACGTGACGCCGGAGTCGGCCATAGGCGGTCCGCTGGCGTATGTCCAAAACGGCGACCGCATTCGTTTGAGTGTGAAGAACCGGGAGATCAGCCTGCTGGTGTCTGCTGAAGTCATGCAGCAGCGTGCGCTTGCCAAGCCGATCACGCCGCCGACCGGTGCACGGGGCTACCGCAAACTCTTTTTGCAAACAGTCACGCAAGCCGATCAAGGCGTTGATTTTGACTTTCTGCGTGCATCGGAGACCAAGGGTTTGGTGCCGCGCAAATAGCTACGGCCCAAACTGAAAAGAATGTCGGCCGACGTTCAGTTCACAACGGCTTGATCTGCACTTTGCGCCACTTGATAGGGCCACCTGGTGCGCCTTTGACGCCTGTCGCAAACTGAAGCGCGAATGGTCCGCTAGACAACTTGCTGTTTTGCGCGCTGGCGGTGACGATCCCGTTCAACTTAACGGTTAGCGCCGAGCCCTTGGCTGTGATCTCGTAGGTATTCCATTGGCCGCCAGCTTTGTAAGCGATCGGCACCGGGACTGCCGCGACGTCTACGATCGCTCCCGTGCCGTATTTAGGGTCTGGGCGCAGGTCCCAGATATTCACTTCATAAGATGTGTCGGAGCCGATTTTTTTGGGATCAGAGGCGCGAATGAAGATACCACTGTTGGTATCGGTCGCAGCCCAGAACTCGGCATAGATGACGAAGTCCTTGTATGAGTTTTTAGACACCAGAAATCCACTCGTCCCTTTGTCCGCCACGATGGCACCAGCTTCTGCTCGCCAATTGGCGTCTCCGATCCGGTCCCAATTTTCCAATCCTGTGTCGCCATCCATCAAGGTGACCCAGCCAGGACCCTGCGGCTGGCTAGCGCAGCCGAAAATTGTGAATGCAACCACTGACAGAAGCAGGCTAATGGCAGGCAAGCGTTTCATGATGATTTCCTTGGGAGAAGCAGGTTGTTTGACTTTGAATATCTCTGGATAGACCGGCGCGACGTTAACACCTTGGCGTCCCCTTGTTGATTGGGGAAAGCCCAGCCCCATGCATCCAGATGCTTGCATCGTTGATTTCGCTAAACTCGACCCACATTTTTTCAGGTGATGCAGCCATGCCCAATTCCTTACTGAGTTCAACGTTCGTTCTGTCATGTCTGTTGTTGGCCGGCAGCGCTAACGCTCAGGCCCCTACAGCTTCATCGACAGCCACTCTGCCGACCTACGTGGGTGCTGAGCCCTTTGGCGTTGCTATGGAAGGTTGGGTCTACCCTTATCCGGTGCAGATGCTGCAGTTTGAACTGGAAGGCCGAACGGTTCGAATGGCGTTCATGGATGTTCAGCCAGTCAACCCGAATGGCAAAACGGTAGTGCTTTTTCACGGAAAAAATTTTGCGGGTGACTATTGGGGCAACACGCTGCGCGAGTTGTCAGCTCAGGGCTATCGGGTCATTGCGCCCGACCAAATTGGCTTTGGAAAATCGTCGAAGCCGGAGTTGCGTTACACCTTCTCCATGCTGTCGAGTAACACGCTTAGGCTTTTAGACCATCTTAAGGTTGGCCGCGTCGCAATCGTTGCCAACAGCATGGGCGGCATGCTGGGTGTGCACTTTGCGCGCAGCCATCCAGAACGTGTCACCGCCTTGGTTCTGGAGAATCCTTTGGGCCTGGAAGATTACGTGCTGAGTATTCCACCACAGCAAACGGCCGCACTGGCAAAGCTCGAAATGGCACAGACACCCGCGAGTTATCGGAGCTTCGTTCGCAGTTACTTTCCCACCAACTATCGGCCGGACTATGAGCGCTTCGTTGAGCAGTTTGCCCGGGTTCAGCAAAGCGGTGAATACCCGCGATTTGCGCATGTCTCGGCGTTGACTTATCAGATGATTTACGACGGTCCGATTTACAACGAACTGCCAAAGCTCAACGTGCCAACGTTGTTGACCATTGGCCAAGCCGATCGTACTGTCTTCGGGCGTCGTTTTGCGCCCCCAGAAGTGGTCAAGCCCTTGGGTAATTTTCCGTTGTTGGGCAAGGCTGCCCAACAACTTATTCCGGGTGCGAAACTGGTGGAGTTCGAAGGTGTCGGTCATGTGCCTCACCTCGAAGTACCCGAGCGCTTTCATGCGGCCGTACTTGAGTTTCTAGCTGATAAGCCTTGAATAACAACGCAGTTGCGGCCTGAATTCTTCGCTGCATAGAGTGCTTTGTCCGTGGCATCCATGACGTTCTGGACGGTAACAGTCTGCGTTAGAGCGTCAGGTACAAACACGCCAATGCTGATGGTGATCTCAATTCGCTGATCGCCGCATACGAATTTGTGTGTGGCCACGGCATTGCGAAAGCGTTCGGCAGCAGCCCTAGCCTCTTCCTGATTGCTATCGGGCAGTATGACCAAGAATTCTTCGCCACCAAGGCGACCGATAGTGTCTATCTTTCGGAAGGTGGCGGTTGCAATTTTGGCGATACCGCGAAGAACGATGTCTCCTGCAGGATGACCATACGTATCGTTCACCCCCTTGAAGTGGTCTAGGTCATACATCAAAAAGGCAATAGGGCGATGGGTCCTCAAGGCTCTTTCAATTTCGAGGTGGATGGACTGAAGTACAGACCGGCGATTCATCAGGCCGGTCAGCTCGTCAGTATCCGCCGTTGACTTGAGACCTACTAACAATTGGCTTACACCATAGACGCCTGTGAGTATGAGCAAGGAGATGAGCATGCCAAATATGG
>CANFWV010000096.1 GCA_947450695.1 Comamonadaceae bacterium
GCCGTTGACGTCAAAAGGCAGCAAGGTCTGCGCGCTGGTGGCCAAGCCGCGGCTGGCAAAATCGTCACGGTGCATGACCGATGACAGCACGCCGACCGGGTCATTCAAACCGAGGTCTTTTTGCAGGCGCTCGGCCAGCCAAGCACCGCCCGACGCGACACCGACCAGCCGGGGTGGTTTGGCATAACTGGCGAGGAGGTGCTGCAGACTGCGCAGCAGTTCGAGGTAGAGCGCTTCAGCGTTCAGAGATTCGACGGTCTTCAAGAAAGACTCCTTAAAAATTGCTCAAGAATTATGCAGGCAGACGCCGCGTCAGCATCTGTCGCCCCGAGCGCATGCGCTTCGGTGGTGCTGTAACGCTCATCGACTTCGTAAACGCTGAGCCCGAAACGGCCACGCAACTGGCGCGCAAACTTTAGCGCACGCAGCGTGTTCTCGTGGCTGGCACCGTCAGGATGGTAAGGAACGCCGACCACCAAGGCGTCGGGTTGCCATTCTTTGATGCGCGCGGCAATCGGCACAAAACGCGCGTCTCCGACAGCGCTGATGGTGGTTTGCGGCGTGGCGGTGCGTGTCAGCCGGTTGCCACTGGCCACACCGGTGCGCTTGAGCCCAAAATCAAAAGCCAGAAAGGTTTGGACAGTGGGGGCCAACTCAATGGCAGCCCCGGCGCTCATGAGTGGCCAGCCTCAGGCGACAGCATCCAGCGCTGCAGGCCGAGCAGTAGCAAGGCCTTGTCGTAGCGCTGCTCAACCGGGGTGTCAAAAATCACGGCCGGGTCGGCCGCCACCGTGAGCCAGCTGTTGTCTGAAATTTCAGACTCCAACTGACCTTCGCCCCAAGCCGAATAGCCCAGCGAGACAAAAACGCGCCGCGGGCCAGCGCCCGTTGACAGCGCTTCAAGAACGTCTTTGGAGGTGGTCATTTCAAGCCCGCCGGGAATCGACATGGTTGATGCGTAGACCGACTCATTGCCCGGCAACATGCTTTCGTGCAGCACAAAGCCGCGTTCGGTTTGCACCGGGCCGCCCTTGTAAACGGGGGCTTCGCTGAGGTCATCGCGGCGCAGCGGCAACTCGACTTTGTCGAACAGGCTTTTCAAGCTGATGTCGCTCGGCTTGTTGATGACCAAACCCAGCGCGCCGCGCTCGCTGTGCTCGCACATGTAGATCACGCTGCCCACAAACGGCTCGTCATCCAAGCCGGGCATGGCGATCAGAAAGTGATGCGTGAAGTTGATCGGGTCGAAGTCCATGGCCATGCGTGCAATTTTACGTGACGATCCATGTCCCGGCGCCAGCCAAACGCCATGGTCCAGCTAACATCCTCGCCATGAGTAAACAATATGAGCGCGGACTGGTCTGGTTCCGCCGCGACCTGCGGGCGCACGACCACGCCGCACTGCACCATGCCCTAAGCACCTGCCGCCAAGTTTTCTGCCTTTTCGTGCTGGACCGGGAGATCCTCGACCCGCTGCCGCGCAACGACCGGCGGGTTGACTTCATCGTGCAGTCGCTGACCGAACTCGACGCCGCACTGAACGCACTGGCCCAGCCGCACGGGGTGAATAACGCCGGGCTGATGGTGGTGCACGACTGGGCCAGCACGGCGGTGCCGCAGCAGGCTCAAGCCTTGCAAGTACAAGCGGTGTTCACCAACCACGACGCCGAACCACAAGCGATTCAGCGCGACTCCAAGGTTGCAAACAGCTTAGCCGCCAACGGTGTGGCTTTTCACCGCTTCAAGGACCATGTGGTGTTTGAGCGCGCAGAGTTGTTGACGCAGGGTGGCAAGCCTTACGGCGTCTTCACGCCCTACAAGAACAGCTGGCTGAAAAAAGTCGACAGCTACTACCTACAGTCTTACGCCATCAAAGCCCACGCCGAAGCGCTGGCCAACAAACCGGCCGATGCCAAGCCCCTGCCGACGCTGAGCCAGATTGGGTTCGAGGTCAGCAACTTGCAGGCGCTGAAACTGCCCACCGGCATCTCAGGCGGTGCCCAGCTGTTTGAAGAATTTTTGCAGCGCATCGACGACTATGAAGACACTCGCAACTTTCCGGCCGTCAAAGGGCCGAGCTACTTGGGTGTCCACCTGCGCTTTGGCACGGTGTCGATTCGCCAGCTGGCCGCGGAAGCGCTGAAGCGCCAGCTCGCCGGCAGTGCCGGTGCCGCCGTCTGGCTGAGCGAGTTGATCTGGCGCGATTTTTATGCGCAAATTTTGAGTAACTTTCCACACGTGGCTGGCGCATCTTTCAAGCCCGACTATGACGCCATTGAGTGGGAAACCGGCCCAGAAGCCGACGCGCTGTTTGCCGCTTGGTGCGAAGGCCGCACCGGTTATCCCTTGGTTGATGCCGCCATGGCGCAGATCAACCAGACCGGCTATATGCACAATCGGTTGCGCATGGTCGCGGCTTGCTTTTTAATCAAAGATTTGGGTATTGACTGGCGCCGCGGTGAGCGCTACTTTGCCGACAAGCTGAACGACTTTGACCTGTCGGCCAACAACGGTGGCTGGCAATGGGCGTCGAGCAGCGGCTGCGACGCGCAGCCTTACTTTCGTATTTTTAACCCGGTCAGCCAGAGCTTGAAGTTCGACCCCGACGGCAAGTTCATCCGCAAGTACCTGCCGGTGTTGGCTGGCTTGCAGGGCAAGGCTTTGCACAGTCCGTGGGAAGCAGCGCCGCTGGAGTTGGCGGCGGCAGGCATTGAATTAGGGAGGAATTACCCGCTGCCGCTCGTGCAGCATGCTGAAGCCAGAACCCGCACGCTGGAACGCTATGCGGTGGTCAAGAAGACCTTGGCCGACTGACTTTAGATGTCGACCATTTCGAAGTCTTCTTTGCGCGCGCCGCACTCCGGGCAGGTCCAGTTCATGGGCACATCGGCCCACAGGGTGCCCGGCGCAATGCCGTGCTCTGGCGCGCCTGCGGCCTCGTCGTAGAGCCAGCCACAGATCAAACACATCCAAGTCTTAGTAGTCGTAGTCACAGCGTTAACTTTGCTTTCGCGAATAGAATCAATCGAAGAATTGTATCGGCGAGGCGGTGCCTTTTGCCATACTGGCGAAATCCTCAGCCAAAAACCCCGCACATGGCACAAGCTCACACTTCCCCCACAGACACCACCCCAGAATCGGACGCTGTTGACAGCGCGCCGGCGTGCGTCATGAGTTTCAATGCCAGCGACCCGAGCGGCGCAGGTGGCTTGAGTGCCGACATCTTGGCCATGGCCTCAGCGGGCGGCCACGTGCTGGCCGTCGTCACGGGCGCTTATGCCAGGGACACCGCTGAAATTCTGGACCACTTTGCTTTTGACGACGACGCCGTGTCGGCGCAGGCCAGAGCCGCGCTGGAAGACATGCCGGTCAGCGCCATCAAGGTCGGTTTTGTGGGCAGCCCTGAAAACGTCAGTGCCATCGCCGAGATGGCATCGGACTACGCTGATGTGCCGCTGGTCGCCTACATGCCCAACCTGTCTTGGTGGGAAGAAGACCAGATCGACAGCTACCTCGATGCTTTTCGCGAGCTCCTGCTGCCGCAAACCACCCTGCTCACCGGCAACCACAGCACGCTTTGGCGCTGGCTGCTGCCCGACTGGTCAGGCGACAAAAATCCGAGCGCACGCGACATCGCCAAGGCCGCTGGTGAATTGGGCGTGCCCTACACCTTGGTCACCGGCATTCCCGCTGCAGAGCAGTTCATTGAAATCGTGCTGGCCACGCCGCAAAGCATTTTGTACAGCGAGAAGTTCGAACATTTCGATGCGATTTTTGCCGGCGCTGGCGACACCCTCAGCGCGGCCCTCACGGCACTGCTGGCCAACGGACATGACTTGCAGAGCGCCACCACTGAAGCACTGACCTACCTTGACCAAAGCCTGAATGCAGGCTTTCAGCCCGGCATGGGCCACTTGATACCCGACCGTATGTTCTGGGCGCAAGCCGACGACGGCGTTGACCCGTCCACCCCCTCAGATCCATTGAACTCGACCCCCTCTTTTGACATCCCCCCGAATGGCACAAAACACTGATACCACTCCCAACACTTTGTCCCGCAACGAGGCTTTTTTTGAACGCGCCAAGGCGGTTATTCCTGGTGGCGTGAACTCCCCGGTGCGGGCCTTCAAAGCCGTTGGCGGCACGCCGCGCTTTGTGCAGCGCGCGCAAGGCGCTTATTTTTGGGATGCTGATGGCCAGCGCTACATCGACTACATCGGCTCTTGGGGTCCGATGATCCTGGGTCACGGCCACCCTGCGGTGCTAGACGCCGTGCAAAAAGCTGCAATCGATGGTTTTTCCTTTGGCGCCCCCACCGAGCGCGAGGTCGAGCTGGCGGAAGAAATCATCAAGCTGGTGCCGTCGATTGACATGATTCGTCTCGTCAGTTCCGGCACCGAAGCCGCCATGAGCACGCTGCGCTTGGCGCGCGGTGCCACCGGCCGCAGCAAGTTCATCAAGTTTGAAGGCTGCTACCACGGCCATGCGGATGCGCTACTGGTCAAAGCCGGCTCGGGCTTGGCAACCTTCGGCAACCCGACCAGCGCCGGCGTCCCGCCTGAAGTCGTGCGCGACACACTGGTGTTGGAATACAACAATGTGGCTCAGCTGGAAGAAGCTTTCAGCCTGCACGGTAAAGAACTCGCCTGCGTGATGATCGAACCCATCGCCGGCAATATGAACTTCGTTCGCGCCAGCGTGCCGTTCATGAAGCGCTGCCGCGAGCTGTGCACGCAATACGGTGCGCTGCTGGTGTTTGACGAAGTCATGACCGGTTTTCGGGTGGCCTTGGGCGGCGCACAAAGCGTCTACGCCAAACTCATTCCGGGCTTCGAGCCCGACATGACGGTGATGGGCAAAGTCATTGGTGGCGGCATGCCGTTGGCGGCTTTCGGTGCCAAACGCGCCGTCATGGAACAACTCGCACCGCAAGGCCCGGTCTACCAAGCCGGCACGCTGTCAGGTAACCCGGTCGCCACCGCCTGCGGACTCGCCACCCTGCGCGAACTGCAAAAACCCGGTTTTTACGAAGCGCTGGGCACCCGCACCCAAAGTTTAGTAGCCGGCTTGACGCAAGCGGCAAAGCAAGCCGGTGTGCCGTTTTGCGGCGACAGCCAAGGCGGCATGTTCGGCTTGTTTTTGCTCGACAAGCTGCCGCAAAACTACAGCACCGTCATGACCACCGACAGTCCAGGTTTCAACAAGTTCTTCCACGCCATGCTGGACAGCGGCGTGTACTTCGCACCGGCGCTGTACGAAGCTGGCTTTGTGAGCTCCGCACACACCGCTGAAGACATTGAAGCTACGGTGGCTGCTGCTGTGCGGTTTTTTGCGGCACGCTGAAAAGCAACGCAATCAAGCCGTGACAAACGGGGATACGCTCAGAAACCCATACGCGCACTGAGCCGAACGGTGCGCGGCTCTATCGGGTGCACGTGTCGGTCGGCTATGCCGCCGCCACAGCGTCCACTGCTGACTTCACCAGCCGTGCAAGACGCATAAAAATATTCAATGTCGTTGCCATTTTTTCCGGCCAGATTGAAGACGTCTAGGCCCAGCGACAGGCGCTTGTTAACCGAGTAGCGGGTACCCAAATTTAAAAGAGATGTGGCGCTTGAGCGCACCGAATTGAGGCTATCCAAGGCGCGCGGCCCCATGTATCGCCAACGCAAAGACGTGGTCCAGCGTCCCTCCGTGTAGGTCACGCCTGAGGCCACTACTTGTTCAACCGCATTGGGCACAAAGTTGCCTTCGCCTGCTGGCGTGTCGCCGGTAAAACTGGCACGGGACAAAGCACCATCCAGCTCCAAGCGCCAGCGTGGGTTCACGCGCCAGCGCAATGTGGCTTCAACGCCCCGTCTGCTGCTGGCCCTGCCAGCTTCGGTCGTTCCGGCGTCGCCGATGTACACCAACTCTGAATCAAGACGGAGGTTCCAGAGTGTCGCTGTCACGCTCAGGTTGTCGTCTGTTTTGAAGCGCCAGCCTATCTCGGCACCGCTTCCCTTCACCAGTGCCGGTACTTTGTCTGCGGGCAAGCCGGTTTGCGGGTCTAGCGTGATGGTCGCACCGCGCACGTCGTTGCTGTGAAAGCCGACGCCGCCGTTCAAGTACAACTCGGCGTTGGGTGTCAAGGTGAAAGCCAAACCCGCTTTGGGGCTGACGAGCGTGCTTTGTCCGGCGCCCGAGTTGGCAGCGCCATAAACAAGCTCACGGCCCTGTAAATCGTATTGAAGGGTGTCACCCCGAACACCCAAGTAGCCCCGCCAGCGGTCGCTGAAATTCAGCAGTTGTTGACCGTAACTAGAAAACAGATCTTGCGAGACAGCGTCTTTGCGCACAGTAGACAAAATTTGACGCGCCTCGGTTCTATAAAGACCCAGTTCGCCAATCCGGTCACCGCGCCACTGGGCCCCAAAACTGACCATTCCGTCCAGACCAAACAGTTGGTTGCCGACGCTGTGCGACGCCTGAGCGCCGAACACATGTCGGTGGTCAGATTGTTTAAATTGATCGCCATTGACCGGGTTGTCTAGCGCGTAGGTGAAGTTGGAGAACAGGTCGAAGCGATAGTCAATCGCATAAGCACTGAGTTGGGTTTTGCTGTTGGGTCCGTTGTCGAACCACTTGCCCGACAAGCTCAGGCGCTGCGCGTTGCCGCCATCGCTAGGGTCCAGTGTTCCAAAGCGGGAGAGTGAACCCTCATTGACCAACCGTTGAGGTATTTGGTCGGTCGAGTTCCATTGGCTTTGATAGGCCATGCCGGTCATGCTGAAGCCGCGTGTTGGCGATCCTGAGGAAAACCGTACGAGGGCGTTGAGTTTGCGCAAGTCTTCTGGTGAATCCCAAGGCCCGTTGTTGCTGCCGACCTCCACGGCACCGAGCCATGTGTGGTCTTGCTCGGTTTTTGAACCTGCCATCAGAATGTGCCGATAGTTGTGAGCGCCCACAGTCACTTCGGCAAATGGCGCCTCCAGGCGGCTGACGTAGTCCATGGAAGCGCTGCCGGCCAATGAGAAGTCGCCAGACTCAGCAAAGTAAGGGCCTTTTCTGTAGCGAACGCCAGAGACCAGTTCAGGCATAAAAAAGTTCAGATCAGCGAAGCCTTGCCCATGCGCATGGGTCGGCATATTGATCGGCATTCTGTCCACAGTGATAGCGAAGTCAGTGCCGTGATCAAGGTTGAAGCCGCGCAAAAAATATTGATTGGCCTTGCCGTCCCCGGAATGCTGGGTGGCCACGACACCCGGAACGGCTTCGACGATGTCGCCTGGCCTTAATTTTGGGCGGGCTTGGAATGAGGCCAAGTCTGCAGCGCCTTCGCTGGCGCTGTCTGCTGTGCCGATGCTTGCATCACGCGGGCCGAAAACCTCGACCTCTGGAAGATGCTGGTCTTGCGCTTGGCCTTCGTGGACAAAGCAGGCCATCAGCAATAAGCAGACATGTCGGGGGAACATTAATGAACAGGAGTGTGCGCGTGGAGGTTTGGATTATCAATGCGCAAGAGGTGACAGGTGACATGTCACTGGCGGTCCTTGGAAAAGCGTTATTCAACGGGCGTATCGCACCTCAGCAAAAAAAGTACGCATCGGGTACAGGTGGTAGTTCCAGTACTTGTCGTTGTTCAAGTTATCAACGCCTCCAGCGACCGTCCAATGGCGGTCGACCTTGTAGCGCGCACGCACATCCACCACAAAGAATTTGCTCACGCCGGTGTAAGCAAAACCGTTGGTGTCTGCATTGTTCAGAGAGCCGAACTGGGCGCTGCTGTAACGAGCGCCAACCGAGGTGCTGAGCTTGTCATCCCAGTGGTAATTGGCCAGTGCGTTGGCACGCCATTTGGGCACGCGCGGTTGCACCTTGTCGATGGTGTCACCGGCCACCAAGACCTGACCGTCGTTTTCCTTGATGCGCGAATCGACATAGGTGACGCTGCCCGACACGTCCAAGCCGCGCTTGAAGGCATCGCTACCGAAGAAAGCCGTTTCGACGCCGGTGCTTTGCATGCGCTTGATATTCTGAACAAAGGTCCGCTGCACGTTGTCCGTGAACGTGCTTGTTTGTGAATAAATCGCATCATGCGTGTTCTCGGTAAAGCCAGTCAC
>CANFWV010000097.1 GCA_947450695.1 Comamonadaceae bacterium
GCCTGTTTTGGCTCTGTAATCGCCGAGAAATGAGACTCTGGGATGGCGGCTAGAGCGCCACGCAAATCATTAGTCACATCCCGTTCGGCCAAACCTATCGCCACTGCGAACCGAAAAATCTGTCCGCATATCTGTTTTGCCCGGTGCGCAGTGTCGATTGACCCACGTGCCTCAATCTTGCGCACTGACTTGTCCAACACGTCACGCGGTTTGATGGTGGATATCGGCATCTTTCCGATGAAGGGAAAAACGTCTTTTTCTAACAGCGTCGTGATTCTGGATTGCGTCACCTCGGCACGCTTTGGAGACGTCTTGAGCAACCAAGCTCTCCCCACTGCCTCAAAAGTGTTTTTCGCCAAATCCGACTGGGTCTGCTTTTCTTCTTGCTTTGCGACACCGGGATCAATGCCATCTGCCAATTGCTCACGGGCTTTCTCGCGGCGCTGCCGTGCCTTGGCAAGCGGCACCGCCGGGTACACCCCCAGCGCCAGCGTTTTCTGCTTGTTTGCGAAGCGGTAATTCATCCGCCAATACTTGCCGCCCGTCTTGACCAGCAGATGCAAGCCCAGTCCGTCAGTGTGCTTGTCACCAGCCGCAGCGCCTGTAGGCTTGACGTTTTTGATGAAGGTATCGGTCAGTGCCACGGTGAACCCTTGTTCTGATGGTATCTGTTCCGATGAAATACAGAGGTACCATCAAAAACACCATCAATTGATTGAGCTTTGATGGTATCTCTTGAAACCCCGTGAGGCAACAAAAAAACCCGCCATGCGTTTAGACATGCGGGTTATGAGGTGTTCTGACACGTTAAAAAACGGTCGGTTGGTGCGGCTGGCGGGGATCGAACCCACGACCCTTGGCTTCGGAGGCCAATACTCTATCCACTGAGCTACAGCCGCAACGCTGAATCGATTTTGTCGTTTGCCAGACAGCAGATGTGCTTGGCGCTGATTGATGCCTCACGACACCAGCGCTGGATTCTAACAGTCGCCCCCACAAGCCCCGAGAAGATTTGAAGATCAAGCAGGGCTGCCGGCTATAATCATTGGCTGCCGGGCTTGACCCTGGTTGCCCCCCGAAATCTTGTTTTTTTTTGAGGACGCCATGAGCGCACACGACAACAACACGGCTCACGAAGAAGAGCACACCGGTCCGGTCAAAACACCTAAGCAATTTTTGCTGATGGCGTTTTTCTCTTTCGTGATTCCTATCTTTGCCATCATCGCGTTGGTTTACTACGTGACCTCGGCCAACAAGCCGGCGATGGGTGCAGGGAACATGGAAAAATCTGTTGCACAACGAATCCAAAAAATCGGCAGCGTCGAAATTCGTGATGCCAATCGCCCTCTCAAAGCGGGTGCTGAAGTCTATGCAGCCCAGTGCGCCGCCTGCCACGCCATTGGTGCAGCTGGGTCGCCTAAGTTTGGCGACGTTGCCGCTTGGGCACCGCGTATCAAGACCGGTTTTGAATCCCTTTGGAACTCGGCACTCAAAGGAAAAAATGCCATGGGTCCGCAAGGCGGTGGTGATTTCAGCGACATCGAAATTGGTCGCGCAATTGTTCACATGACTGCCGCTGCTGGTGGTAAGTTTGTTGAACCTGTCGCGCCAGTTGCTGCTGCGCCGGCTGATCCAATGGCCGCCGCAAAATAAGCTTCTTTTAGCTTCAAAAAAGCCGGTCACTGACCGGCTTTTTTGTGTCCGCCTGTTGAATGCAGTTGTGCAGGGCTTCGGACATAGCCAAATCGTTTTGGTAAATCAGCAAACATCACATCTTCTGGCACCCACAAGCCGCACTCCACAGCGTCAGCTGCATGCGTCATGTCTTGCGTGTGAACCAAGCCAAAACCAATGCCCGTCTCCAGATAAAGCCGGCCATATTGATCAACCATGCAGCGTTGCACCCGGGCCAACGCCCCCGTGTGAGAACACACCGAAAAATCGGGTGATACACGGCAGACCAAGGGAGTGGCCTCGAGCTCGACAAACACACGCTGCGGCCCGTTTTGAAAAAACCACTGTCCTTCAGCATCGGCCTCGTAGTTGCGCTGGATGAAGTCAATCAACTTCTCGTGCTGCAGCAGCGAACCTTTACTCTCTAAACTTCCGCCGGCAAATGGCCCGGCTTCCTGCGCTTGGTCATCGCGCATATACCAGTTGCCACGCGCGTCTAACCCCAACCAACCGAAGCAGTTTGGGACGTTCGGCCACTTGGCAATGGCGGCTTTGACAATGTCATCCATGAATCTCTAAACTCCTTGCGCTGGATGGTAAGTGCTGTGCGAGAAACTCGCAGACAGCCATTGGCATAGCGCGTACATATGCATGCGGGAATCCAACGGCAGACTCAGCAGGGAAGCCTACATGCCCCCCCTGCTCCGGCTGCCAAAGGGTGACGTTGGTGCTGACGTCGCCCGTACCGGGTAGGCTCGCTGGGGGCACAAAGGGATCGTTAAGGGCGTTGAGCGCCAATGCCGGAACAGAGATGCGTTGCATGTGCGGTTTGGCAGAGGCTCGCCGCCAGTAGTCATCGGTGTCTTTGAAGCCATGGAGCGGCGCGGTAAAGATGTTGTCAAAGGCGTAAAGGTCGCGGGCAGCCAACAATGCGTCGCGGCTAAAAAGATGTGGGTGTTGCGTTAATTTTTTCATGGCCTTCGGCACCATCGTGCCAAGGAACATACGCGTGTAGGTCTGCCGGTTGAAGCCTTTGCCAATAGCCTTGCCACTGGCCGTGAGGTCCAGCGGCGAACAAACCGAGGTGATGGCGCTCACCACTTCGGCGGCGGCGCTTTCAAGCTCGCCAGCCCAGCGCATGAGTGCGTTGCCACCAAGCGAGATGCCCACAGCCAATACAGGCCCCGTGTGCATCGTCTTGAACCGACGCAACATCCAGTCAATTTCGGCAAAGTCGCCAGAGTGATAAGCCCGTGGTGCTAGGTTCAGCTCACCGGAGCAGCCGCGAAAATGAGGTACGGCACAGGCCCAACCCCGGCTTCTCGCCACACCCGCAAATGCTTCGGCATAGTGGCTCGATGACGAGCCCTCAAGGCCATGGAATACAACCAGAAGCGGCTGCGACTTCGATTGCGCACTGGATCTATACATCAGCCAATCAACGTCGACAAAATCTTGGTCTGGCGTTGTCCAACGTTCACGCCTTAATTGTGGTTTATCACCCAGGTAGCGTCTGCCATGCAAAGCCGCCCAGATGGTTTGCAGGTTGCCGCCGGGTAACCACCAAGGAGCGCGGTAATTCATAGGTCAGTGCAGGACGGTCGGACTCTCAGTCTGCGGTACTTCTTGCGCAGTACCCGGGCTGGCATGATGCGCGACCAAGCGCCAGCCTTGTGCGGTCTTAAGGTAGACGTTGGTGGCAACAACGTAGGCCTGTGCCGGCCCGTTGGCTGTTAAGACTTCGACACGCTCAAGCACACTGTGGATACTGACGCCAAGGGTTTGAACACGTCGCACATGCTCAATGTGCGCGCGAATAGTACCGTGCGAAAACATCGCATCAAAACCACCTCGGATGGCCTGTGCCCCGACCAGTCGAGGCCCCCCAGGATGTACGCAAACGATGTCGTCTTCATCGGCCCAACAGGCCATGAGCTTGTCGATGTCACCGAGCTGCATGGCCTCATAAAATGCAAATTCGATCTCGTCTGCGTGACCATTGTGGGTCAGCGTTGGTTTGGCTTTTCGCATGAATGACGTTCTTTGCGTAATTGAGCGGCGCAGCCGCAGTTGGCAATAGCTGATGTGCGGAAACACGCTGCACACTTTGTATTAGGCCATGTTGCCACTCTCCTTTTTATCGCGACAGTAAGAATACTTGCCACCTGACTGACTGCATGACGGGAAAATCGGCCGACGCTGCCAGCCGTTTCACGTGTTAGTGTGTTCACTTGATGTGTTTGTGGACTTGCTTCCATTTTTCTTGAAAGGGCCTCTTCATGACGTCGCGTTTACTCAAGTTTTTTCTGGCTGCATGGATGGCATTATTGCTCTCTGGCTGTGGTTACAACGAGTTTCAGCGACTGGACGAGCAAACTAAATCCGCTTGGTCGGAAGTACTGAACCAATACCAGCGACGTGCTGACTTGGTGCCGAATATTGTGGCGACGGTCAAAGGTGAGGCCGCTTTTGAGCAAGAGACTTTGACGCGCGTGATCGAAGCTCGTGCCAGTGCGACGTCCATGAAGCTCACCCCTGAAACCCTGAATGACCCGACCGCCCTTCAGAAATTTCAACAAGTACAGTCAGGTCTGAGCTCCGCACTGTCACGACTCATTGTGGTTAGCGAAAACTATCCCAATCTGAAATCTAATCAGGGTTTTCAGGACTTACGGGTTCAGCTTGAAGGCACTGAAAATCGCATCGCCGTGGCACGCAACCGTTACATCCAGTCTGTACAGCAATACAACGTGCTAACGCGTAGCTTTCCAAACAACCTGACGGCCATGGTTTTCAGTTACCAAGTGAAACCCAACTTGGTGATTGATAACGAAGCGCAGATTTCACAACCTCCAGCGGTCAATTTTGAAAAGAAATAACTTGCGTTCTTTACTGCTCAGTCTGTGCTTTTTGTCAGCACCATTTTTGGTGTTTGCGCAAAGTGACTTGCAGCCAATACCGGCATTGAGTGGCCGCGTGATCGACACCACCGGCACCTTGGACGCTGCGCAGCAACGAGCGCTTGACATCAAACTGTCGACTTTTGAGAAGGCCAAGGGTTCGCAAATTGTTGTGCTGATGGTCCCAACGACCCAACCTGAAGACATCGTTGCATACACCCAACGCGTGAGTGACTTGTGGAAGATCGGTCGCAAGGACATTGGCGACGGTTTGCTGTTGGTGGTGGCTAAAAACGATCGGGTTGTTCGGATAGCTACGGCAAAAACACTTGAAGGTGCAATTCCTGATCTTGCGGCAAGCCAGGTGATTGATCGAGCCATCACACCTCGCTTTCGCGACGGTAATTTTGCTGGGGGTTTGAGCGCCGGTATTGACCAAATCACTGATTTGATTTCTGGTGAGAAGTTGCCTGATCCCGCCACTGCTGATCGTGGTGTCCAACGCGAACCCGGCTTTCAATGGCTTGACTTGGCCGTACTGCTTTTTGTGGCAGTGCCTTTTGCCGCTCGCCTACTCAGCGCCCTCATGGGCCGCAAGCTTGGCTCACTGGTGACCGGCGCTGCCATCGGTGCACTGGCTTGGCTTCTTTCTGCCAGCCTCGTCGTGGGTGTTCTGGCAGGCATGGCGGGGATGGTTTTTGCATTGGCCAGCTTACTGGCCTCTGGCGGTCGTAGCACTGGTTGGGGCTCAGGCACGGGTGGATATGGTGGTGTCCGAGGTTCTGGCGGCTTTGGTGCTGGCGGATTCAGTAGTGGTGGTGGTGGTAATTTTGGTGGCGGCGGTGCTTCAGGAAAGTGGTGAGGCACACTGAATGGCTGCTCATCTCACCACCTTTCTTAAACACTTGTGGCTTGACGCTGACGACTCGCGTCGCTTGGTTACGCCGGCCGTTCTTAAAGATCTCACTGCACGTGTTGAGACTAGTGAGCAAACTCACACCGGTCAAATTCGCATCTGCATCGAAGCCACCCTGCCGATGAGTTACCTTTGGCGAGTCGGGCCAGAGCGCAGCCTGCAGCAGGTAATCCGTGAACGCGCCATGATGATGTTTGGCAAGCTAGGCGTCTGGGACACCGTTCATAACAATGGCGTGCTGATTTACGTACTACTGGCAGAACACGCGATTGAGGTTGTTGCAGATCGCGGCATAGCGTCGCAGATCAGCGGTGCACAGTGGACTGAACTTGTGTCGCACATGAGCGAGGATTTCAGGGCACATTCTTATCAAAATGGCCTGACTCGGGCAATTGACGATGTATCGTCTGAATTGACACGACACTTTCCTCGTCGGCCCGCAGATGGGTTGCAGGGCAGCAGCACCCATATCAATGAACTACCTGATAACCCTGTTCTTCTCTGACGCTGACGGGCATAAAAAAACCGACCTTTAAGGTCGGTTTTTTGCAAAGGCTAATACGCTAAGGGCCTATCGCGCTTGGCGGAATCTACGCAAGGCTGCTATCTGAGCGACCATGACAGCCAACTCGGACTGCGCACGCGCCAGATCGATATCACTCTTGGCATTTTTCAGCGCTTCTTCAGCCGCCTTTTTCGCTTCCGTAGCCTTGGCCTCGTCGAGGTCCTTGCCGCGAATGGCCGTATCGCTGAGAACAGTGATACGGTTCGGCTGAACTTCTAGGATGCCACCGGCAACGAACACGAATTCTTCCGTGCCATCCGTCTTTTCGATGCGGACAGCACCTGGACGGATGCGCGTGATCAGCGGCGTGTGACGGGGGAAAATCCCCAGCTCGCCGGCCTCGCCGGGCAGAGCCACAAAACGTGCCTCGCCCGAAAAGATCAACTCTTCGGCGCTGACAACATCGACTTGGATGGTATTCATGGGAACCGTCCCTTAGATTTTCTTGGCTTTTTCGAAAGCTTCGTCAATCGTGCCGACCATGTAGAAAGCCTGCTCTGGCAGGTGATCACACTCGCCAGCCACAATCATCTTGAAACCACGAATGGTTTCAGCCAAGCTGACGTACTTACCAGGCGAGCCGGTGAAGACTTCAGCAACATGGAACGGCTGCGACAAGAAGCGCTGGATTTTGCGGGCACGAGCCACAGCCAATTTGTCTTCAGGTGCCAACTCGTCCATGCCCAGAATCGCGATGATGTCGCGCAATTCTTTGTAGCGCTGCAAGGTGCCCTGCACGGCGCGTGCAGTGGCGTAGTGGTCTTCGCCCACGACGTTCGGGTCAAGCTGGCGGCTGGTCGAGTCGAGTGGGTCGACTGCTGGGTAGATACCCAGCGAAGCGATGTCACGTGACAGCACGACGGTAGAGTCCAAGTGAGCAAACGTCGTTGCAGGTGATGGATCGGTCAAGTCATCGGCAGGGACGTAAACGGCCTGGATGGAGGTGATCGAACCAACTTTGGTGGACGTAATACGCTCTTGCAAGCGACCCATCTCTTCAGCCAATGTTGGCTGGTAACCCACAGCGGATGGCATACGACCCAGCAGCGCAGACACTTCAGTGCCGGCCAGTGTGTAGCGATAAATATTGTCCACGAAGAACAACACGTCACGGCCTTCGTCACGGAAGGACTCAGCAATGGTCAGGCCAGTCAACGCTACGCGCAAACGGTTTCCTGGGGGCTCGTTCATCTGACCGTAAACCATGGCCACTTTAGAGTCTTCAAGCTTCTCAAGGTTCACGACGCCGGAATCGGCCATCTCGTGATAGAAGTCATTGCCTTCACGGGTACGCTCACCGACACCCGCAAACACGGACAAGCCCGAGTGTGCTTTGGCGATGTTGTTGATCAGTTCCATCATGTTGACGGTCTTGCCGACGCCAGCGCCACCGAACAAACCGACTTTGCCGCCTTTGGCGAACGGGCACACCAGGTCAATCACCTTGATGCCGGTTTCCAGCAGCTCTTGCGATGGCGAGAGTTCGTCATACGCAGGGGCTTTGCGGTGAATCGGTGCTGTCAGAGTTTGGTCAACAGGACCACGCTCGTCGATAGGCGCGCCGAGCACGTCCATGATGCGTCCGAGTGTGGCTTTGCCCACAGGAACGGTGATCTGCGCACCGGTGTTGTAGACCATGTTGCCGCGGCGCAAGCCGTCCGACGTACCGAGCGCAATGGTGCGCACGATGCCGTCGCCGAGTTGCTGTTGCACTTCGAGAGTCAGGGTTGAACCCTCCATCTTGAGTGCGTCATAGATGCTGGGCATCTGATTGCGTGGGAACTCGACGTCCACCACAGCGCCAATACACTGAACAATCTTGCCTTGAGCTTGAGCCATGATTGAAACCTCTTTCGTTCTTTAAATTCTGAATCGCTGCGTGGCCACCGGCCTAGACAGCGGCGGCGCCCGAGACGATTTCCGAAAGTTCTTTCGTGATCGCCGCTTGACGCGTCTTGTTGTAAATCAGCTTGAGTTCGCCAATCACGCTACC
>CANFWV010000098.1 GCA_947450695.1 Comamonadaceae bacterium
AATGACCATGCAGTTGGCTTTTTTGATGGTTGCGGTGAGCTTGCGCAGCGCCTGGCTCATCAACCGCGCCTGCAGACCGGGTAACGAGTCGCCCATTTCACCTTCGAGTTCGGCTTTGGGTGTGAGCGCAGCCACCGAGTCGATGACGATCAGGTCAACGGCGCCAGAACGCGTCAAGGCGTCAACGATTTCAAGTGCCTGCTCGCCGGTGTCTGGCTGAGAGATCAGCAGTTCCTGTAAATTCACACCGAGCTTTTGGGCGTACTGGATGTCCAGCGCATGCTCGGCATCGACGAAGGCGCAAGTGCCACCAATTTTTTGCATCTCAGCGATGACTTGCAATGTCAGCGTGGTTTTGCCGGATGACTCTGGACCGTAAATCTCGACCACACGGCCACGTGGTAAACCGCCAACGCCGAGTGCGATGTCAAGTCCGAGCGAACCGGTGGAGACGACTTGGATGTCTTCAATCACCTCGCCAGCGCCCAGTTTCATGATGGTGCCTTTGCCGAACTGCTTTTCAATTTGGGCCAGCGCGGCCTGCAGAGCTTTGGCTTTTTCAGTGTTGAGGGCTGCACTGGGCTTGACGGTATCGTTCATGAAAATTTCCTTTAAAAACAACGGCCTAATAACATTGAGCAGAAACATCGCGCTGGAGACTTAACCCGCTAACTGGATGCATGAACAGTACTTTATCAGCTGATTGAATCGTACAAATGATATTTGTGGTCAGTTTGCCTTACCATTATGGGCGTGACTGCTTTCTCCCCTTCAATCGCCGATAACGTCGAGAGTCCACCCACACTGAGCGCCCCCGAGGCGGTCGAAGGCGGCTGGCGTCAAACGCACTTGGGCAGGCTGCTAGGCCATGCGCTGCGCCGCTTTGACGCGCGCGTGCTGGCCCTGATGGCCAGCGATGTGCAGGTGCCACTCGCACTGTCCAACCTCGCGGCCAGGTCGCAAGTCGGCGCGGCGCACATCCACATCACGCGGCATCTCGCCATCGGCGGTTCTCGGCTGACCGATCTCGCGGCCAGCGCCGGCATGACCAAGCAAGCCATGGGCGACTTGGTGGACCAATGCGAAGCGTGGGGGCTGGTGACGCGCGAGCCCGACCCGCATGACAAGCGGGCGCGGCAAGTCGTTTTCACGTCGTCGGGCCTGCTTTGGCTCGAAGCCTTTCGCCAGGCTGTCGTCCGCGCTGAAAGCGAATTTGCGCAGGCTGTCGGGCGCGATGTGGCCACCGTGGTGGCACTCGGCTTGGAAGCCTATGCCGGCAGCTATGAAGGCTGAGGTGAAGCTGACACCACTAATTGCGTCCATGTCAGCCAGCCAGCGGCGGCTTGCGCCTAGAATTCGCGACGTTTGCAAAAATAACAAACTGGCACGGCAAGCGTTACGGTTTCGAGTGACGGCTGGCGGTTCAAAAACGAGGAGACAGCGATGCGTATTTTGATTGCCGAAGACGATCAAGTCCTGGCCGACGGACTGCTCCGCACCTTGCGTGCGTCAGGCGCCGCCACCGATCACGTGGCCAGCGGCTCGGAGTGCGATGCCGCCCTCATGACGAACACAGAGTTCGACCTGCTGATCCTCGACCTGGGTTTACCGCGCATGCATGGGCTGGAAGTTCTGAAACGCTTACGTGCCCGCGGCTCGACCATGCCGGTGCTGATCCTCACTGCCGCCGACAGCGTCGAAGAGCGCGTGAAGGGTCTGGACTACGGCGCCGACGACTACATGGCCAAACCCTTTTCTCTGCAAGAACTCGAAGCCCGCGTGCGCGCCCTGACGCGTCGCGGCATGGGCGGCGCCACCAGCACCATCAAACATGGCCCACTGATTTACGACCAAGGCGGTCGTGTCGCCACGATTGACGGCGCCATGGTTGAACTTTCGGCGCGGGAGTTGGGCTTGCTTGAAGTCTTGTTGCAACGCGCCGGCCGTTTGGTCAGCAAAGACCAGCTGGTTGAACGGCTCTGCGAATGGGGCGAAGAAGTCAGCAACAACGCGATCGAGGTCTACATCCACCGGCTGCGCAAAAAAATCGAGAAGGGACCGATCCGCATTGCGACCGTGCGCGGCTTGGGCTACTGCCTCGAAAAAATACCTTGAGAATTTTCCAGCGCGGCAAGCGCAGTCTGTTTGGCGAAATCCTAGACTGGATGCTGACGCCATTGCTATTGCTCTGGCCGATCAGCCTCGCGCTGACTTGGCTGGTCGCGCAAAACATCGCCGGCAAGCCGTTTGACCGCGCACTCGAATATAACGTGCAAGCACTGGCCAAATTGGTGGTGGTCAGGCAGCAGCATGTGATCTTTTCTATGCCGGCGCCCGCGCGTGAAATGCTGCGCGCCGATGACAGCGACCTGGTCTATTACCAAGTGCTGGGCACTCGCGGCGAGTATCTGAGTGGCGAAGCCGATTTGCCGCTGCCGCCAGACGAAAACAAGCCCGTCAATGGCGAAGTGCGGTTGCGTGAAGACGTGATGCGCGGCGAAGACGTACGCGTCGCCTACACCTGGGTCGACATCGATGTGCCAGGCGCCCATCCACTGCTCGTGCAAGTCGCTGAAACTCTCGAAAAACGGAAAACGCTGGCAACCGAAATTGTCAAAGGCGTGATGGTCCCTCAGTTCGTCACGCTGCCACTCGCGGTGCTGCTGGTCTGGCTGGCACTGGTGCGGGGCATCAAGCCGCTGGCGCAACTCGAAAAACGCATTCGCGCGCGCAAGCCCGACGACATGAGCCCGCTCGATGAAAGCGCCGTGCCAGAAGAAGTGGCGCCGCTGGTCTCGTCTATCAACGACTTGCTGACCCGACTCAAGGCCTCGCTGACCACCCAAAAACGCTTTTTGGCAGACGCCGCACACCAGCTCAAAACGCCGCTTGCAGGCTTGCGCATGCAGGCCGATCTAGCGCAGCGTGAAACCGATGCGGACGAACTGAAAAAGTCCCTGAAACAAATCGGTCGAGCCAGCATTCGCGCTACCCACACGGTTAACCAGCTGCTGGCCATGGCGCGCGCAGAAACCACCGGACGCAGTCTGGCGCAGCACCCGATCGATCTGGCGTACATCGTCTCGGAAGCCATACAGGACACGCTGCCACACGCATTTGAAAAACAGATCGACCTGGGCTACGAAGGCCCGCAACAAGGTGAAGCGGCGAGCCGCGTGCTGGGCAATGCCACGCTGCTCAAAGAACTGGTGCGCAACCTGTTGGACAACGCCGTCAACTACACACCGTCCAAAGGACAGGTCACCGCGCGCTTGCTGACTGATCCCTTCAGCGGAGCCGTGGTGCTGCTGGTCGAAGACACCGGCCCCGGCATTCCAGCCGCCGAACGTGAGCTGGTGCTGCAGCCCTTTTACCGGGCGCTCGGGACCAACGTCGATGGCACGGGCTTAGGGCTGGCGATTGTGCAAGAGATTGCGCAACAGCATGGCGCGACGATCAGCATTGAGGATGCCGACAGACCTGGTCACCCGAGCATGCCCGGCACACGCGTCACTGTGCGCTTTGTCGGGATGCTCCAGACCTGAACCGCTGGTGCCTCAGCTCAGGTGCTTGCCAACAATCCCGGCCAATTCAAACATTGTCACCTGCGGCTTGCCGAACACAGCCAAGAGCTTGGCGTCGGCATTGATAGCGCGCTTGTTGGCTGCGTCCTGCAGGCCTTCGGCTTTGATGTAGTCCCAGAGCTTTTTGATGACCTGTGTGCGGGCCACCGGCTCGGCGCCAATCACAGCAGCCAAGGCATCGCTCGGCTTCAGTCCAGTGCCGGGCGTGGTCTTGCGCGGCACCTTGGGTTTGTCCGAAGCCGGTGCTTTCTTCGCGGCTACTTTTTTAGCCGCGACTTTCTTAGCCGCCACCTTTTTAGCGGCAGGCGCGGCACCTTTGGCTGCGACTGTTTTGCCAAACGGCGTTTTCACGGTGCCGGTACGCGGAGGACCCGCTGTCTTGCGCGGTGGAAACTTGGACGGTGCGAATTCAAAGTTGACCTTGCCAGCTTCTGCGTCCCAAGCCAACATGGCTTTGAAGGGACGGCGGGTGCGCATCGAGACAAATTTGTCGAGTAAGTCGGTCTTGCCTGTGCCCAGCAATTTTTGCATCTGCTCATGGTCTACCGACTGCTGAAGAATCATGGTGCCGGTCTTGAAGTCGCAGCTGGGTGTTGGCTGCTCCAGCGTCGGCACTGACTTGACGCAGACATAGTTTTTACCGTGCTCGTGCACGGGACTACCGCACTTGGGGCAAGCGCCCAGAGAAGTCGTTGAGCCGAAATCCACAATCTCGCCGGTCTCGCCGTTTTTGTCATCGCCAAAGTCAAACTCGAGCTTGTAGTTCTTGGTTTCCTCGTCGAACTTGATGACCATTTCAGCCGTGAACGGCCAGCCGGCTTTAGAGCGGAAACCGTCCAAGGGGCCGATCTTTCTGTCACGCAAAAATTGCTCGACTTCAGCAACTTCAAAGGTCCGTCCCGCAGGCGTTTTGCCGAACGAAAATCCGCAACCCTCAACTGCGCCGGCAACGCCAACGCAGGTGTAGCGCCGGTAGTTTTCCTTGATGATGCCGCCGCAATTAGGGCAGGGTGCGGTGAGCGTGGCGTAGTCGCCCGGAATGGTGTCTTTGTCGTAACCCTTGGCCTTGTTGACCAGACGCTCGGTCATGGCGGCAATGTCGGCCATGAAGCTTTCTCGGCTGAGTTGACCCTGCTCCATCTGCTTCAACTTGTGTTCCCACTCGCCGGTCAGGTCGGCACGAGACAGCTCTTCGACGCCGAGGCCGCGGAGCAGCGTCATGAGCTGAAAAGCCTTGGCCGTGGGGATCAATTCCCGACCTTCGCGAAGCATATATTTCTCAGCGATCAAACCTTCGATGGTCGCGGCCCGGGTGGCTGGTGTGCCGAGGCCTTTTTCCTGCATGGCTTCGCGCAGTTCGTCGTCTTCAATGGTTTTGCCGGCACCTTCCATAGCACCCAGCAAGGTGGCTTCAGAGTAACGCGCGGGTGGCCGGGTTTTCAGGCCCTTCGGGTCGACCGTCTCAACGGCCACCAGCTCACCGGGTTTAACCGGCACCAAGTTTTGACCCTTGTCGCCGTCTTTGGGTTCGGCCACTTCAGCGGCGGCTTCTTTGCCGTAAATCGCCAGCCAACCCGGCTTGACCAACACCTTGCCTTCGGTCTTGAAGCTGTGTTGGGCGGCCTTGGTGACACGCGTGGTCACCATGTATTCGGCGCTCGGGAAAAACACCGACATGAAGCGGCGCACCACCAGGTCGTACAATTTTTGTTCAGCGTCGCTCAAGCCGCTGGGCGCTTGCAGTGTAGGGATAATGGCGAAGTGATCGCTGACTTTCGCGTTGTCAAAAATCCTTTTGCTGGGCTTGATGTAATTGCCATTGAGAGCCACCAGCGCATGCGGCGCCAAGTGCTTCATCTCACTGCCGGCGATCATTTCAAAGGTTTGCTTGACGACCGGCACATAGTCTTCAGGCAGGGCGCGCGAATCGGTTCGTGGGTAAGTCAGCGCCTTGTGGCGTTCGTACAAGCTCTGCGCAATCGACAGCGTGGTCTTCGCCGAAAAACCGAACTTGCCGTTGGCTTCGCGTTGCAACGAGGTCAAATCAAACAGCATGCCGGCGGCTTGCGTGGTTGGCCGGGACTCTTCTGTGACGCTGGCTTTCTGGCCGCGCACGGCGTCAGCAATGCTGTGGGCTTCAGCTTCAGACCAAACGCGATCGGCTTTGAGTTCGGCATCCGGCTCAGCGCCTTCTGCAAGGTTTGCATTGGCGGTGGATTTTTTCCACTGCGGATCAAACCACTTGCCCGGGTACTCCCCAGCCTCGGCGGCAAAGCTGGCGTGCACTTCCCAGTAATTGCGACTGACGAACTTGCGAATTTTTTCTTCGCGTTCAACCACCACTGACAGCGTTGGCGTCTGCACGCGACCGACGGTGGTCAGAAAGAAACCGCCGTCGCGCGAATTGAAGGCGGTCATGGCCCGCGTGCCATTGATGCCGACCATCCAGTCAGCCTCGGAACGGCAACGTGCGGCATCGGCCAGCGGCATCATTTGCGCGTCGCTCCGCAAGCTGGCAAAGCCATCACGAATAGCGGCTGGCGTCATCGACTGCAACCAGAGTCGTTTGACCGGGTGCTTGGCTTTGGAATATTGCTGAATCAAACGAAAGATCAACTCGCCCTCACGGCCCGCGTCACAAGCGTTGACCATGGCGCCAATGTCTTTGCGCTTGGCCAATTTGACGATAGCGTTGAGCCGCGTCTTGGTCTTGTCGATGGGTTTCAGGTCGAAGTAAGGCGGGATCACCGGCAGGTTGGCGAAACTCCACTTGCCGCGCTTGACGTCAAACTCTTCAGGCGCCTGAATCTCGACCAAATGGCCAACCGCCGATGTCACGATCCAGTCATCGCTCTCGAAGTACTCATCGTGTTTTTCGAACTTGCCCGCCGTCGGCGTGATGGCGCGCACGATGTCTTGTGCCACTGAAGGCTTTTCTGCAATCACCAATGTTTTCATAAGTACTTCTTCAAATTTTCTATGTCTTCCGGGACCATTTCCCGGGCCTCTGCAAACACGACTCGACCCTGTCGGCCCCGCACCACCACCACCGGCAGACCGCGTGGCTTGGGCCAGACCTTGGCCACCTCGGGCGTCGCCATGGCCGCCGGAAAACTGTAACCCTTGGCCTTCAAATGCGCACTGGCCGTGCTGACCAGACGGTCAATCGAAAGCCCTAACACCACCAGTCCTTCGCTGCGCCCGGCTTGCCACAGCGCCTCCATATGAGGCGACTGCACAGCACAGAACGGACACCAACTCGCCCACCAGTAAACCACAAGCACCTTGCCCTCAGCTTGTGCCGGCCCCCAAGGGCTGCCATCAAGCAGCGTCAAGGACGGCACGGCTAGCGCACTGCCGAGCGCCGGCAAAGGGGCACCGGCCGGCTCAGCCGCTAGGGCACCAGCACCCCAAGGCAGCACGGCCAATGCCGCAGCAGACTGCATCAACTCGCGGCGATTGGCCATCACTTGCTCCTTACAATAAGCATCTCTCGCGTACGCACGCGGGCACGCATGTGCACGCACATGCATGAATTAACCATACCAAAAAATTTCAACGTGTCCAAAATCAGCACCAAAGTCAGCGCCAAGGCCACACCTAAGAGTCTCGCCAAGCTGGCGCCCTTGCCCTCGGGCAAGCGGATCCAGACGCGCCTCTCCGGCGTGCATGGCAAGGGCATGTTTGCCGTGCAAGACTTGGCTGAGGGCGAGACACTGATTGAGTACATCGGTGAGATCATCAGCTGGAAAGAAGCGCTGCGGCGCCATCCACACGACCCGACAGACCCGAATCACACCTTTTACTTTCATGTTGATGAAAAGCATGTGATTGACGCCAAGCACGGCGGCAATTCCTCACGCTGGATCAACCACAGCTGCGCGCCCAACTGTGAAGCCGATGAACAAAAGGGTCGAATTTTCATCAAAGCCCTGCAGAACATTCCCGCAGGCAAAGAGCTTTTTTACGACTACGGGCTGATCATTGACGCGCCATACACCAAAAAACTGAAAGCCGAATACCCGTGCTGGTGCGGTGCGCCGAATTGCCGCGGCACCTTGCTTGCGCCCAAAGACAAAAAAGTGAAGGCTGAGAAGAAAGACAAGAAAGAAAGCAAAGCCAAGACAGAGAAGAGAAAGTCGAAAGCCAAAAAGGACTGAGACGACTTTGTGAC
>CANFWV010000099.1 GCA_947450695.1 Comamonadaceae bacterium
GCGCGCCACGTGTTCACGGTCCAGTGGGTAGCTGGTGCCGGCCAATGCAGCCGCGCCCAAGGGCAGGCGATTCACGCGCTTGCGCACGTCGAGCATGCGCTCGGCATCGCGTGCAAACATCTCGACATACGCCAGCATGTGGTGGCCAAAGCTCACCGGCTGCGCGACTTGCAAATGCGTGAAGCCGGGCAGAATGACCTCGACATTTTTCTCAGCGATGTTGACCAAGGCAGTTTGCAGCTCGATCAGCAACTCGCCGATCAGGTCAATCTCACCGCGCAGCCAAAGCCGCACGTCGGTGGCGACCTGGTCGTTGCGGCTGCGGCCAGTGTGCAGGCGCTTTCCGGCGTCACCCACCAGTTTCGTCAAACGGGCTTCGATGTTGAGGTGAACGTCTTCAAGATCCAGTTTCCATTCAAACGCACCCGACTCGATTTCAGCCGTGATCTGCGCCATGCCGTCTTTGATGGAAGCGTGGTCTGCGGCCGCAACGATGCCTTGCACGGCCAGCATGTCGGCGTGCGCCAGTGAACCGGTGATGTCGGCCTGCCACAGGCGTTTGTCAAAAAACACGCTGGAGGTGTAACGCTTGACGAGGTCGCTCATGGGCTCTGAAAACAGGGCCGACCAAGCTTGGGATTTTTTGTCGAATTGATTCACGAAAGAACTTTCAAGGCCACGCTTGTCTGGATTGACAAGCAGGCGGGAGCGGTGAAATGGGGGCCTTGCACCAGCCAGGCTGTAACAAGCTCAAGCCGCTGATTTTATCTGTGCCTTCATTCAGTCTGTGTTAAGTGGCCCGCAGCCGCTCTGATGTACGAAAGACTGCATGCTAGCATCCATAGAATTGAAAGAAAACAAGGCAGTTACGAGTGATCGCACCTATTGATACAACGAAAAATGCAGACAGCGCACAGCCTTCGCCGGTCAAAAAAGTGGTGATCGCCACCCGCGAAAGCCGTTTGGCGCTCTGGCAGGCCGAGCACGTCAAGGCTTTGCTTGAAAGACGTTTGGGTTGGCAGGTAGAACTGCTTGGTATGACCACCTTGGGCGACCAGATTTTGGACCGCTCATTGAGCAAAGTCGGCGGCAAGGGCTTGTTCGTCAAAGAGCTTGAGACGGCGTTGCTGGATGGCCGCGCTGACATCGCCGTGCATTCGCTGAAAGACGTGCCAATGGACTTGCCGACTGGCTTCGCCTTGGCTTGCGTGATGGAACGCGAAGACCCGCGCGATGCATTTGTGTCGAACCACCATGCCTCGCTGGCCGCTTTGCCGGTGGGCGCGGTGGTCGGTACCTCTAGCTTGCGTCGTTTGGTGATTTTGAAGTCATTGAGGCCTGACCTGCGCATTGAACCCTTGCGTGGCAACCTCGACACCCGCCTGGGTAAGCTCGACAAAGGCCACTACGATGCTATCGTGCTGGCTGCAGCCGGACTCAAACGCTTGGGGCTTGCAAGCCGCATTCGCGCCACCTTTGAGCCTGACACTATGTTGCCCGCTGCTGGCCAAGGCGCACTCGGCATTGAGGTGCGGGCAGACCGCCAAGATCTGATCGGCGGACTGGCCTTGCTGGCGCACCAGCCCACTTGGCTGGCCGTGACCGCTGAGCGCACGGTGTCGCGCGCCATGGGCGGCAGTTGTTCGATGCCGTTGGCCGCCTTCACGCGCGGCCCGACGGGTGACGGTATGCGGCTGGAAGCCGCTTGGGGAGACCCTGGTGCCGCGGGTCCTGATGCCGTGCCAAGTGCAGAGCCTACGGTGACAGCACCCTTGGTGCGTGTGCAGCACCAAGCCGCGGTGCGTGATTTCGCCGAGGCTGAAGCGCTCGGGGAACATGTGGCCGCGCTGCTACGTGCCGGTGGCGCTGTCTGGGCCATCAATGCCAACGCTTGAACAAGTTAATGGTGTTGAACGAGTTGCCAGCGTCATCGTCACCCGGCCCGCGCCAGATGCCCAGCGCTGGGTAGCGCAACTGCAGCAGCGCGGCATCAGTGCCGAAGCCCTGCCTTTGATTGAAATTGCCAGCGTCTGTGATCTGACCGCGGCGCGTGCTGCGTGGACGCATTTGGATAGCTACGCTGCCGTGATGTTTGTCAGCGGCAATGCGGTCGAGCATTTTTTTGCGGCCAGGCTCTCTGGTGCGGAGCTGCTTGGACACGACTTGGCATCGTTGGATAGCGTTCGCTTCATGGCCCCCGGCCCGGGCACCGCACAGGTGTTAGCGGCGCAGGGTGTTCCAGTGGCGCAGATCGACACACCGCCCGCTGACGCCGCGCAATTTGACTCCGAAGCTTTGTGGCAAGTGATAGGCCAGCGGGATTGGTCCGGGCAACGTGTATTGATCGTGCGCGGGCGAAGCGGGCACAACGGCACTTTGGACGCCGTTGTGGACGTCATGGCACCTGGCCGTGAATGGCTGGCGCGTCAGCTTGAAAATGCAGGCGCTTTAGTTGACTTTGTAGTGGTGTACGAACGCCGTGCACCGCGTTTCACGGCGGCGCAACAGCGGCGCATAGTCGCCAGCCAACGCGATGGATCGCTTTGGCTCTTCAGCAGTTCTGAAGCCTTGGCCAATTTGCTTCAGGGGTCTGATTGGTCTCAGGCCAAAGCCATCGCCACTCACAGCAGAATCGCCCAAGCGGCACAGGCGGCCGGTTGGGGTGTTGTTATCGAGTCACGGCCAGCGCTGGACGACATCGTGGCCTCTATAGAATTGCTGCACCCATGAGTGACATTCCCCCCACACCAACTCCCACCGTTTCGGCAGATCACGACAATGCTGTCGCTAGCGCTGAAACCGCCGCTAAGCGCACACTGAATTCAAGTGCTGTCGCTAGCACTTGGTGGCGTTCGCGCAGTTGGGCGTTGGTCGTGTTGATACTGGCACTGGCTGGCGCTTTGGGCTGTTTACTGTTGTGGCAAAAGCTCAGCCATATTCAAGAAGAGCTGGCGCGCCGGAGCACGGACACCGGAACCCAAGCTGTTGAAGCGCGAACGTTGGCTCGTCAGGCACAGGAAAGCAGTCGTGAACTGTCAGCGCGATTGGCCGTGACCGAAAACCGACTGAGCGAGGTCAGCCTGCAGCGCGGCCAGCTGGAAGATCTGATGCAGAGTTTGACGCGCTCAAGGGATGACAACTTAGTGATTGAGCTGGAAGCCAACCTTCGGCTGGCACAGCAACAGGCACAGCTCACGGGCAGTGCAGAGCCCTTGCTCGCGGCACTCAAATCTGCCGAACAACGGCTTGCCCGTGCGGCCCAGCCGCGTTTAAGCCCAGTGCAACGCGCCATCGTCAAAGACGCCGAACGCATCAAGAGCGCGGCCCTGACGGATGTCCCCGCGATGTTGCTCAAGCTAGATGAGCTGGTGCGTCAGGTCGATGAGTTGCCGTTGGTCAATGATGTGGTGGTCGGTGTGAATCAACCTGCTGCGGGTTTGACTGCGCCAGTCGTCGAAACTTCACCCGCTTTGACAACTTCGCCAGCGACAGCTACCGTAGCGCGCTCTGGTTTTGTACGCTTTTTCGATACTCAGGCTTTGAGCAACTGGTCGGGTCGGGTCTTGCAGGGTCTGCGTGAAGATGCTCAAAGCCTGTTGCGTGTGAGCCGAATTGACCAGCCTGAGGCGGCCTTGTTGGCGCCTGAACAGTCTTATTTTCTACGTGAAAATATCAAACTCAAATTGCTCAATGCACGTTTGGCGTTGTTGTCTCGGCAGACTGATGCAGCCCGCTCTGATCTAGCCAATGTTCAGACCAGTTTGTCACGTTATTTCGACACTTCGTCGCGCAAGACGCAGGCCGCCAAGGCCTTGTTACAGCAGACACAGGCGCAACTTCGAACGAGTGAGTTGCCGCGTTTTGATGACACCCTCGCCGCCCTCGCAACCGCGTCCGCCGGCCGTTAAGACTTAGGACTCATATCAGCTTATGCGCGCCGCTCTTTGGTTAGTTGCCTTGTTTGGAGTGGCTGTCGCCGGAGCCCTGTTGGCCGGAAACAACCATGCTGTTGTAACGCTTTTTTGGCCGCCGCACCGGGTGGATTTGTCCTTCAATTTGTTGCTGTTGGTGTTGCTGGCTGCTTTTGCGTTGCTGCACTTTGCACTCAAGGCCTTGAGCGTTGTGGCATCCTTGCCGCGACAGGCCCGGCGCTGGCGTGCTCAGCAAAAAGAACGTGCGATGTACGCCGCACTGATGGATGCGCTTGCGCACCTGCTTGCCGGTCGTTTTATTCGCGCTTCGCGGTCCGCTGAGAACGCTTTGCTGCAAGAAAAAAATATGAGCGAGTTGATCGCTGATGTAGGGGCAGACTCCGGGCATCAGCCAGCTCGATCGCAGCAGTTGCGGTCGTTGGCGCATCTACTGGTGGCCGAAAGTGCCCAATCTTTGCAAAACCGCGGGGTGCGCGACCAGCACTTGCAGCAAGCGCTGGAAGGCGCCGGTAATCGTACTGTTTTGGAAACCCAGGAAGGTATTCAGCTGCGTGCTGCGCGTTGGGCGTTGGAAGATCGAGAGCCGAGGGTGGCGATGGAGTGGCTGAGTCAGCTGCCTCAAGGCGCCGGACGGCGCACACTGGCCTTAAGGATGCGACTGAAGGCTGCGCGGCTCGCCGGTCAGACCTCGGAGGCGCTGGAAACAGCCCGTCTGCTGGTCAAGCACAGGGCGTTTTCACCCTCTGCTGCACAAAGCATCATTCGTGGGCTCGCGCTTGAACTGCTTAACACCGCGCATGACCCGGAGCAGATGCGTCAAGTGTGGCTTTCGCTGGACGAGGCTGAACGAGCGATGCCTGAGCTGGCCGTTCATGCGGCTTCACGCCTGATGGTTTTGAAGGGGGACGCCTCGGTGGCACGCCATTGGCTGGCCGGTGCATGGGATGTCGTGATGAAGCCCCGCTCTGACCTGAGCGACACGCTGCGCGTGAAATTTATTCTCGCGCTGGAGGATAGCCTCGAATCCATCGATGCCGTCTGGTTGGCGCGTATTGAGGCCGTGCTGCAGGCTCGTCCAGGCGATGCTAATTTCGAATACTTGGCTGGCACGGCCTGCCTGAAACGTCAGCTGTGGGGTAAAGCGCAGCAGTTGCTGTCCCACGCTGTGATTACTTTGGAGGATGTCGTGCTCAGGCGCAAGGCTTGGCTTGCGCTGGCGGCATTGGCTGAGCAGCGGGGTGATGACGCTGCCACTCAGAAGGCCTATCGGCAAGCTGCTCAAGCCTGATCTGAAGGTGGAGTGTGGGACCATGCATCGGTCAGTGCTCTTAAAACGTTAGGGTAAAAAAAAGGCGACTCACGAGTCGCCTTTTTTAGTTCTGACCCAGTATGAACACCAAGTCAGTGACTTTCACTATGCCGTTTTATTGTGGTGGCTTCGTTGCCGCTTCTTCGAAAGGCAGAGTCATGTTCCGCAGATCACGCTTAGTCTCTACCAGCACCAGTGGACTCGCTTGCACCGCCACCACAGGGGCACGTTCGCGTGGCACGTGTGCTGGGCGCGGCTCGGCAGCCATCGCTGCTTGCGTTTCAGCGATCTTGCTGGTGTTGGAGTTGACCCACTGCAGACCCGAAGCGCTGGCAACTTGGGCTAAGTCTTGCAAAGGCAAGTCATACGACGCAACTTGAGGCAGAGAGCGTGTCGCTGCTGGTGCGCTTGCCACTTGCGGTGCTACGGCTGCAACGGGTGCCGGAAAGATGATCGCGGCAGGGGCTGCTGGTGTGGTGGCCGCAACTTCGCTCACCGTCACAACCGGGCTGGTTTCTGCATTGACCATGGGCACTGGCACGAAGGCCTGGGTGCTGGCGTCAACGGCTTGGTCTGGCGATGACTCGGCACGGTCACCACGTTCACGGCGCTCGCGACCATAACGGTCACGGCTGCGGCGTTCGCGCGGTGCACGTTCTTGTGTATCGTCCTGGCCGGCAGCGGTCTCGTTGCTTTGCGGTGTCGCGTCTGTGGCGATTGTCTGCTCAGTGCGTTCTGCGCGCTCAGCACGGAAGTCCGGTGCATTGCTATCGGTAAAAGCAGCTTGTTGACTACCGTCAGCAGCAGGTGCGTCATCACGACGCTCCGAGCGACGACCACCGCGTTCACGGCGACCTTCACCACGGCTTTCGCGGCCTTCACGTGGCTCGCGCGCTTCCCGAGGCTGACGCTCTTCGCGTCCGGCTTCCGGTGCGGTCACATCGCCGCGTGCAGCGGCAGCCATGGCAGCCTGATTGGCGAGTGCAAGTTCTTCTTGGGCTGCGTCGCGGGGTGCGCCGCTGCGTTCAGCGCCACGTTCACCACGGTCTGTGCGCTCTGCGCGTTCTGGACGATCACGGCGGGTGCGGTCACCACGGCCTTCGCCACGGGGTTGACCTTCGCTGCGTGGCTGGCTCTCAGTGCGACCTTCAGCGCGAGCTTCGCCGGAGCCGCGACCATTTTCACGGCCACCTTCGGCTGGCACCCGTTCAGGACGACCTTCTGCGCTGCGTTCGCGACGTGGATCAGCGCGGCCTTCGCCTCGCTCAGCACCACGTTCGCCAGTGCGCTCAGCGCGGCCTTCTGGGCGGCCTTCGGTGCGTTCACTACGGCCGCCACGACCACCGCGGCGGCCATCACGGCCACCTCGTTCGCCGCGCTCTGAACGCTCGCCGCGTTCACTACGCTCATCGCGACGGCCTTCGCCGCGCTCGTCTTTTTTCACCTCTTTGCCAGCCGCTGCAGCGGGGGCTGCGTCATCGCCAGCAAACAGGTTTTTGATCCAACCAAAAAAGCCTTTTTCAGCTGCAGGCGCCGGTGTGCGCGCTGCCAACGGTGAGCGCTGCTGAGCCGCTGCCACGGGTTTGGCCGCGACTTCTGGCTTAGGCACTGCGATCGGGGCGGGCATGTCAGGCAGAACACCTTTGATGATCGGTTCTTGCTTGTTGTGCTTTTCTTGGCTGCGGCGTGTGACCAAGGTCGGGTCTTCAATTTCTTCAGCCATTTTGTAGCTGGCTTCGATGTTGTCCAGACGCGGGTCATCGTGCTTCAGGCGCTCAAGCTTGTAGTTCGGTGTCTCGAGTGTTTTGTTCGGCACCAGCAGCACGTTGATGCGCTGCTTCATTTCGATCTTGGCAATCTCTGAACGCTTTTCGTTCAGCAGGAACGACGCAACATCGACAGGCACTTGGCACAGCACCGAGGCCGTGCTGTCTTTCATCGACTCTTCTTGGATGATGCGCAAAATTTGCAATGCCGAGCTTTCGGTGTCGCGGATGTGGCCAGAGCCA
>CANFWV010000100.1 GCA_947450695.1 Comamonadaceae bacterium
AACTTCGCTGGCTACTCGTCCGAGGACCTTGTCGGTCGCGTCAATCACAAACCATTCATGCACTACGTCAGCGGGTTTTGCGCTGAAAGTTTTCATGAAATACTCTTTAAAAAAGTTGGTTTGCCCGGCGCACTTGGGGGCTGTGCCGGAATGGTTCCACGTCTATTCCACGGTCGGCGTTCTTCTGAAGAGAACCTCTTAGGTGGGTTTCACCTGCCGGACCCGAAGCCTTACAGCCCTGAGTTTTCCACCATTGCTGGCGGCCAAGCGAGTGTCTTCCGGCGGATATGGAAACGCTGAAGAACCTGCGATTATACGAATATTCTGGCTTTATGGGCAAATTCTCAGCACAAGCGCAGCTTTCGGGGCTGCCAGCGGTTAGCATCGCTGCATGTTTAGCTACCGCCACGCCTTCCATGCCGGCAACCATGCTGATGTGCTCAAACACACCACGCTGATTGCCCTGATGAAATATTTGACCCAAAAAGACACGGCGTTGACCGTGATTGACACGCACGCCGGCGCCGGCCTTTACCGACTGGACGGTGATTACACCGAAACCAGCGGCGAGGCGCTGGAAGGTGTCCTCAAACTCATTGCTCCACCGGCACCGCCTGCCCCTGATGCCAAGCCCCGCAAACCAGCCGGGCTTGCCGCACCCGAAGTGCTGGCACCCGCGCTACAAGACTATCTGAACGTGCTGAAGGCGCTGAATCCGCAGTTCGCGCAAACCGGCGAAGCCTCGCACCTGAAAATTTACCCAGGCTCGCCGTTTATTGAGCAGCAGTTTTTGAGTGGCCGCGACAAGCTCAAGCTGTTTGAATTGCACCCGACTGATTTCAAATCATTGGCCGGCAATATCGAGCAGCTCGGCGTCGGCCGTCAAGTGACAGTCTCGCGTGAAGACGGTTTTGAAGTGCTGAAAACCTTTTTGCCACCACCGGCCCGCCGAGCGATGGTGTTTTGCGACCCTAGCTATGAAATCAAGAGCGACTATGCCCGCGTGAGCGCTTGCATGGCCGACGCCGTCAAGCGTTTTGCCACCGGCACGTATGTGGTTTGGTACCCGATTATTCCGCGGCCCGAAGCGCATGACTTGCCGCGCAAGCTCAAGACGCTGGCAGTCAAGGCTGGCCGCAGCTGGCTGAATGCCAGCCTGACGGTGAAGTCAAGCAAATTAACGACAGACGTAGCGGGTGAAGTCATTCGCCCGGGCCTACCCGCCAGCGGCATGTTTGTCATCAATCCACCGCACACGCTGAAGGCTGATTTGCAACTGGCGCTGCCGCAAATGGTGGCCAAGCTGGGGCAAGATCGGCACGCGTCCTTCGGGCTTGAACACGGCGGTTAAACGCAGAAGACTCAGTCAGGCAAGACCTGTCGCTTCAGTATTGAAGTGCGGTGCTCTTACCCCAGAACACCCGATAAGCAAACACCGTGTAGCCAATGATCATCGGCAGCACCACCAACGCACCCACCAGAATCACGCCCATGGATTCCGGCGAAATGGTGCCTTGCCAGAGGTGCACGCGGTCAATCACCAGCCACGGAAAGAGGCTGTACGCCAATCCGTAAAAGGCCAGCAAAAATACCCCGACCGTACTGCCAAATGGTACCCACGCGCCGTACTCGTTGCCCTGAGCCAACCTCTCTGGCAAACGCTTCAGGCTGCGGCCAATGATGAGCAACAAGATCAGCGTGGCAAGGGGAATGGGCGACAGCAAAAAGATATTGGGAAAAGAGAACCACTTGGCAAAAATTGCCGGGCTCACCATCGGCGTCGCCAATGAAATGGCAGCAATACCCGCTGCGGTGAACCACAAACTGCCACGCGCCCATTGCACGGCTTTCAGCTGCAGTGGCCCTTCGGTTTTGATGATGAGCCAGCCCGCACCCAACAAGCAATAAGCAGCCACCAGCGCCAAGCCGATTGCGGCGCTAAAAACCATTGACCCGGCGTCACCGGTAAAACCTGTCACCAGCGAACCCAGCATGTAACCCTGAGACCAACCGGCCAGCAGCGAGCCGGCATAAAACGCACGATTCCAGGCCGGCTTGTGTTGCGCCCGCGCCTTGACACGAAAGTCAAACGCTACGCCGCGCAGCGTCAAACCAATCAGCATGAGGGCGACGGGTAAATACAAGGCCCCCAAAATCACACCATTGGCCAGCGGGAAAACCGTCAACAAAATGCCTATGCCGAGCACCAGCCAAGTTTCATTCGCGTCCCAGAAGGGGCCAATGCTGGCGATCATCGCGTCTTTGTCATCTTCGCTGGCGCGGCGCATCAGCACCCCCACGCCGAGGTCGTAGCCGTCCAAGATCACATAAGCCAGCATCGCCAGCCCCATGACACCCATGAACACAATCGGCATCCAGCCGGCAGGCTGGCTCAAGTCGGGAATGAAATCAACCATGGGTCAAGCCCTCCTTGGCGTTCGTTGGTGTATCCGTCGTTAGCGCGACTTCTTGTGGCGGCGTTCCTTTGCGGGCCAGGTAAAACAGGACCGAAATATAAGCAGAGAGCAGCACCACATACAGCAGCAGGTACAACGTCAGGGTCAGCCCAATGTGCGCGGCCGGCACTTTGGACGCGGCATCTGCCGCGGTCAAAATGCCCGTGACCAACCACGGTTGACGACCGACCTCCGTCACGTACCAGCCGGCAATCAAAGCCACCCAACCCGCAAACGTCATGGCCACCAAAATACGCGCTTGCCAATCCTGCAACTCACGTCGGGCTTGGCCTGGGCTTAGCCGCTGCCAAGGCTTGAGTTGCCAGACGCTGAGCCAACTCACCAACAGCATCAACACACCGACGCCAACCATCACGCGAAATGCCCAAAACACCGGCGCCACAGGAGGATGTTTGCCCTCAAAATCATTCAACCCCTTGATCTCGCCGGTCCAGCTGTGCGTGAGGTAAAGCGAGGCCAGGCCGGGAACCGCGATTTCGTAATCATTAGAGCGCGTCTCCTTGTTCGGGATCGCGAACAACACGGCCGGGGCGCCTTTCTGTGTCTCCCAGATGCCTTCCATGGCCGCCACTTTGGCCGGCTGATGCTCAAGTGTGTTGAGGCCGTGCGCGTCACCGACTAGGATTTGTAGCGGGATCAAAATTGCGGCGAGGTAAACCCCCGTGCGTAAAGCGGCCCGAACATCAGCACCGCGGTCATTTTTGAGCCAACGGTAAGCCGACACACCCGCCACCAAAAAGGACACCGTCAAACCTGACGCCAGCAGCATATGACTGAAGCGGTAAGGGAAAGATGGATTGAAAATAACCTGAAACCAACTGGTCACATGGGCCTGCCCGTTGATCATTTCAAAACCGGCCGGCGTGTGCATCCAGGAGTTGAGCGCAAGAATCCAGACCGCCGACATCGTTGTGCCGGCCGCCACTAAAAAAGTGGCCAAGGTGTGCACCCGTTCACTTACCCGCTGCCGCCCGAACAGCATGATGCCGAGCATGGTCGCCTCGAGGAAAAACGCGGTGAGAACTTCATAGGCCAGCAGCGGCCCGGCAATGTTGCCAACGGTGTTCATAAAACCCGGCCAGTTGGTGCCGAACTGAAAGCTCATGGTGATGCCGCTGACCACACCCAGCGCAAAGGTCAGCGCAAAAATTTTGACCCAGAACTGGTAGGTGTCCATCCAGTGCTGCTCACGGGTCTTCACAAAGCGAAGTTTAAAAAACAACAACACCCAAGCTAACGAAATTGAAATCGTCGGGAACAGGATGTGAAAGGTCATATTGGTCGCGAACTGAATGCGCGCGAGCAGAAAGGCGTCAAGGTGTTCCATACTGTTCAACTTCCGTCAGTCGTGTTGTTTGGGATGACAACAGTCGACCGAGCTGTGGAAGTGTAGAACTTCGTGGTAATTTTCGAGAGTCCCTCGAAAATCGAGGGTTGAAGATGCGGCCGTTTAAATGCCCCCGGGGATAGGCGCGGCAAAAGACTGGCGTTTTAAAAAATATAACCGACGCCAAAGATCAGACTACTGTCAGTAGGCTTAATCCCGGTAGGGGGCGAACTGTCATAAGCCAGATTGAATTGGGTACTCAGGTTCAAGCCATTGGCAATCGGAATTCGAAAGCCCACTTTATTGGTGGCCAACGTGCTGGCACTTTCATGGCGGCTGCCCGTCAGATGGGTATTGTTGAAAAACACCAGCGTATTGTTAAAAAATTTGTGCTCGTAATTCAAAGCCAAGCTCAGCGCTGGATAGGTCCGGTCAGGCGCGATTTCATAGTTTTCGCTGACGTAGCTCAACCCAACTTCAGCCGACAATTTCGTCGTCGTGTTTTCGATGATTTGCCGGCCATAACCCGTGCCAAGTGATGTCCGCATAGCTAAATCGGCCAGCACGTCACTCTGTGCGCGGGCATTCACAAAGACATAGTTTTTCTGGCTCAGAAAAATGTCATGCTGGGCGGTCAACAGTCGCCGCGAAGCGGTCGTGAAACCAAACGCCCTCGCCTCGTTGACGGCCATGTTGATGGCGTAGCGCTTGTCCGGTGTTCTGGCCACCAGTTCAGCGTCCAAGTTCAGCATTTCGTCAGTGGAGTTACCTTGATTGAAGGTGCCGCCCAGCGTCGCACGCCCGGAATACTTAACCGAGGGATCGATGACCGGCGGGTTGAGCTGGGCCACGTCTGACCGCAGGATGTGAACCTCCGGAGCCGACGGCGTCGGTGCCACCACAACGCGCCCGTCAGGCTGCAGCAGCAGTTGACCTTTCAGTTCCCGACCGTCGGCCAGTTCAATCCGGACGCCGCGATCTGTTCGCAACTCGACCACCTTGCCCCAAGGGATCTTGACTGTGCCAAAAAGTGGCGAGTTCAAGGTCAGCAACTGACCTTGCAGGCTGACTATTTCTCCCGAAATCTGATCGCCGTTGCCCAGCGTTAGCTTGGCGGCTTGCGCTGCCGGCGCTAGAGAGATGGCGACGATTGCGAGGGCTCGGACAAGACACATCAGCCTGTCGCCTAAAAACTTTATCCTGAATCTAAAACACATGCCGCGTGGTTGCTTTCACTCATTGTGGAAAGCGAAAACGGTAACACAGCCTCTAAATACTTAGTGCCAAAGAAGTCATTCAAAAAGTAATTAAGCCAACTTCAAACGCCGAATGATTTCAGTCGTCGCACCGGCCTGGTTCATGGTGTAGAAATGGATGCCCGGCACGCCAGCCGAGTGGAGTTGGTCGCAGAGGTCGGTGATGACATCCAGGCCAAAGGCCTTGATCGAATCGATGTCGTCGCCGTAGCCTTGCAAGCGCAGCCGAATCCAGCGTGGAATCTCGGCACCGCAGGCGTCTGAAAAACGCATCAACTGTGTCGAACTGGTGATCGGCATGATGCCCGGTACCACCGGCACATCGACACCCAGTTTGTACGCGTCGTCGACAAAGCGGAAGTAGGCATCGCTGTTGAAAAAATACTGCGTGATGGCCGCATTGGCGCCAGCCTTGACCTTGGCTGCAAAGGCTTGTATATCAGCCTCGGCAGATTTCGCTTGCGGATGAATCTCAGGGTACGCCGCCACTTCAATGTAAAAAGCGTCACCTGTTTCGGCGCGGATAAAGGCCACCAAGTCGCTGGCGTGATGGAACTCGCCACCCATGCCGAAACCGCTCGGCAAGTCACCGCGCAAGGCCACCAGACGCTTCACGCCCATGGCCTGCAACAAGGCCAGCTGCTCGCGCACGGTGGCCTTGGTGGCACCCACACATGAAAAATGCGAAGCCGCTTCAACGCCTTCGGCCAAGATTTCCTTGACCGCGGCAAACGTGCCTTCTTGCGTCGAGCCGCCAGCGCCAAAGGTCACAGAACAAAACTCCGGCTTGAACGCATACAACTGCTGCCGCGTGACGCGCAGCTTGGCGGCACCTTCAGGCGTTTTGGTCGGGAAAAATTCGAAACTGATCGGCAGTGTCATGGTGTCACTCTGGCATTCGTCAATAACTGGAATAGCTTTAGTCAGCGAGATTTTTCTTCTCGCGCTTCTTGCTGCGTGCCGGACCCGGCTGACCCGCGTGCGCGGCTTCACCATCTTCATCCATGGCATCTAACAAGCTGCGGGTCGCACTGCGCGGCACACGTTTGGCCGCTTGACGCGCAGGGGCCGCTGGCAAAGGCTTGTCTTCACCCACCGCCTCCAGACCTTTGCGCGCTTGGATAAAAAATTCACGGTTGCCGTCGCCGCCGTCAATCGGAGAGTCCAGCCACGCCAGCACCTCGAGACCGAGTTCGGCGCAACAGTCGCGCAGTCGTTGCTCCACAAAGGCGAAGTGGATCGGGTCGCGCACAATGCCGCCCTTGCCAATCTGCCCCGGCTGCAATTCAAACTGCGGCTTGACCAGCATCAGCAAGTCGCCACCCGGCTTGAGCAAGCGAACCACCGCCGGCAACACCAACGTGAGCGAAATAAAAGACAAATCACCGGTGAGGAAATCAAACACCGGATCAAAGTCAGCGTCCAGCGCAGCCAACAAGTCCGGATGGTCTTGCAGCGTGCCCTCGGCTTCAGCAGCATCCAGCTTGAGCGTCAAAGCGCGGCTGTGGTGCTCGACCAAATCGTCGGCCGTCAGCGAGCGTGCGTTGACACCTTCGATGCACACCACGCGCGCATCGGCGCGCAAAGTCGGGTGCAGCTGGCCGTGGCCCACATCGACGCCGACTACCTGCGCCGCATCGTGCTGCAGCAAGCAGTCGGTGAAACCGCCGGTGGACTGGCCGACATCTAAGCAACGCCAGCCGGTCACATCGAGACCGGCTTTTTTCAGCGCCCCTTCGAGCTTGAGTCCGCCACGCGAGATGTACTTGGCTTCGGTGGTATCGGGCACAACCAACTCTGCGCCCTCTGGAATTTCATCGCCGTTTTTGGCGACTTTGCGCCAAGCCGAGTCCTCGTCTGCGCGCCATTGCACGCCCGAAGCGATCAGGCGCTGGGCCTGGGAACGGGTCGTGGCCAGGCCACGGTCGACGAGAAACAGATCAGCGCGCATAAGGCAGTCAGAGTTGGTGCGCTTAGCGCGCGTTTATCAATAGCGGTAAGTGTCGGCTTTGTAAGGGCCGGCTTTCGAGACACCGATGTAAGCCGCTTGCTCGTCGCTGAGTTCGGACAACATGGCACCGACTTTCATCAGGTGCAAGCGTGCGACTTTTTCGTCGAGGTGTTTCGGCAACACGTA
>CANFWV010000101.1 GCA_947450695.1 Comamonadaceae bacterium
CCGGTATAGGCACCGCTTGGGAAGTCTTTGCTAGGAAAATAGAACAGTGCTGGCAAGGTTCAGGGCTGTATGGGCACTGAAAACACTGAGAAGTCCGGGCTCTGAGAAGCGCCGCGCTGATGGGATCAAGCCACTTCAAGATATGAATTTGGAAAGGCTGGACACATAAAGCTGTTGCGATACCGAAGCTGAGATTGTAGCGTTTTAAACAAGATGGCGCATCTTAGGCCATTGGCAAGCCCGCGAATAGCCAACTTTGGAGGTTTTAGAGGGTTCGGCTAGTTTTCGAACTGCGGGTGCAACTGCCGAATCCGGTTCATGGCCATACCAGCCGCAGCGGTTCTAGTTTCAACACCGAGTTTGGTGTAGACCCGCTCCAGGTGCTTTTTCACTGTCATCGGGCTGGTGCCCAGAATGTCGCCAATGTCGCGGTTGATCTTTCCTTTGACGACCCAATACAGCACCTCGGCTTCGCGCGCCGTCAGTTTGAAGCTCAGACTCATGGCTTGAATGACAGTCTCGTCCGACTCCTCACGCATGATGATCAACCAGTCGTCGTCACCGGTCTGCTGGTGCAAGCGGCAGCTCAGACGCTTGGCACCCTGCTCCATGCTCAGGCGGGGCGGCTCAGCCTGCTGCTCGGCATTGGCCACGCAGCGGCGCAGCCAGTTCAGCACCGCTTCAGGCGTTTGCGGCGCAGCCGTGCCGTAATAGCGCTGCAACAGATCCCGTGCCAGCGGTGTTTGCCACATCAGTTTGCCGTCGCTCACGCGCACCGTGATCGTGGCGTAGCCAAAGGCGTCAAGTGCATTGCGGGCCTGGCGCTTTTCGCGTGCGCCCTGCAAATGCACCGCAATGCGAGCCAACACTTCTTTGGGCTTGATCGGCTTGGTGACGTAGTCGACGCCGCCGACGTCGAGCGCCGCCACCAGGTATTCGGTCTCGGTCAGCCCAGTCATGAAGACGATCGGAATAGGCGCGGTGGCGGGCGAAGCTTTGAGCCTGCGCGCGACTTCGAAACCGTCCATACCGGGCATCATGGCGTCGAGCAAAATAATGTCGGGCAGCGCTTGGGTCGCGCGTTTCAGGGCAGCCTCGCCATTCGTGGCTACCAGCACCGTGTAGCCAGACTCATCCAGCGCGTCGTGCAACACAGAGAGGTTGTCCGGCACGTCATCGACGATCAGCACGACGTCACTGTTGGCGCGGTCGAGTGTTTGCGCTAGCGCAGGGGTGTTGACATGACTCATGTGGCGACTCCTGAAAGCGTTGTTGGTCTTACCGCTTGCGCGTCAATTTGCCGGGCCATGGCTTCAAACTCAAAGTGGCGCGCCTGCACTTGCATGGCGGCCACAAAAGCATGGCACTCGGGTTGGGCTTTTTCTATCTTGTCGAGCTGGTTCATGATGCCGCGTAAAAACCCTAAATGGATGAGCTCGCTCAACGCCTTCAGCTCAGCCGCTGCCGGCCACACTAGCGCCGCCAGTGGTGCGGCCACCATGGTCGCAGCAGTTGGCGGCGCTTGTGTCAGCCAGTTCAACGAGAGCTGGCGTTCAAGCCAGTCCAGCAGCTCGCTGTGGCGCACGGGTTTGAGAATGAAATCTTCGTTGCGGATGCCAACGTCGTTCTCCAGCCCCTTGTCAAAAGCGTTGGCAGAGACAATCGCAATCTGCGGCTGCAGCTGCTGAAAGGATGCAGCGCTGTTGCCCAGCGCACGCAGCCGGCGTATGGTTTCCCAACCATCGATGCCGGGCATGGCCAAGTCCATCAAGATCGCGTGCGGCTGCAAACCGGCGGCCAATAAATCAAGGCAGTCATGGCCGCTGGCGGCGGTGCGAATCTCAAACCCCAAAGGCTGCAGCAGGCTGACCAAAATATCGCGATCAGCCTCTTCGTTGTCGACCACTAAGATGCGCCGGCGCTCACCGGCATAACCGTGGCGCGGACGATTCTGCAGCGGCAAGGTCTGAAGAGTGCCGGCGGCTTGGTGCATGTCGGGCAAGAACAACCTGACCCGAAAAATCGACCCCACACCGGGTGAGCTGGTCAGCGTCATCTCGCCGCCCATCAGGTCGGTGAGCATCTTCGCGATGGTTAAACCCAGCCCGGCGCCCGGCGCGGCGCCACCGCTGGCATTGGCACTGCTCGCGCGCGTAAAGGGTTCAAAGATGCGCTCGCGTTCTGCTTCAGACAAGCCCGGGCCGGTGTCTTCAACATCGATCAAAGCCATCTCGCGGGCGTAACGCACACGCAGCGTGACACTGCCGCTGGCGGTGAACTTGATGGCGTTGCCGAGCAGGTTGATAAGAATTTGCCGCACGCGTTTTTCGTCCGCCCGCACCACCAGTGGCATCGCGCCTTCCCTCTCGAACTTGAATTGCAACCCTTTGGCCTGCGCTTCGAGTTCAAACAGATTCGCCATTTCCTGCACGCCATCGGCAAAGTACATGGGTTTGACGTTCAAGGTGAGCTTGCCACTTTCGATGCGTGCGATGTCGAGCGTGCCCTCAATCAGCGACAACAGATGTTCGCCACCGCGCTTGATGACACTGACGGCCTGCCGACGGTGCAGCGGAATCGACGGGTCTTCACCCATCAGCTGCGCATAACCCAAGATGCTGTTGAGCGGCGTGCGCAGCTCGTGGCTGATGGCGCTGATGTAGCGACTCTTGGCTTGGTTGGCCTGATCGGCGACTTGCTTAGCGCGCTGCAGCGCCTCGTCGGTTTGCCGGTGCGAGTCAATTTCTTGCATCAGCAAATGTGTCTGCCGGTTCGACTCCTCTTGCGCAACCTGCCGACTCTTTTGGGCCAGCACCATCCACCACGCCACCATGCCAGCGATCAACAGCAGCGCCATGTAGGCCTTCACAAAGCCTGATCTCAAAGCCGCGCCCGAGACCCCAGCAGCTTCAGCCAGCGGCCGCAGTTCCTGGTGATACAGCAAGCCAAAGACACTGCCCAGCAGTGGCACGATGACCAGCATCAGCAGCAAAAAATGGCCGAGACCGGTGTCCAAATACGGCCAGATACGGCGCGGCAATAACCAACGCAAAGTGGCCGACCATTGCGCCGCCAAGCTGGCGTGCGGTTTGCACATGTCGCCGCAACGCGCGTCGAGCGTGCAACAGAGGGAGCAGATGGCGCCCTGATAAGCAGGGCAATGCGCCATGTCGGGGCTTTCGTATTCGCGCTCACAAATCACGCAGCGGCTCATGCGGTGGGCGCGAAAAACACCCGGTGCAGGTGCTGCATCATCGGTGTTGTCAGAACCACGGGCGATGTAATAACGACCGCGTGTCGCCCAAGCGATCAGGGGTGCGGTGACCAGCGCGGTGAGCATCGCAATCACCGCTGAAAAAGACTGCGCCAGTGGGCCAAATGCACCCAAGTACGCCGCAACTGACAACACCGAGGCCAAGGCCATAGCACCAACGCCCACCGGATTGACGTCATACAAATGCGCCCGCTTGAACTCAATGCCTTTGGGCGACAAGCCGAGTGGTTTGTTGATGACCAGGTCCGCCACCACCGCCATCATCCAGGCAATAGCAATGTTTGAATACAAGCCGAGCACGTCGCCCAAGGCCTTGAAAACGTTCATCTCCATCAACATGAAAGCGATCAAGGTGTTGAAGACCACCCAAACCACGCGGCCAGGGTGGCTGTGTGTCAGCCGCGAAAAAAAGTTAGACCACGCCAGTGAGCCGGCATAGGCATTGGTGACATTGATCTTGAGCTGTGAAATGACCACAAACAGCGCCGTGGCCGCCACCGCCCAGCCGTAGTTGGGGAAGACATATTCGTAGGCCGCCAAGTACATCTGGTTCGGGTCGACCGCGCGGTCTGGCGGCACCATGTTGCTGATGGCCAAGTAAGCCAGCAACACGCCACACAGCATTTTGACCACACCCAGCAAGACCCAACCTGGTCCGCCAGCCAACACGCCCACCCACCAGCGCCAGCGCGTGGCGGGCGTTTGCACGGGCATGAAACGCAGGTAATCCGCCTGCTCGCCCATCTGCGTGATGAGCGCAATCCCGACAGTTAATCCAGCACCAAACAGGTGCAAATTAAAACCACTGCCGAGACCATCCTCCCCAGCGTAGTGCAAAACACCCGAAAATGCACCTGGATCGCGCATCAGCACGTACGCAAACGGCACCACCAACATCAACAGCCAGATAGGCTGCGTCCACATCTGCAGCCGGCTGATGGCCGAGACACCGTGCGTCACCAGCGGAATGACGACCAGCGCGCAAATCAAATAACCCCACGCCGGCGGTATACCGAGCGCCAGCTCCAGCGCATAGGCCATGACAGCGGCTTCGAGCGCAAAAAAGATGAAGGTGAAAGAGGCGTAAATCAGTGAGGTCAGTGTCGAGCCGATGTAGCCAAAACCGGCACCACGCGTCAGCAAGTCCATGTCGACGCCATAGCGCGCTGCGTAAATACTGATTGGCAGACCCGCCATGAAGATGATCAAACCGGTCGCCAAAATGGCCCAGAACGCATTGGTGAAGCCGTACTTGACCAATAGGGTGGCACCAACGGCCTCCAGAATCAAAAACGAGGCAGCACCAAATGCCGTGTTGGCAACTCGCCATTCAGACCACTTGCGAAAGCGCTGCGGCGTGAAGCGCAGCGCGTAGTCTTCCATGGTTTCGCTGGCGACCCAGCTGTTGTAATCACGCCGGACTTTGATGATGCGCTGCAGCGGAGCGGCCGGCGGACGCACCTCGGCCAACCGGACAAGCGGTGGCGGCAAGCGTGTTGAGGGGTCGTTCATGGCATGAGGAATAGGCGGCGAGCCGCGTGGCGATTGTGCAGTTTTTGTGCCACGCCGGGTCTGATCGTGGCATTATTCTTGCCTTCCGGTCTTGCGGCCGGCACAGTCGGCCCACCCGGAGAAACCATGGAACTGACCCCCAGAGAAAAAGACAAGCTGCTGATTTTCACGGCCGGACTGCTGGCTGAACGCCGCCGTGCTCGCGGCCTCAAACTCAACTACCCAGAAGCCGTGGCACTGCTCAGCGCAGCCGTGATGGAGGGTGCTCGCGACGGCAAAACAGTGGCCCAGCTTATGAGCGAAGGCCGCACCATCCTGACCCGCGCCGATGTGATGGACGGCATCGCCGATCTCATCACCGACATCCAGGTCGAAGCGACCTTTCCCGACGGCACCAAGCTCGTCACCGTCCACCAACCTATTGTGTAAACATGAACTCAAAGTTGATCAAAATCGTCGCTCTTGCAGCCAGCGCAGGGCTATCCGGCGTAGCCTTTGCACACAGCATCACACAAACTGGTAGCACCGCTTTTTCGAGTTTTTCCGCTGGCTTCGCTCACCCATTCGGCGGCCTTGACCATCTGGCCGCCATGCTGGCTGTAGGCTTGTGGAGTGCTCTGACAGCGCGCCGCGCCGGTTCGGATTTACTCTGGGCACCCGCAGGCTTCATGGCGCTGTTGTTCGCCGGTGCCCTCGCAGGTTTAACCGGCAGCAACCTCGCCACAGCCGCGGTTGAGCCCATGATCGCTGCGTCACTGCTGGTCACCGGTTTGCTGGTACTGTCACGCTGGCGCTTGCCCGGTTTGATGGCGGCCGCTTTGGTCGGCATTTTCGCCATCTTTCACGGCTTGGCGCACGGTCAAGAGCTGGCTGGCCACAGCGCCGCTGGGGCCACGTTGGCCGGCATGATGCTGGCCACAGCGGTGTTGCACAGCACCGGCATCGGCCTCGGTTGGGCTTTGCGTCAAACCAACCAATGGCCCAGCCGCGCAGCCGGTGCCAGCGTCGCCTTGCTAGGCCTGACATTGCTGACCCGTCTAGCCTGAACCACCGAAGGCAAACATGATTCTTGGCGAACTTTTCACCGATGGTCACGACCATGTTCTCAACCCTGGCCGCCGCACCGTCAGCTTGGTGGTGCAAAACACGGCTGACAGGCCGATTCAAGTCGGCTCGCACTACCACTTTGCCGAGACCAACGCGGCACTGGGTTTTGACCGCGATGCTGCGCGCGGCATGCGGCTGAACATTGCTTCAGGCATGGCGGTGCGCTTTGAGCCCGGCCAGCAACGCACGGTCGAGTTGGTCGACTACGCCGGCGAGCGCAAGGTCTATGGCTTTCGCGGTCTGGTCCAAGGCGCGCTGTAAACGCATTTTTCAATTTGATTTTTTCGAGACACCCCCATGGCAACCATTGGACGACGCGCTTACGCTGAAATGTTTGGCCCCACGGTCGGCGACCGCGTTCGCTTGGCCGACACTGACCTGCTCATTGAAGTCGAGGCCGACTACACACTGCGCGCTGGCGGCTACGGCGAAGAAGTGAAGTTTGGCGGTGGGAAAACCATCCGCGACGGCATGGCACAGTCGCAAGCCACGCGGGCGCAAGGCGCGGTCGACACCGTCATGACCAACGCACTCATCATGGACCACTGGGGCATCGTCAAAGCGGACATCGGCTTGAAAGACGGACGCATTGCAGCCATCGGCAAAGCCGGCAATCCAGACGTGCAACCCGGCGTCGACATCATCATTGGCCCGGGCACCGAGATCATCAGCTGCGAAGGCATGATCGTCACCGCCGGCGGCATTGACTCGCACATCCACTTCATTTGCCCGCAGCAAATTGAAGAAGCCCTGACCTCCGGCGTCACCACCATGCTGTGCGGCGGCACCGGCCCGGCCACTGGCACCTTTGCCACTACCTGCACGCCGGGACCGTGGAAC
>CANFWV010000102.1 GCA_947450695.1 Comamonadaceae bacterium
CGAAAACATCATTCCTTCCAGCACTGGCGCTGCCAAGGCGGTGGGCGTGGTCATTCCTGAGCTGAACAAAAAGCTCACCGGCATGTCTTTCCGCGTGCCAACCTCTGACGTGTCGGTGGTCGACTTGACTGTCGAGCTGAACAAGGAAGCCACTTACGCAGAAATCTGCGCCGAGATGAAAGCGCAAAGCCAAGGCGCCCTCAAAGGCGTGCTCGGTTACACCGAAGACAAAGTGGTTGCCACTGACTTCCGCGGTGAAACCTGCACCAGCGTCTTTGACGCCGATGCCGGCATTGCATTGGACAGCACCTTCGTCAAAGTCGTCGCTTGGTACGACAACGAATGGGGTTATTCGAACAAGTGCTTAGAAATGGTGCGCGTGGTCGCTAAGTAACCGCTAAGTCAGTGGCCGCTCTTCGCGGCCATCTGGATGCCGCGCAAAACGTTCTGGCGAACGACCATGCACCGGGGCGTTGTCCTCCCAAGGCCAGCCGCCAAATTGGGTGCGTTGGTAATCCGTCAGCGTTTGCCGAATCTCGGCCTGCGTGTTCATCACAAACGGGCCGTATTGCACCACCGGCTCGGCGATGGGCTTGCCTTGCAGGAGTAAAAATTCGGCCACGCTGCTGCCGGTGTTGACCAGGGCTACAGCGCAGTCGCCGCGCAATTCCAGCGCGGCATGGCCGTCGATGGCCTCGCCATCTACGTTCACGCTGTGGCCCTTGAAGAAGTACAAGCTGCGCTGCGTGCCCGCACCAGCGGCGACCGGCAAGGTCCAGCTGGCGCCGGGGTCCATGCGCAGCGTCCAGATCGACACATCAGCATCAGCCTGAGACGCCCATGAATCGGGTGGTGGCGACAGCGGTGCGCCAGCGTCAGCAAGGCGACCCGCGATGACCGCCACCTCAGTGCTGTGGCCTGCCTCGTCTCGCGTGATGCGATGCGGAATATCCTGCGACCAGAACATGGTGAAGTGCGGCGCCACCATCTTGTTGCGTGCTGGCAAGTTCAGCCAGATCTGAAACAACTCCAGCGGGTTGTCGGTGTCGGTGGCCAGCAGGGGGAACATCTCAGCATGGACGATGCCTTGGCCCGCCGTCAGCCACTGCACGTCGCCGCGGCCAAAGCGCGCCACAGCGCCGAGTGAATCAGAGTGGTCGATCAAACCCTTGCGGACGATGGTGACGGTTTCAAAGCCGCGGTGCGGATGCGACGGAAAGCCCGGCACGGTTTGCCCGTGGTACATGCTCCAACCATCTTTCCGGCTGAAGTCTTGCCCGAGGGTGCGGCCGCTCAATGGCACTGCCGGCCCCATCTCTGGATTGGCGGCTGGGTAGGCGTCGTCGTGGTATGCGCAAAACAAAAAGGGATCGATGGTGTCCCACGGAAAGCCAAGCGCTTTGGTCTTGATGATGGCGCTACCCGTAGGTGCGTTGGACGGCATTTTGGAGTCGGTTTGCATGCGTTACTTTTAAAGATGGGGTGTGGGCAACAGGCTATTGCTTGGGCAGTTTGCATTTGCCTTCGTACAGAATGCGCACGCTCTTGCCTTGGTAGTCGGTGTCGTTGTAGCCGGCGTAGGTCACGCTCTCTCGGTCGATGGTGATCTGATTCTCGCGGCCGCTGGATTTGTTTGTCTTGTGGGCACCCAAGCGCGCGGCCGTCGTCATGTTGGCGCCCAGATACTGCTCTGTGATGAGGCTGCTGACGCGCATTTGGTAGTCCACCGGGCCGATCACATTGAAGTACACATGGCGTCCAATGTTCTGCAACTCAATGGTGATTTTCGCCGGTGTTAGTTTTTTTTCTAACAGGGGAATGCTGGCCTCAGCATCGCAGTCCATCTTGAATGTTTGCGCCTGCGCCAGTAGCGCCGCCTGGCTCAGCCACAGCAGCGCGAGTACGCGCATGACTTTGAGGAAAGGAAGGGTGACGGACAAGGTGCGCATAGTTACAGCCGGTTGTTAGGCCGACTGTAACAAAGAAGCACCCTAAAAAAGAACTCGGCTGCGGATGGTGCCTTGCACCTGGCCGAGCTTGGTCAGCGCCTTGTCAGAGTCGATGGCATCGATGTCGATGACGACGTAGCCAATGTCGTCATGCGTTTGCAGATACTGCGCCGCGATGTTGATGTGGTTGTCCGAAAAAATGTGGTTGATCTGGGACAGCACGCCCGGGATGTTGCGGTGAATGTGCAGCAGCCGGTGTTTGTCAGGGTGGGCCGGCAGCGCTACTTCGGGGAAGTTGACTGAGGAGGTCGAGGTGCCGTTGTCGCTGTACTTGACCAGCTTTTCAGCGACTTCAACGCCAATATTGGCTTGCGCTTCCATGGTCGAACCGCCTACATGTGGCGTGAGGATGACGTTGTCGAACCCGCGCAAAGGCGATTCAAAGACGTCACCGTTGCTGCGGGGTTCAATCGGAAACACGTCAATGGCGGCCCCCAGCAGTTTGCGGCTGGCCAGCGCCTCCGACAACACGCGGATGTCCACCACACTGCCGCGCGAGGCATTGATCAAAACGCTGCCTTGCTTCATCACCGCCATTTCATTGGCACCCATCATCCATTGCGTGGCACGGGTTTCAGGCACGTGCAAGCTGATCACATCGCTGACGGCGAGCAACTCATGCAGACTGAGTATCTGCCTTGCGTTACCTAACGGTAGCTTGGTCACAACGTCAAAAAATACCACCTTCATACCCAGCCCTTCAGCCAGCACCGAGAGCTGCGTACCGATCGAGCCGTAGCCAATGATGCCGAGCGTCTTACCGCGTATTTCGTAAGCGTTGTCGGCAGATTTGAGCCACTCACCACGGTGCGCGGCAGCGTTTTTTTCAGGCACGCCGCGCATCAGCAAAATCGCTTCCGCTAAGACCAGTTCGGCGACCGAGCGGGTGTTGGAGTAGGGCGCGTTGAACACCGCAATGCCGCGTTGCCGTGCAGCCGCCAAGTCAACTTGGTTGGTGCCAATGCAAAAGCAGCCTACCGCTGCCAGCTTTGGGGCATGCGCAAAAATATCTTCAGTGAGCTGTGTGCGTGAACGAATACCGAGGAAGTGCACGTCAGCTAAACGCGCTTTGAGTTCAGCGTCCGGCAGCGAACCGATGACGCTGTCGATGTTTGTGTAGCCGGCCGCACGGATCACTTCTTCTGCTGAAGGATGAACGCCTTCGAGTAGTAAAAAATGGATTTTGTTTTTGTCGATGGACGTCTTGCTCATGAAAATCTCCCGAAAGTTGGGTTGCCGCACAAGCGCCGGCGGCATCGTCAATCGAGTATGTCGGAAAGCGTCTCGGGATGGCAGCTGGGCCGGCAACAAGCCGCAAAAGAAAAGGGCATGGCGTGGATGCCCCTCGCATTGTCAAAAGGCGTGAAAGCGTTCCCGAAAGGCCGCGCAAAAGCCCTGTGTGCCGGTGATGGACAAGCTCACCGTGTGTCGAGCGGCACCGGCGGCTTGGGGTAGAGCGCTAAGTTCACGGCTGTGTTCGTCAAAGTGCAAGGTGTCAACCGCGCAGAATTCGCGCCAGCCTTGTAAGTCGTAATCCCACTCGCCGCCATCATCAAGCGGTGCACGCTGTGCTTCAAAAGCATCATGGGCCCAAGCCAGAACGGAGGCGACTTCGGCCAACACCGCCGCGTTGTGGGCAGACGCTGTGGCGGCCAGCGCGTCAAACGTGCCGACACCTTCAGCATCTTCGCTGTAGTCGAACTCAAGATAGCTCAGGCTCATTCGAGCTCAGCGAGCAGGCGCGCTGGCGGCTTCGGTGGGTGTCACCAGCAGCAGCTCGGGATGAACCTGTTGTTGCAGACGCATAGGTTCGGTGAGGTGTGTGGGAGCGAGGCCGAGCTTGGCTAGCGTGCCACGGGTCCACGCGAAGTAGGCGACATTGGCCAACAGCAATAACAATAGCAGCAGTCTCAACATAAAGCGTCCTCGGCCTACAGGGGCGATGCATCGGCAGTTTCACCGACGGGTTCATGGGTTGAATGTTTTTAACGGTGATTGTCAGCTGTGCGCACGCTGACTTCCATGCTGCTGATTTCTTCCCGGCCGTGCTGGGTTTGCACGGACAAGGCGCCATGCGCGCCAACGCCACAAGCGGTGCCTTCTGTGCCGTCGGACAGTTTGACCTCGCGTCCGGCCAGCGCGTCACGCGCGGCGAAACGTGCGCGAAAAGGCGCGAAGCCTTGCTTCTCAAAGTCCAGCACTGCCTGTACCAACGGTGTTGCGACGGCTTCCAGAGCCCAAGCAGCATCGACGCCCGGCCACAAGGTCTGCAGCGATGTGGCGGGCATCGGAGGGGGGGTGTGCGGGCCGCCGTCAGGCGACGAGGACGCAGCAGAGAAGTCTTGCTCGGGAGGCGTGACATTCAGGCCGACGCCGATCACCACGTAGCGTTGATCGCCCCAATTGGCGGTTTCCACCAAAATGCCGCCGAGCTTACGCTGCCCCAGCCATAAATCATTCGGCCATTTGAGTTGCAGTGTGGGTGGTTTACCGTTGGCGGGCTCTAAGCTCTCCGCCAAACTCACACCAACGGCCAAAGAAAAGCCAGACCAGTTGGCCGGTTGCAGCGGTAATCCGAGTGAGAAGGTCAGGCTGGCACCGGCTTGACTTTGCCACTGACGGCCCAAACGGCCGCGACCGGCATTTTGATGTTCCGCCACCAGCAAGATGGCTTCAGGTGGTTCGGGGCTGCCTAACGCTGAGTTGGACAACGCCGCCAGCGAAGCGGCCCGACAGCGCCGCATCAGCTCGCTGTTGGTGGAGTCGACCTGCGGCAACACTTCAACCGTGAAACCGGGTAGATAGGGCACCACGGCTTGCCAGATGGCTTCAGCAGGCCAGCGAACGGGCGCGCGCAAGGGGTCGGTGTTCAAACAGTCGCCTCAGTCCTTTTTGGCTTTCGCTTTTTTCTTCCCTTTCTTGGCTTTCTTCTCAGCCTTCACTTTTTTGTCTTTGGGTGCGAGCAGCGTCCCGCGGCATGTCGGTGCACCGCACCAGCACGGGTATTCAGCTTTCAGTTTTTTGGTGTACGGCGCGTCAATAATCAGTCCGTAGTCGTAAAAAAGCTCTTTGCCTGCAGGAATGTTCTGCAGCGCTTTGATGAAGATCCGCCCTTTTTGCTCATCGGCCTCGCAGTTGGGCGCGCAGCTGTGGTTGATCCAGCGGGAGGAATTGCCGCCGTGCTTGGCGTCGATCACATGCTTTTCATCGACATGAAAGTAAAAGGTGTGATTTGGGTCAGTCGGGTCGTGGGGATGGCGCCGCAGCGCTTCTTTCCAGCTGATGATCTCGCCGATGTACTCAATCAGTGTCTCGCCCTCGGCCAAGTCTTGCACCGCAAACATGCCCTTGCCATGGACGCCGGAGAGGCGCGTCTGGATGCGCTTGCCCGAAGGCAGCGGAGCAGGATTGACGGAACCTTTTGGAGTGGCCTTGGTGCTGACGTTGGTGCTGATTTTGGACACGTTGAAAATTTTTGGTATGGTTAATTCATGCATGTGCGTGCGCATGCGTGCCCGCGTGCGTACGCGAGAGATGCTTATTGTAAGGAGCAAGTGATGGCCAATCGCCGCGAGTTGATGCAGTCTGCTGCGGCCTTGGCCGTGCTGCCTTGGGGTGCTGGTGCGCTAGCGGCTGAGCCGGCCGGCGCCCCGTTACCGGCGCTGGGAAGTGCGCTGGCCGTACCGTCCCTGACGCTGCTGGACGGCAGCTCTTGGGGGCCGGTACAAGCTGAGGGCAAAGTGCTTGTGGTTTACTGGTGGGCGAGTTGGTGTCCGTTTTGTGCCGTGCAGTCGCCCCATATGGAGGCGCTGTGGCAGAGCGCGCGCAGCGAAGGATTGGTGGTGTTGGGGCTTTCGATTGATCGCTTGGCCAGCACGGCCAGTGCACATTTGAAGGCCAAGGGTTACAGCTTTCCAGCGGCCATGGCCACGCCCGAGGTGGCGAAGGTCTGGCCCAAGCCGCGCGGGCTACCGGTGGTGGTGGTGCGGGGTCGAAATGGCAAGGTCGTGTTTGCAGAGGCCCGGGAAATGGTCCCGGAAGACATAGAAAATTTGAAGAAGTACTTATGAAAACATTGGTGATTGCAGAGAAGCCTTCAGTGGCACAAGACATCGTGCGCGCCATCACGCCGACGGCGGGCAAGTTCGAAAAACACGATGAGTACTTCGAGAGCGACGAGTGGATCGTGACGTCGGCGGTGGGCCATCTGGTCGAGATTCAGGCGCCTGAAGAGTTTGATGTTAAGCGCGGCAAGTGGAGCTTCGCCAACCTGCCGGTGATCCCGCCTTACTTCGATCTGAAGCCCATCGACAAGACAAAAACGCGGCTCAACGCCATCGTCAAGCTGGCCAAGCGCAAAGACATTGGTGCCATGGTCAACGCCTGTGACGCGGGCCGTGAGGGCGAGTTGATCTTTCGGTTGATTCAGCAATATTCCAAGGCCAAGCACCCGGTCAAACGCCTGTGGTTGCAGTCGATGACGCCGGCCGCTATTCGTGACGGCTTTGCCAGCCTGCGCAGCGACGAGCAAATGATGCCGCTGGCCGATGCCGCGCGTTGCCGCTCAGAGGCGGACTGGATGGTCGGCATCAATGGCACGCGCGCCATGACCGCTTTTAATTCGCGCGACGGCGGTTTCTTTCTGACCACCGTCGGTCGCGTGCAGACGCCGACGCTGTCGGTGGTGGTTGAG
>CANFWV010000103.1 GCA_947450695.1 Comamonadaceae bacterium
GCAGCCAACACCCATGCCCGCACCTATTGGTCAGGCCTTGCCGGTGACACGCTTGTCGGCCAGCGCGTATGAAGATTTGCGCCGCTGCCCTTACCGATTTTTTGCGATGCGCCAACTCAAGCTGCAAGCCGTCGAGGAACTGGAAGGGGAGTTGGGTAAGCGCGATTTTGGCAATTGGCTGCATGCGCTGCTCAGCCACTTTCACGTGGCGCTCAAACAAACCCCGGCCGCCGATGCGTCTGAGCGGGTGCTGATGATGAACCAAGCCGCTGAACGTGCCACGCGGGAGATGGCGCTGGCCGACAGCGAGTTCTTGCCTTTTGCCGCCGCGTGGCCACGGGTGCGTGAGGGCTACCTGCTGTGGTTGGCGGGCCATGAAGCTTCAGGCGCGCAATTTGCCGAGGCCGAGCAATGGAAAGAAATGCCCGTTGGCCCGCTCATGCTGATTGGCAAGATCGACCGGATTGACCGCTTGCCCGATGGCCAGCCGATGGTGATGGATTACAAAACCGAGTCGCGCAGCACCACCACTGATCGCATCAACGACCCGCAGGAAGACACACAGCTGCCGTTTTATGCAGCGCTGCTGAGTGACGATCCTTTGAGTGCAGCTTATGTAAATCTGGGTGAAAAAGAGCCGACCAAAAGCTATGCGCAAGAGGACATCGTTGACCTGCGAGACGAGTTGATTGGCAGTATTTTGAGTGACATGAGTCGCATCGCCGAGGGTGCGCGTCTACCGGCGATCGGCGAAGGCAAGGCCTGCGACTATTGCGATGCCCGCGGCTTGTGCCGCCGTGACTTTCGGGTGTCCGCATGACCCAGCCAGCCGCTTACGAACGCAATGGCGCGCTGGTCACGGCCGACGCCTTTTACGCGATTGCCTGCGACCCGCGCCGCAGCGTGGCGGTCGAGGCCTGCGCGGGTGCCGGCAAGACCTGGATGCTGGTCTCGCGCATGGTGCGCGCCTTGCTCGAAGGCGTGGAGAAAGCTGGCACAGATGGCCGCCTGCAGCCGCAGGAAATTCTGGCCATCACCTTCACCAAGCGTGCGGCTGGCGAAATGCGCGAACGGCTCTACGAATGGCTCGCTGAATTTGCCCATGCAGACCGTGCCAAGTTGCTGCACGAATTGCAGATTCGCGGCGTGCCCAGCCTGCACGACGAGGCCACGGCGTCACGCTTGGCAACGCAGCTTCAGGGCTTGTATGCGGGCATGTTGGCCACCGGCCGGTCGGTGCAAATTCGCACCTTTCACGGCTGGTTCGCGGCCTTGTTGCGCAGCGCCCCAGTGGCTGTCTTACAAAGCCTAGGCTTGCCGGTCAATTACGACTTGTTGGAAGACGACAGTCAAGCCCGGGCACTGGTCTGGCGGCGGTATTACCAAGCCTTGATGGGCAACCCGGCGTTGAAGGCCGACTTTGAAGCCGTCGTCTTGGCTTATGGCCGCTCACAAACCGAGAAAGCCCTGCAAGCGGCGCTCGACAAACGGGTCGAGTTCGCGCTGGCCGATGCGGCTGGGGTGACCGATACGTCAGTGAAAAATTTCGGCGAGCAATTCCCAGCATTCGCTGCTCTAGCGGAACCAGAAGATGCTTTTACCGCCGGCCCAGCACACCAACTGCTGGTCGATGCGGCCATTGCTTTGGGGCGTGCGTCGGCAGTGACTTTTTCGGCCAAAGGCGCTGAGTTGGAGCGTGCCTTGACCGCTGGTGACAAGAGCGCTGTGTACTTGGCCTTGCTGACGACAGAAGGCAAAGCCCGCAAGTTTGGCGAAAAAATAGTCGGCATTAGCACGGTGCGGGAAGCTCAAGAACTCGTGCTGGCCGTGGCCGCAGCCAGGCATCAACACGACGCCTGGGCCTACCAGCAACGCATGGCGCGCTTGACCCGCTTGCTGATCGCCGAGTTCGCCGACCTCAAACGCGAGCGCGGTTGGGTTGACATGAATGACGTCGAACGCGCCGCATTGGTCATGCTGGGAGACCCGGTGTTGTCAGGCTGGGTGCAAGAAAAACTCGATGCCCGGGTACGCCATCTGTTGATCGATGAATTTCAAGACACCAATCCGCTGCAGTGGCAGGCGCTGCTGTCTTGGCTGGGCAGCTACACCGGCGCCGGGCAAGCGCCCAGTGTCTTCATCGTCGGTGACCCGAAGCAAAGTATTTACCGCTTTCGTCGCGCTGAGCCGCAGGTGTTTCGGGCGGCGCAAGCCTTTGTCCAAGAAGGCCTTGGGGGTGATTTGCTGAGCTGCGACCACACCCGGCGTAATGCGCAAGGTGTCATCAGCACCGTGAATGCGGCCATGGCACAGGCCGTTGAAGTGGACGGCTACGAAGGATTTCGTGCGCACAGCACGGACTCGGCACAGTTGGGCGCGGTCGGGCGCTTGCCGCCGATCTTGCGTGTCAAAGTTGAAAAATCTGTCGATAAAGATGTCATCGATTGGCGCGACAGTCTGACGCAGCCCCGCGAAGTTCCCGAAGAAACGCTGCGCACGCTGGAAGCCCGCCAAGCCGCCGCATGGATTGCCTCGCTGCTCACGACAGCAGCCCTCAAGCCCGCCAACATCATGGTGCTGTCGCGCAAACGCGCGGGCTTGTTACCTTTGCAAAATGAATTGCGCGCGCTCAACATTCCAGCGCAGATCGGCGAAAAAACTGCCTTGATTGACTGCTGTGAAGTGCAAGACATCGTGGCGCTGTTGGATGCGCTGGTGTCGCCGCAACATGACTTGTCGTTGGCGCGGGCTTTGCGGTCGCCGCTGTTTGGGGCTGACGACACAGCACTGGTTCAGCTCGCCTTAGCGCAGCGCCGGTTGAGCCAGCCGTGGTATCAGTTGCTGCAGGGCGATACCATCAGCCCGCTGGCAGAATTGCAAAGCGCAGAGGCTAACAGTTTGGGTGGTGTCGCGCTGCAATTGGCGCGCTGGAAAAATTGGCTGGACACACTCCCGCCACACGACGCGCTGCAATCCATCTACGACGACGGTGATGTGTTGGCACGTTTTGCGGCTGCCGCGCCTGATGCTCAGCGCGTGGCCGTGCTGGCCAACTTGCGTGCTTTGCTGTCGGTGACTTTGCAAGTCGATGGCGGTCGTTACATCACGCCGTACGGGTTGGTGCGAGCCCTCAAAGCCGGCGGCATTCAGGCTCCGGCAACCGTCAGTCAAGACGCTGTGCGGCTTTTGACCATCCACGGTGCCAAGGGGCTGGAGGCCGACGCCGTGCTGCTGCTGGACACCGACACGCCGCCGCGCAGTGCCGACAGCATGGGTGTGCTGGTCGACTGGCCTGGCGAATCTGCCGCGCCGCATCGCTTTGTTTTTCTCGTGAGCGAAAGCCGTCCGCCGGCTTGCTGTGCCGATGCCCTGCAAGCCGAGAAGGACGAGCGTCATCGCGAAGAACTCAACGCCTTGTACGTCGCCTTGACGCGGGCCAAGACCACGCTGGCGATGTCTTCGATTGAGCCACACCGTAACGCCCCGGGCAGCTGGTGGCTTCGGCTGCACGCGCTGGCAGCAGAGTGGCCACAACCGGCCTTGACGGCAGTGGCGACTGAGCTCGCCGCCGCGTCAGTGATTGATTTCCCAGAGCTACCGCCAGCGCCTTTGCTGCCGGTCGCCAACGCCAAACCGGCGGCCGATTCAGCCGCCTCGCGAACCGGTCAAGCCATGCACCGCTTGCTCGAATGGGGCGCTTTGTCTGACCAACATGTGCGGGCCATCACGCGTGAGTTTCGGCTGGATGTGGCACAAGTTCAAGCCGCGTTGGCCGGTGCCCAAGCGGTTTTGGCTGGTGCTGGCGCATGGGCCTGGATGCCGGCTGTCGTCAGCTGGCAGGGCAACGAGGTTGAACTGGCCTACGAGGGTCAAAGCCTGCGCTTAGACCGATTGGTGCGGCGAAAAGACGCGGGGCATGAAGGCCATTGGTGGGTGCTCGACTACAAGTCAAATGCCGCGCCGCAAGACTTGCCAGAGTTGCGCGCGCAAATGCAGACCTACTGCGCTGCTGTGCAGGCGGTTTACCCCGGGGAAGTCGTCAAGGCGGCCTTTTTGACAGCGCAAGGGAAGCTGCTTGAAGTGGATTTGGACCGCTAGATGTGGAACTGTAATAATTCAGGTTTGCCTAGGGCTGTCTGGTAGTTACTTGCCTGATTTCTACCTCATGGCTGCTTGGCGCGAATGGACTTTTTCTTGAGCAAAACACCTACCTTGTCAACCAGCACCGCGTCCCTTCGCGTCGCTGTCATCGGTGGCGGTCCTGCGGGCCTGATGGCGGCTGAGATTTTGTCGAGCGCTGGTCCGGCGCTGACAGTGCAGGTTTTTGACGCCATGCCATCGGTCGGTCGCAAGTTTTTGCTGGCCGGCAAAGGCGGCCTGAACCTCACGCATTCTGAGCCACCCACCACCTTCAACGCTCGCTATGGCGATCGCACCGCCGCGCTCGAACCCTTGCTGGCCGACCTCGGCGGTGCTGAGATGCGTCAGTGGGCTGAGGGCTTGGGCGTAGAAACTTTTGTCGGTAGTTCGGGTCGGGTCTTTCCCAAAGACATGAAAGCGGCGCCGTTGCTGCGCAGCTGGTTGCATCGGTTGCGGGCTTCCGGGGCTCACTTCTCTATGCGGCATCGCTGGCTCGGCTGGGCTGACGATGGCGCGCTCAGATTTGCAACGCCATCGGGCGAGCAAATGGTGCAGGTCGACGCGGTTGTTTTTGCCCTTGGTGGTGGCAGCTGGTCCCGGCTTGGTTCAGACGGCGCGTGGGTGCCGTTGTTGGCGGAGCGCGGTATTGACGTGCAGCCATTGCGACCGTCCAACTGCGGTTTTGATGTTGCTGCGCGACCGTTCGGACTGGCTGAGTCTGCGGAAAATGCGGAGACTTCAACGTCAGGGTGGTCGGCGTATTTCGCCAGCCGTTTTGCCGGTCAACCGTTCAAGTCCGTGGCGATTAATCTCACTGACTCGCTGGGCCGACAGTTCAGCCGACGCGGTGAATTTGTGGCGACGGCGACCGGTGTCGAAGGCAGTTTGGTTTACGCCGCATCGAGCTTTCTGCGCGACGACATTGAGCGTACGGGCAGCGCCACCTTCACGCTCGACCTGTTGCCCGACAAGTCGGCCCAGCAAGTGCTGACAGAGGTTCGCCACCCGCGCGGTTCGCGTTCGCTGTCGAGCCATCTTAAAAGCCGTTTGGGCCTAGACGGCATCAAGGCCGGTATTCTTCATGAGCTACTGGACAAAGCCGCCATGGCCGACCCAGTCAAGTTAGCCCTCGCCATCAAGGCGCTGCCGATCACGGTGGTCCGGACACGGCCCATCGACGAAGCCATCAGCAGCGCTGGCGGTGTGTCCTTTGATGCCGTGGATGAAAATTTGAAAATCAAAGCCAGTCAGCCAGGCGGCAGCCCCATTTTTTGTGCCGGTGAAATGCTCGACTGGGAAGCCCCAACGGGTGGCTACCTGATGACCGCCTGCTTTGCCAGTGGCCGCGCGGCCGGGCAGGGCGTTTTACGACACTTCGGGATCACACCATGATTGTTCGCTTTCATATAGACCAGTTTGAAAAAGGCAGCTTCGACTACCGCGTCACCTATGAGGGTGAAGAACTTTACGCCGACGCTGGCCTGTCGAGCATCGAAGATTGCATTTCTGCGGCGGTGGACGGCTTGGGCCAAGATGCGCTGGGTGCAGAGATCGCCTACAAAAGCGTCATCAGCGGCACCTACCCGCTGGCCTCGCTGGCCCTGATGTCCGCGCAAATTGCCGAACATGCCGAAAACTCAACGACGGCTATTGAAGAGTTGTTGCGGCAGCCTTTATAAAATATTTTTATCGACAGGGGACATAAATAATGGCGAAGATCATTGGTGGAATTGGTACCTCTCACGTGCCTACGATAGGTGTGGCGTATGACAAAGGTCGGCAGAACGAGCCTGCTTGGGCGCCATTGTTTGATGGCTACAAACCTGTGGCTGCTTGGCTGGAGGCGCAGAAGGCCGATGTATTGGTGTTCTTTTACAACGACCACGGAACGACTTTCTTTTTTGACATGTACCCGACCTTCGCGTTAGGCGTGGGTGAGCAGTTTCCGGTAGCTGACGAAGGGGCTGGCTTGCGTGATCTGCCGCCGATTCGTGGCGACGTGAAGTTGCAAGCGCACATTGCGCAGAGTCTGGTCAA
>CANFWV010000104.1 GCA_947450695.1 Comamonadaceae bacterium
AAACGACGGTATTGCAGATTAGGCAAGAACCGACGTTTGGTTTTGTTGTTAGCGTGAGAAACGTTGTTTCCCACCATCGGGCCTTTGCCCGTAACCTGACAGACGCGTGCCATGAGCACTCTCCGTATAAAAAAATGTAATTCGGATGCTGGCCCCATGGTCACCATGAGTGCTCAGCCAAGCTTTTGATTATAGCCTGAAATGTGAAGTACGAGAAATACCCTTCATGACAAGGCATTTACAAGCCAATATTTCAGGAGAATTTCAATCGTTTTGTTCAAGAAAACGCTGTGCGTCTAGCGCCGCCATGCAGCCTGTCCCGGCGCTGGTGATCGCTTGACGGTAAACGTGGTCTTGTACGTCCCCAGCAGCAAAAATGCCGGGCACACTGGTCATGGTGGCGAAGCCTTGGAGCCCCCCGCGCGTGACGATGTAGCCATCTTTCATCTCAAGCTGACCTTCAAAAATATCAGTATTGGGATGATGGCCGATCGCGATGAAACAGCCTTGCAGCGCCAAATCTTCGGTGCGGTTGTCTTCGGTGTTTTGTAGACGCACGCCATTGACGCCAGCGGCATCGCCCAGAACCTGTTGCAGTGTGCGGTGGGTTTTCAGGACAATCTTGCCCGCAGCGACTTTCTCGTGCAGTTTGTCAATCAGAATGGCTTCTGCCTTGAACTTGTCGCGGCGATGCACCAAGTAAACCTTGCTGGCAATGTTCGATAAATACAGTGCTTCTTCAACGGCGGTGTTGCCGCCGCCGACCACGCAAACTTCTTGCTCGCGGTAGAAAAAACCGTCGCATGTAGCGCAGCCGGATACGCCGCGGCCCATAAAGGCAGTTTCAGATTCCAGGCCGAGGTACTTGGCCGAAGCGCCGGTGGCCAAGATCAACGAATCGCAGGTGTAGGTGCCGCTATCGCCGGTCAGGGTGAAGGGACGTTGGCTGAAATCCACTTTGTTGATGTGATCAAAAAGAATTTCTGTCTTGAAACGTTCAGCATGCTCCAAAAAACGTTGCATCAATTCAGGGCCCTGCACGCCCAAAGGATCGGCAGGCCAATTGTCGACATCTGTAGTGGTCATGAGTTGACCGCCTTGGGCGATACCCGTGACCAGCACTGGATTGAGGTTGGCTCGTGCTGCGTACACAGCCGCGGTGTAGCCCGCGGGGCCGGAGCCGAGAATAAGGACCTTGGAATGTTTCGTCATGAAAATCTGTTCAGGGCAAATTAAAAAAACTATTGTAAGAACTCGGGCTTTGAGTTGCTTCTCACGGGTTTTCTGCCGTCCAGCCTGCCAAGTCGATCTATTGACGCATCCTCCATCGTAGGCATCCAACTGCGGTAAGCTCTCAGGTGATCCATGACTTACTCACTTGACACCCTGAATTCGCGTAACGCCGCACCTCCCACTGAGGCGGTTGGCGTTGGGCGCTTCGCCCAAGAATTGGGCTTGGTTTTGGGCCTGCTCGCCCTTGGCTTTTGGCTTGCTGCTTTGCTCAGTTACACCTTGAATGATGTCGCATGGTCAACGACCGGCGCTCTTGGCACCAACGCGGCTACCGTGGTCGCTCGGAACTGGGGCGGCCGCTTTGGCGCTTGGCTGGCTGACGGCAGCTATTTTTTACTTGGATTTTCTGTTTGGTGGACGCTGGCTGTGGGTGTCCGCGCCTGGCTTGTGTCTTTGGCGCGATGGTTGCGCGGGGAGCCTTTGTCTGCTTCCGATGTGCCGGCTTCTGATCGAGTCAAGTTCTGGGCTTGCTTTGTATTGTTGTTGCTCGCCAGTAGTGCGCTGGAGTGGTCGCGGCTGTATCGTTTCGAGTCGGTCTTGCCCGGGCATGCTGGTGGTGTGTTGGGCTATCTGACGGGGCCTGCCAGCGTCAAGTACCTAGGCTTCACCGGTTCAGGTTTGGTTTGGATTGCACTCAGTGTCGTCAGCGTATCGGTTGTATTTGGGTTTTCTTGGGCCCAAACAGCGCAACGCATCGGTGCCTGGATTGACGAATTTATCGATTCACGACGCGAAAAGCGCGAGCTTGAAGAAGACTTGGCGGTGGGCCGCGCAGCCGCACGTGAGCGCGAAGAAGTCTTGCAAGAAGAGCGCGTTGAGATTGAAGAGCATCACCCCGTTACGGTGTTGATTGAGCCCACTTTTGTCGATATTCCAAAGAGTGAGCGCGTGGCCAAAGAGCGGCAAAAACCGCTCTTCACGGACATGCTCGACTCTAAATTGCCGCAAGTTGACTTGCTGGATGGGGCGTTGCTACGACAGGAAAGCGTCGCGCAAGAAACGCTTGAAATGACGTCGCGGCTGATTGAGAAAAAGCTAAAGGATTTTGGTGTTGAAGTACGTGTGGTGGCGGCTGCACCAGGCCCGGTGATCACCCGCTATGAAATTGAGCCGGCGACCGGTGTCAAAGGCTCGCAAGTGGTCAACCTCGCGAAAGATTTGGCTCGTGCACTGAGTTTGGTTTCCATTCGTGTAATTGAGACCATTCCGGGCAAGAATTTCATGGCGCTGGAACTACCCAACGCCAAGCGTCAGTCGATCAAGTTGAGTGAAATTCTGGGCTCGCAAACCTACCACGAAGCCAAGTCACTTTTGACGATCGGACTGGGCAAAGACATTGGCGGCAATGCCGTGGTGGCCGACCTCGCCAAAATGCCGCACTGCTTAGTGGCCGGCACTACCGGATCAGGCAAATCGGTGGGTATTAACGCGATGATTTTGAGCCTGTTGTACAAGGCCGATGCGCGCGATGTGCGCTTGCTGCTGATCGATCCGAAGATGCTCGAGATGAGTGTTTACGAAGGCATTCCGCACTTGCTGGCGCCCGTTGTCACGGACATGCGGCAGGCGGCTCACGGCCTGAACTGGTGTGTCGCTGAAATGGAGCGTCGCTATAAATTGATGAGCAAACTCGGCGTGCGTAATCTGGCCGGCTACAACGTCAAGATTGACGAAGCCGCTGAGCGCGAAGAGTTTATTTACAATCCATTTAGTTTGACGCCAGATCAACCCGAACCCCTTGAACGCTTGCCGTTCATCGTGGTGGTGATTGACGAGCTGGCCGATCTGATGATGGTGGTCGGCAAAAAGATCGAAGAGTTGATCGCTAGGCTGGCACAAAAAGCGCGTGCCGCCGGTATCCACTTGGTACTGGCCACACAGCGACCGAGCGTGGACGTGATCACCGGTCTGATCAAGGCCAACATTCCGACACGTTTGAGCTTTCAAGTCTCCAGCAAAATTGACAGTCGGACCATCCTGGACCAGATGGGCGCAGAAGCATTGTTGGGCATGGGCGACATGCTGTACATGCCAAGTGGCACAGGTTTCCCGATCCGTGTGCATGGTGCTTTTGTCAGCGATGAGGAAGTGCACCGCGTGGTGGCTTATCTCAAGCAGCAGGGTGAACCTAATTACATCGAAGGCGTGCTTGAAGGCGGAACGGTTGACGGCGAAGGCGATGCAATGGGTGATGGCGATCCTGCGGGTGAGAAGGACCCGATGTATGACCAAGCGGTGGAAATTGTGCTGAAAAACCGTAAGGCCTCGATTTCACTGGTGCAGCGTCACCTGAAAATTGGCTATAACCGCGCCGCACGCATGCTCGAAGAAATGGAAAAATCCGGCTTGGTCAGTACCATGTCTGGCAGCGGCCAGCGCGAAATTCTAGTGCCGGCGAGAACAGAATAAAACCATGGCATTGCAGACACTTTTTAGATTTAAATTCGGACGTATTTCTCAGTGGCGAAAGATCGCTATGGGTTTGCTAGTAACTATTCTGACTGCCGTCGCGATGGGCGCTACAGCCCAGTCCGTGACCAACAACGGCATGGCCAGTCTGGAAAAATTCGTCAGCGAAACCCGCAGCGGCCGTGCAGATTTCGTTCAAACAGTGACCTCACCATCCCGTTCAGGTGAGACTTCAAAAGTCAAAAAATCAACTGGTACGTTTGAGTTTTCACGACCCAATCGGTTCCGTTTTTTCTATCAAAAGCCGTTTGAGCAAACCATCGTCGCCGATGGTGAAACGCTGTGGCTTCACGACGTCGATTTGAACCAGGTGACGGCGCGCAAGCTAGCGCAAGTACTCAACGGTACACCGGCCGCAGTGATTGCTGCTGCCGCCAATCTGAAAGGTCTGCAATCAGACTTCACCCTCAGCGCATTGCCAGAAAAATCGGGCCTGCAGTGGGTCATTGCCACCCCGAAAACGCGCGATGGACAAGTGCAAAACATCAGCGTTGGTTTTCGTTCGACCGCACAGGGCAGTGAGTTGGCGTCGCTGGACATTCTTGACAGCTTTGGTCAGCGCTCCGTGATGATTTTTTCACGTTTCGAAGCCAATCCGGTTTTCAGCGCCGGCCATTTTCAGTTCAAGCCGCCCGCCGGCGCAGACGTCTTGCGTCAATAAATCCGGCACATGGTCGACCTCTTTGACAAGGCTCCTGTAGCGCCGCTGGCCGAGGCCTTACGCCCCAAAAACTTAGATGAAGTAGTGGGCCAATCGCACCTGATTGGTCCTGGTAAGCCGCTGCGCTTGGCGTTTGAATCCGGCAAGCCACATTCTATGATTTTGTGGGGCCCCCCCGGTGTTGGCAAAACCACGTTGGCGCGAATCACCGCCAATGCCTTCGGTTATGAATTCATTGCGCTGTCGGCCGTTTTTTCGGGTGTCAAAGACATTCGCGCCTCCATGGAGCAGGCCCAGCAAAACTTGGCACTTGGCCGCAAAACGATCCTGTTCGTCGATGAAATTCACCGCTTCAACAAGAGTCAGCAAGATGGTTTGCTGCCCTTTGTGGAGTCCGGCTTGGTGGTCTTCATCGGTGCCACCACTGAAAATCCGTCTTTCGAGGTCAACTCCGCCTTGCTCTCGCGGGCGCAGGTGTACGTGCTGCAAGCACTCACTGACGACGAATTGCAGTCGCTGGTACGCCGCGCCCAAGCGAGCGAACTGCCCGACCTTGAACTTGACGACACCGCCGTTAACACGCTGGTGGGTTACGCCGACGGTGACGCCCGTCGATTGCTGAATTTGCTGGAGCAGTCTGCCAGCGCGGCGGCTGTGGCAGGTGTGACGCGCATTGATGCTGAATTTTTGCAGAACGCACTGACTCTGAATACGCGTCGGTTTGATAAAGGCGGCGACAACTTTTACGACCAAATTTCAGCGCTGCACAAATCCGTTCGCGGCTCGCACCCGGATGCCGCGCTGTACTGGCTGTGCCGCATGCTCGATGGCGGCGCAGACGCGCGCTATTTGTCGCGCCGAGTCGTGCGCATGGCTTGGGAAGATATTGGCTTGGCCGATCCGCGCGCCATGCAGATCGCAAACGATGCGGCAGCGACCTTCGAGCGGCTTGGCTCCCCCGAAGGCGATCTCGCCATCGCCCAAGCCGTGATTTATTTGGCTATGGCCCCCAAGAGCAATGCCGGCTACATGGCCTACAACCAGGCCAAGGCCTTCATCAAGTCTGACCGTTCGCGTGAAGTGCCGAATCACCTGCGCAACGCGCCGACCAAGTTGATGAAAGAGCTCGGGCATGGTCGGCAATACCGCTATGCTCATGACGAGCCCGAAGCCTATGCCGCCGGCGAAAGTTATTTGCCAGAGGGCATGCCTGAGCCGGACTGGTATCAGCCGGTAG
>CANFWV010000105.1 GCA_947450695.1 Comamonadaceae bacterium
CGTTGTGATTGCCAAGCGCAATCGCGGCCTGAACTCCAGCTTCATCGTGCGCAAGATCTCCAATGGCGAAGGCGTCGAGCGGACTTTTCAGCTCTACAGCCCGCTGATTGCCAAGATCGAAGTCAAGCGCCGTGGTGATGTGCGTCGTGCCAAGCTGTACTACCTGCGTAGCCGTAGCGGTAAGTCTGCACGTATCAAGGAAAAGCTGGGCGCCCGTAAAGTGGTTGCTCCAGTTGCGCCTGTCGCCGCTTAAGGTAACTGGACCTGAGTCCTTTAAAAAGCCGCTCCGAGGAGCGGCTTTTTTTATGGGTTCGTTTTAAAGCCATTCACGATGACGATCACCCGCCCTTTGCCGATTTTCGATCCACGATCTGTCCCGGTGCTGAGCGTCGATACACATCTGCCTGATGTGCCGCTGCAGCGTCTCACGCCGGAGGCTTTACGTCAGCGGTTTTTGCAGCCACCCGTGTGGATGCCTGAACGAAACACAGAGAAGAAATTCGATGACCGCGTGCCGGCCTTGGCGGCGGTGTTGATCCCGTTGGTCATGCGCGATGAACTGATGCTGTTGTTGACGGAGCGGGGCAAGAACATGTCGACGCATTCCGGACAAATTGCGTTTCCGGGGGGGCGCACGGATGAAGCAGATGCGGATGCTGTGCACACAGCCTTGCGCGAGGCGGATGAAGAAATCGGTTTGCCTAGCGGGCATGTGGAGGTTCTGGGGACGCTGCCGACCTATGTCACCGGTTCAGCTTTTATCGTTACGCCCGTGGTGGCCCTCGTCAAGCCAGGGTTTCAGTTGCAGCCGAATCCGGCGGAAGTCGCTGATGTTTTTGAAGTCCCATTGCGCTTTCTGATGAGCCCGGGCAATCATCGTCGCCATGTCTATGAGACTGAGGGTGTACAGCGCGAGTGGCTCTCCATGCCATACATAAGTGGTGCCGCTGAACTTTCGAGGGAGCGGTATATCTGGGGTGCAACGGCTGCCATGCTGCGTAATTTTTATCGGTTTTTGGCCGCGTGAGTTTGTAGATTTTGCAGCCAGACCGTTATGATTTGACATGAGCTTTTTTGCCGTCTTGTTTGCCCTCCTGTTTGAACAGGCTCGGCCACTCACCCGTGGCAACGCCATTTATGCGGGCTTGCGCACGTGGTCGCGCTGGTCAAGTCGCAACTTGGATGCTGGGCGTACGCACCATGGCTGGCTGGTTTGGTCGGTGACTGTTCTGGGCCCCACCTTGTTGGTTTTTGTGATCCACTGGCTACTTTGGAGTGTCCATGGCTTGCTAGCGTTTGCGTGGAGTGTGTTGGTGCTCTACATGACGCTGGGCTTTCGCCAGTTCAGCCACCATTTCACGGTCATTCGTGATGCCCTCGAGGTCGGCGACGAGATGACTGCACGCGAGCTGTTGGCCGACTGGCAACAGGTCGACGCCAGTGAACTACCGCGCAGCGAGATCGTGCGCCACGTGATCGAGCATTCGGTGCTCGCTGCACATCGCCATGTATTTGGTGTATTGAGCTGGTTTTCCGTGCTGGCAGCGTTTGGCCTCGGCCCAGCCGGTGCCGTGCTATATAGGATGAGCGAATTCGTATCGCGTTATTGGGCTGACAAGTACCGTTTGGCCGTAGAGGGTGGGAGTCCAGCGCTGCAACAATCCGCCAAATTAGCGTGGGGCGTGATTGATTTTGTGCCTGCTCGTTTGACGGCGATTGGCTTTGCGGTGGTGGGTAGTTTTGAAGACGCCATCGACAGTTGGCGCAACTACACCCAAGGGTTTTCTGTCGGCTCGATGGCTGCCTCTGAAAATCGCAATGACGGCGTGGTGTTGGCCGCGACCGCAGGCGCTGTGAACGTGCGGCTGGGTGGAAATATTTTGAAAACTGCTGTCAAATCTTTTACCGCAGGCGTGGACAGCGACGGGCCAATCGCGACGCCGTCAACCCCTGGACGCGAGCCTGAGTTAGCGCATTTACGCAGCGTTGTTGGGCTTGTCTGGCGTTGCGTCGTGTTGTGGATGGTGCTGTTGGCGCTGTTGACGCTGGCGCGACTGCTGGGTTGACCGGACGCGTCAGTAGCGTGTCTCGGACAGTTCTGCAAACAAGTCGCCATACAGGCGATAACGGCTGGCGCTGATGCTGCTGGGTTTTTCCGTATTTTTCAGCTCAGTGATGACCCCGCAACCCGGCTCATGCAAATGGGTGCAGTTGTAGAACTTGCAGTTTTGCGCGTGCGACTTGATGTCTGGCATATAAGCGGCCAGATGCATCGGTTCTATGTGGTGCAGGCCAAATTCCTGAAAGCCGGGGGAATCAATCAACGCTGTCGTTCTGTCCGCATCAATCCAATACAGCGTGGTGCTTGTGGTGGTGTGTTTGCCTGAGTTGAGAGCTTGTGAGATTTCAGCGGTCAGGACTTGGGCGTGTGGAATCAGCAGATTGGTCAAGCTGCTTTTGCCGGCACCTGAGGGGCCCAGCACCAAGGTTTTTTTGCCTTGCATCAACGGCATCAATGACTGCACCGGCGTTTGCGTTTCGTCGTCTGCAGCCTTCGGCTTGATCGCCAGCGAGAGCATCTGATAACCCATTGCGCGATAGGGTGCCAGCTTGGTCCAAGCGCGGCCAAAGGGTTCTGCGAGATCGCTTTTGTTCAGCGCAATGATCGGACGGATGCCCGCGGCTTCAGCGGCAATCAGTGCGCGCGTCAACTGATTTTCTGAGAACTCTGGCTCGGCCGCCATGAGGATCAACACTTGGTCAAGATTCGCGGCGAAGGACTTGGTGCGCATTTCATCCTGCCGGTAAAACAGGTTGTCGCGGAGCTCGACATTTTCGATCGTACCTTCGTCTTCTGAGGGCAACCAGCGCACGCGGTCACCCACTACCGCCTGGTTTTTTTTACCGCGCGGGTGGCAGATGACGCGCTCACCGTTGTCTTTTTCAACCAGCACGTGACGACCGAATCCGGCCACCACCAAGCCGGCTTCAGTGCCAGAAATGGCGGGCCGTGTATTGACTGCCTTTTTAGCTGCCTGTTGGCTCGAGTTTTTCAAGCCAACAAGGCGTCAACCTTGGACGCGCAAAGAAAGTCACTGGCTGAAATGCCGTTTACATCGTGCGTATTGAAGCGCACGGTGCATTGGCTGAAACTCACGGCTAAATCGGGATGATGATTTTCGGCGTTGGCGATGAATGCCACGGCGTTGACGAACCCGATGCTGTGGTGAAAGTCTTTGAAGCGAAAGCTTTTCTCCAAAGCGCCATCAATCAGGCGCCAGCCCAGTGGCTGCTCGCCGTTGAGCTTGCTCAACTGACTGACGATTTCAGTGGCACTGAGGGCGCGCCTTGGCGGCGCAGACGGACTCACGCTGGCGCTCCGGCGGTGTTCGTTCGAATAGCGCTCATTCGCGCCAAGCGTTCAGACGCTGGCGGATGCGAGTAATAAAACTTCACAAAGACAGGGTCGGGGGTCAGCGTACTGGCGTTGTCTTGATACAGTTTGAGCAGGGCACTGGACAGGTCGCGACCATCGGTCTGACGGGCCGCATAGGCATCGGCTTCAAACTCATGTTGGCGCGAGAGTTGTGCAAACAGCGGTGAGATGAAAAAGCTAAACAAGGGTACGACAAGCATGAACAGCAGCAGCGCCAGCGCATCGTTGGGAGCGCTCATGTTGGGTAACACGCCCAGCGCGGTGTAAAACCAAATCTGCGTAGAGAGCCAGCCCAGCAGCGCAAAACCGGCCAAGCTAAGGGCGAACAACATGACGATGCGTTTGATGATGTGCTTGTGCTTGAAATGTCCCAATTCGTGTGCCAGCACGGCGTCGACTTCGGCTGGACTGAGTTGCTTCAACAAGGTGTCATAAAAGACCACGCGCTTGGCGGCGCCGAAGCCGGTGAAGTAGGCGTTGGCATGCGCCGAGCGTTTGCTGCCGTCCATCACAAACAGCCCTTTGGCGGCAAAACCGCAGCGCTGCATGAGGGCTGTCACTCGGGCTTTTAAACTCTCGTCTTCAAGTGGCTTGAATTTGTTAAAAAGCGGTGCGATCACGGTCGGGTAGAGCACCAGAATCAACAGGTTAAAACCCATCCACACAGCCCAGGCCCATAGCCACCAAAGGCGGCCAGCACTGCCCATCAGCCAGAGGATGAGCGCGAGGATGGGCAAGCCCACCACGATGCCGACCACCGTCGATTTCAGCAAGTCACCGAGCCATAACTTGAAGGTCATTTTGTTGAAGCCGAAACGCTCTTCGATCTTGAATGTGCTGTACAGCGTGAAGGGTAAATCCAGTGTGCCGCTGATCAATCCAAAGCCTGCCACCAACGCCAGTTGCTGGGCCAGTGGGCTCCACTCCGCCAGCCGTGTACCCGACAACCACTGGTTCAAAGCATCTAGGCCGCCGAGCAGCGTCCAGCCGAGCAGCACAGCCGTGCCAAAGGCCAGCTCCAGCAATCCAAAGCGGGCTTTGGTGATGGTGTAGTCGGCAGCCTTCTGGTGTGACACCAATGAGATGGTCTCAGCGAAAGCTGCCGGCACCGCATCACGATGTCGCGCCACATGGCGGACTTGACGCGTGCTCAAGTAAAACTTCACCAACAAACCCAGCAACAGCACCGCTGAAAAAACGAGGGTAAACACAAGCGAGTAATCAATCATCCTTCGAAGTTTAGGGCATCGGCGAGAATCACCAGATGCTTGAAACTGAACACACCCTGAAAAAGTCCGATCAGAACCTGGTCTGGATCGACTGCGAAATGACCGGCCTAGACCCTGAAAAAGAACGCCTGATCGAAATCGCCGTGATCGTCACCGGTCCACAACTGGTGCCTCGCATCGAAGGCCCCGTGCTGGTGATTCATCAAAGCGACGAGTTACTGGGACAAATGGACAACTGGAATAAGGGTACCCACGGCCGTAGCGGTCTGATCGACAAGGTCAAAGCCAGCACTGTCAGCGAGGCAGAAGCCGAAAAGCAAGTGCTGGCTTTCTTGGCCAAATACCTGCCCAAGGGAACCTCCCCTTTGTGCGGCAACACCATCAGCCAAGACCGGCGCTTTCTGGTCAAGTACATGCCCAAGCTGGAGGCCTTTTTGCATTACCGTAATGTCGATGTAAGCACCTTCAAAGAGTTGGCCAAGCGCTGGCGTCCCGAGGTCTATAGCTCGTTTAAAAAGCGGCAGAGCCACACAGCGCTGGCCGATGTGAACGAGTCTATTGACGAGCTCGAACACTACCGCGAACACTTTCTGAAGTGAGCCTCGGTCGAGTGATAACTGAACCCGCAAAGAGCTCTTTTTTGCGGGGTACTAGTAAAAACCCTGAAACCGTTCTATAATCAGCGGCTTGCAGTTGCACAGAGTGCTCTGCATTTGTACATCTACCTCACACTTTTGGACTCTTATTTTTAGAGTCACCGCTTCGGGCCATTTCAGCGCCTGATCCGCATATTCGTTTGATGGTTGATGTTTTATTAACCATGAACGAAGCCTTCTGCATCGCAGGGGTGGAGTTTCCTGTTCCTTCGCCAAAAGCGTCGCGGGCAGGTGATTAGTGAGAAAAAACATGACTGACTC
>CANFWV010000106.1 GCA_947450695.1 Comamonadaceae bacterium
AAGGCTGCAAAGCCCGCAAACTCGTCTTCGCGTGGGCGCTTGGCCAGCTCAACGTCGTCAAAACGGGCCTTGATGAAGGCGCGGTAAGCGTCGTCACTCAGGTCGTCACGGGCCACGCCGATGATGCGGCCACCGGCAGGCAAAGAGCCGTGGCGAAACGCCTGAAACAACGCCGGCATCAATTTGCGCCAAGCCAAGTCGCCCGTGCCGCCAAACAAAACAAGGTCAAAACTCATGCATTACCCACAGTGCTGGATGAAAAATCAGAATTTGCGATGGTAACTTAGTTTCACGATATTTTGCCTTGGGGTGTAATCAAATTACGCGAAGGACCGCATGGATTGCCGCGATGCGCTCGCAATGACGGGAAATTATTCGTTCGCAGCGACACCTCAAGTCATCTTTTGAACCTGAATGTGCTCGGTTGGCAACCCGGCTTGGTGCCGGCGGTGCATTTCTTCGTAGGCTGATTCAATGTGTTTTGCAAACAATTGACAGTCAAAGAGCGGCGTTGTCAGCCTGTTGGCCTCTAATTTTTGCTTTAGGGCTTTGAGCGAGTCAGGCTGTTGCGCCAGCTCTATCGCCTTTTGTTCGTACGCTTCTTGGCTGTGCGTGATGAGCTCCGGCAGCCCAATCGCCGTCAACAAGCTGGCGGCTACACGACTGGCAAACGACTGTCCTGTGCGCGTCAACACGGGCAGCCCGGCCCACAAAGCGTCGCTGGCGGTGGTGTGGGCGTTGTAGGGGAAGGTGTCCAAAAACAAATCTGCCCGCTTTTGTCGGGCCAAGTTGTCGTCTGGCGACATGCGCTGGGCAAAAACGAGCCGGTTGGCGTCAACGCCCTGCGCCACCGCTTGTTGTTGTAGCTGTTGGGTGACGCTGGCGTTGTCCCCCAAGACCCACAAAACACTGCCGTCAACGGCTTTTAAAATCCGCATCCATCCCGCGAAAGTAGCCGGCAACAGCTTGTGGCTGCTGTTGAAGCAACAAAACACAAAACCAAACTCCGGCAAGCCCAGTTCTCCCCGGGTGAATAGCCGCTCTGAGATTTTTCGCTGAGAATCATTCACTTGGTAACTATGGGGCAAATAAACGACTTTTTCAGTGAAGTTAGCCTCAGTTTCCGGGGTGATGACGACGTTGTCGGCAATGATGTAATTGTTGTAGTCGGCGCCCATGGTGCCGGGCGAGCCCAGAAAGGTGGCTTGAACTGGGGCGCAACCTGCGGCAAACAGTCCGGCTCTTTCATGCGTGGTGTAGCCATTTAAATCCACTGCGATGTCGATGCCCAGCGCTCTTGACAAACGGGAAACCTCATCGTCCGCCATCTCGCTGATATCGATAAAGCGTGTAAAGGCTGCAGACACACGCTGTCGCATGTCGTCGTATTTTTGGGGGCCAAGCGAGAACCCGTAAAGCTCAAATCGGTCGCGGTTATGGCGCTCAAACAGCTCGGCAATCAAGGCCGATGTGGCGTGGTTATGAAAATCAGACGAGTAATAACCGATGCGTATTTTCCCGTCTGGCTCACGCTGCGTGAATGGCTTCTTTTCAATTGTTTCAGGGCGCCGAGTGGCGGCATGAACTTTGGAGACGATGTGGTGCAGCTCGGGCTGGTCCAGCACACTCAGGGCCATGAAGGGGTGGGCCACCTTCTTCTGGCTCAGGATGTTTTTCTCGTAGAGGGCGATATCTCGCTCAAAAGACGACCAGTCGCACAGCCTCATTTTGGTGTCGACATAAACACCCCATAGAAAGTCATAGTCGGGGTTGATCGACAACACTTTTTCAAAGTTAATCAGCGCGGCATCCAGCTGCTTCAGCTCCAGCAACACCAAGCCGCGGTTGTAATAAGCGTCAACCAGGTCGGGCTTTAAACGGAGGGTCTGGTCAAAACTGGCCAAGGCCGCGGCGTATTGCTTGATGGATTGAAGCGCCACGCCATGGTTAAAGTAGGCTTCGAAAAAATCAGGCTCAAGGCTGAAAGCTGTGTGAAAACTATCAATAGCCGGCGTGATCTGTTTGAGTTGCGTCAGCGCCAAGCCACGGTTGTAGTGGGCATTGGCATAGTCTGGTTTGAGGCTGATGGCTGTGTCAAAGTCTGCCAGCGCAGCGTCTGGCTGCTGGAGCTGAATTCGCAAATTACCGCGGCTTTCGTAGACTTGCAGATCATTCGGCTCTAGTTCTAGGGCTTGGGTATAGGCCGCCAAACCCTTGTCGTATTGCATGACCCTGCGGTACAAATACCCCAAGTCTTTGTGCACCTGTGGCACCTGATTGTTCAACTGAACGAACTTTTCCAAGGCATGGATGGCGTCTAGAAAGTGCCCTTTTTGGGCTGCCGAGATGCCCCGCTGGTAGAGGGCCATCTGATCCGCCGGCACGCTGGCGGATGGAGGACGGTGGGAGGCCATGCTGAACGCGCTGAAACGTCGTCGCCGAAAGCGGCTTCAGCGCTCAGCCAGTTTGGCGACGCCCAACACCACCGGCCCGTACCAAGCTTGCGCCGTTGACTTGGTGTTGTCGGTGTCGGTCATGATGCCCACGGCGATCAAACGGCCGGGTTCTTCCCCAAAGACCTTCAGGTAGTCGGCGCGTATGTCGCGCTCGTAATCCAACCAGCGGTTGAGCCGCTTGGGGCCGGACTCCAACACCAGCTTGCGAATGCGGTCGGTGCGCGGGTTCGTCACCACACTGCCCGGCTCGCGCGTGTTGCACCACACATACATGAGGGTGGCGTAGGGCATGTCTTCACCGGTGATGGCGTAAGCCAGCTCCGACAACATGCGGTCTCGGGCCGACAGCTTGGAGCGGTCGCCGTCAAACGCCAGCACCAGCCGCACAGGGGAATCGTCTTTGCCCGACAGCGCCATGTCGGCGTCGGCAATCAGGGCCGGTACTTTCCAAGAAAAGCGAATGGCATCGAGTTGCGCCGGCTCAATGCTGACCACCTTGCGCAACATGCTGGCCGACGAGCTGGACTTGACGCCCATGGCGGATCGGCCGTCGAGCTTGAGGTAGGCGAACTGGTTCTGCGCCTTACCTGGAAAAGTGCGGTGTTGCCACAGCGACGCCTTGGCGGGCGCTTCATTGATGGATTCTTTTGTCGATTCTTGGGCCACTGCGTCGGGCACTGCCGGGACGCGCACCGACGCGAGGTCCCAAGGTGTTGACGTCCGGGCCACGCTGGCGTTCTGGCTTTCTGGGCTGGTGCCGCTGTCCGCTTGCCCTGCGGAACGCCCTAAAACCCCTGAACCTGCGCAACCCGTCAGCAGGCCAAGCGAAGCCAAACTGATGGACAAAGTCCAAAAGTGAAGAAATTTGAAAAATTTAACTGAAATCATGGTTGAAATGTCACACAAAAACGAAGCGTCACAGATGCAGCATTAAACCCAAATATTCACTGCCTAGGGAAAAAGTTTAAAAACCGAGCTCACCTGGTCTGAGCCAGCCTAGCCCTGGTCTGAGCCGACCGCTTGTAGTACCCGTTTCAGAATAAAGTTTTGATGCTAAAAAGCCCACCTTTATTTTCAGATATACAACAGCGCTGGAGCGATGAGCGTTAAAAAACCCCCGCTACTTTTGCAAGCAACGGGGGTTTTTAAGACTTTAAATCTTCAGCTGGCTATGCCAGCGTGGGATCAGAAGTTGTGCTGGATACCCAGGCCGATGACCTTGACTTGCGCGCCCATTGGCACGTAAGTAACAGAAGCTTGACCGCCACCGTTGGACATCATGTTGTTGTTTTTGTCATTGTTGATGACGTTGTAAGACGTGCTGATGCTGGTGCGCTTGCTGAGGTCTTTGCGGTAGGCCAAAGAGTAAGCAGTCGAGCCAGTGTCGGCCATAGCAGCGCCGGACAAGTTTTTCACATTGCCTTGCTTGACGTACTGACCGATCACGATGTTGCCACCGCCCAGGTCATGCTGAACCAGGAAGGAGTTGCTGGCTTGCTTACGGAAACCCGTGTTGTAGGCGGCGTTGGTAGCCGTTGCAACGATGCTGACAGGATCTTTAGCGTTTTCAGCAGCGGTCGTGAACTCTTGCTTCAACTGGGTGTTGATGAAAGCAACTTTGCTGGTTGGCGCGTAGAAGTAAGCCAAGCCCAACTTAGCACCTGTGGTGGTGGAGTCCAGCGTAGGAGCGCCGAGGGCCGTGGTCACTGCATTGCCGGTGATGGCAGTAGCGGCGTAAGCAGCAGCAGTGTCAGCACCGTTGTTGCTGTTTTTGTTTTGACCGTAGTCGTACTGGGCAGCGAAAGGACCTTGCTCAGCCTTGATCGTGAAACCCAGGGCTTTGGCCTTGGCATCCAGATTCTTGGCGGTTTGCTCAGCGTTTGAAGCGATGGAGTACCAAACTTCAGAACCGGCGAACATGGTGCCGACCAGATCTTTGTTGAACACGACTTTGTAGGTGTTGTCAGCGCGAGCGGCTGGGCCGTTGATGAAGCCAGCACCTGGCGCGGTGTAAGCATTGATCACGCCACCGTGGATCATGTTGGCAGCGACGTCTTCGATCTTGCCATTGCCCCAGTACACGTTCTGGCGACCCAAACGCAGTTCAGCTTGGCCGTTGCCGATACCGACGTGGGCTTCACGGGTGCCGATGTAGCCAGCGCCAGAGTTGCCAGCGCCAGATTGGCCGTTGGCCGTGGCGGTGTCGATGTTGATACCGGTTTCGATCACGGAGAAGGCGCGCAAGCCACCGCCGAGGTCTTCATTGATACGGAAGCCGATGCGTGACGAGTCGTCAGCCAAGCGGTTGCGAGCGCGCACATCAGAAGCGGCGCCAACGGTAGAGCCAGTAGCGCCCCAGTTGTCATAAGCCAGGTGAGCACGGCCGTAGATTTCAACGGTGGACTGAGCAGAAGCTGCAGAGACAGCGGCCAGAGCAGCCAGGGCAGACGTTTTTAGTGTTTGAAAAACGCTTTAAACGATATGCAAAGAGGCCTTGATCCAGCTTGGAACCGCAGGCGAAACGTACCCGCAGCAGGCTTTAAAAGCGTTGCACAGAAACGTCTGTACAAGGGGAGGCGATATTTTTTGAGTACTTTGGTGATCACAAAATAAGGCAAAAGAAATTGATGAGCAAATAAATCAATATTTCAACTTATAGAAATAAATAGTATTTAAGTAGTATTAATTTGTGAAATTTGACAAATTACAAATATAAAAATAGTCTCAACGCATGTTCGAACGTAACCCCTTTAACGAACACGCCGCCGCCAACGACCCGTCGCCAGAGGTGCCCACGCGGGCGCTGCAGCGAGAGCGCACCGTGCCGATTCCCGAGACCTTGACGCCCGTGCCGGGCTACCCGCAAAAGCTCTGCGTCTTCAAAATCGCCGCCAGCCGCTTTTGGCAGGTG
>CANFWV010000107.1 GCA_947450695.1 Comamonadaceae bacterium
ATCGACGCAGGCGACGCCCTGGTCGAACGCATCAAACCCTTGGCTAAAAAGACCATGCGCGAAGGCGTATTGGCCGGCATTGGCGGCTTTGGCGCGCTGTTTGAAGTGCCCAAGCGTTACAAAGAACCGGTACTGGTCAGCGGCACCGACGGCGTGGGCACCAAGCTTCGGCTGGCGTTTGAATGGCAAATGCATGACACCGTCGGCATTGACCTGGTGGCCATGAGCGTCAATGACGTGCTGGTGCAAGGTGCGGAGCCGCTGTTTTTTCTGGACTACTTCGCCTGCGGCAAGCTCGACATTGACACCGCAGCAGCGGTGGTTGGCGGCATTGCACGGGGTTGCGAGTTGTCGGGCTGCGCCTTGATTGGCGGCGAAACCGCTGAAATGCCAGGCATGTACCCGGAGGGTGAATACGACTTGGCCGGCTTTGCGGTCGGTGCGGTCGAAAAATCCAAAATCTTGACTGGCCAAAACATTGCTGCAGGCGATGTGGTGCTCGGCTTGGCCTCCAGCGGCGTGCATTCGAACGGTTTTAGCTTGGTGCGCAAGTGCATCGAGCGCGCTGGCGATCAACTGCCCGCCACCTTGGACGGCAAGCCCTTTAAAGAAGCGGTGATGGAGCCCACGCGTCTGTACGTTAAAAACGTGCTGGCAGCGTTGGCAGCGCACCCGATCAAGGCACTGGCCCACATCACCGGTGGCGGTTTGCTGGAGAACATTCCACGCGTGTTGCCCGACGGCATGGCGGCTCATCTGCGCAAAGGCAGCTGGCCACAAACCGAGCTGTTTGCTTGGTTGCAAAACACCGCCGCCATCTCCGACTTTGAAATGAACCGCACCTTCAACAACGGCATTGGCATGGTGGTGGTGGTCGACGCCGCCAACGCCGCGGCCACCGCGCAGATGCTGCGCGAAGCAGGCGAGAAGGTCTTTGAGATCGGCGTGATCGCCGAGCGCGGTGAAGGCGCAGCGGTCGTCGTCAGTTAATTGCTTGGCGCTGACGCTGGCAGCTTCGCTAAAATTTTTTCCTGCAAGCTGCTGTAGCCCTCAGCCCGCGAGCCGCCTATTTGCACAGCCCGCTTGATCGCTTGTGCGGCCTCCGGCAAACGCCCTTGCTCCAAGCGGACTTGCGCCAGATTGTTCCAGGCATCGGCAAAGTCGGCATGCTCTTGGGTGGCTGATTCAAAGCGGGCGGCGGCCTCTTCTTGTTGCCCCAAGGCATAGGCGGCATTGCCCAGACCGATCATGGCCGCACGCTGCCCGGGCCAAGCCTTCAGGGCGGTCTTGTAAGCCACCTGAGCAGCGGCTGGCTGCACCCTCTCCAGCCCGGCCGCGGCAGCCGTGAAACGCTCAGCCTGTGCAGTGGCCGGCAAACGCTCTGGCGGTAAAGCCACCATAGCCCAATGCTCGCCGCGAGCCCAGGTTCTTTCAAACGTGAACAGCGACATCTCCAGCCGCTCCGTCACGCCGGAATGCAGCACGACCGTGTTGCGCTCACGGTCAAAACCGATCACCACGGCGTAGTGCCATATCGGGTACACCTGCAGCGAGAGGTTTTGAAAGACCAGCACCGGGTTGCCACTGGCGACCTCGCGCAACAGGTCTTCAAGTTGTGGTTGCAGCGGGTACGCGACCAACGCTTGGCGTCGGGTGGCCGTCAGCATTTCGACCTGAAAAGAGCCTTTGCGACCGGGCACAAAAACCTGCTCGGTCAGCTCGTCAGGCAACACCTTCACACCGGCGTGTTGCGCCACCATGGCCAATGCGGCGGGACCGCATTGAAAGTCATCTTGGGGGAAGAATGGCACACCCGGAACGCTTGCGACTATCGGCAAACCGGCAGGCAACGCTGAGCTTGACTGGCTCGACGCCCCGCCGGCACCCCACGCGGCTATGCCCGAATCTCCAGTTGTTGAAAGAGGAAAGTCACGCGCCAGTTGGATCACTTGAGGCGTCGCGCAGCCGGACAGCACGAACACTGCCATAACGAAAAACCCCGCCAAAGCGGGGTTCCATTGAAACGCGCGGCGTTCAGGGCCGTTCATCGAACCGATCGGGTGAATGGGAAGACTTTGGTCAGACCCATGATGTCGGTGACCAGCAAGACGATGAAGACCGTAAAAATGACACCGATAACGCCCGCGCCGGCAGGTGCTTGGTCAACTCGCGAGGCCAATTGAGCCACTTCGGCATCGGTCATGGCTTGCACACGTTCAGTGGCAGCCGCACCGCTGACGCCTTGGCCTTCAAGTTCAGCGCGGACATCATCACGGCTCAAAAATGCCGTGACTTTGTCGCGGTTACTCTCCGACAAAGCGGAGGGCACGGCGGCGACTTCTTCTGTTGTCACCAAACCTGCGTGTGCAACCATTGGCAAGCCCATCAAAGTAGTGCTGGCTATCAGCAAGGAAGCAACCAAGCGTTTAAATGGGTTCATGTGGAAATCCTCGGAAAGTTATTGTGAAAGACGGTCCAGCCTGAAATAGCTTAAATCGTCCGAGTAAATACGCTTATCGTTATAACGATTGAAGATACTCTACACCAAAATAAATTTAAAAGTATTTACTTACGAAGTATTTCGATTTAACCGCATGCGCGTCGTAAATCAGCCAACCGATCGGCTACTTCGTCCAAATCCAGTGCATCTTCCGCGCGTGCCAAGTACGTTTCCAAGTCAATCAATGCGCGGTCTGGATCGCCCTGCTCAGCCAACGCAAAACCACGGTCACGGTGTTCTGACCAAGCCGTCGGATGGAGCACCAACAGTCGGTCCAGCACAGCGATCAGGCGCGGCCAGTCTTCTTGCGTTTTGTGAATATCTTTGAGGTTGCGCAACATACGCTCAATGATGTCGCGCGGCTCGGCCGCCTGCAAATAAAGGCCGATGGGCGCCTCGAAATCATCGGCCAGTGCATGACGCTGACGATACGGTTCCAGACGCTCGGCCAAGTCTTCCCGGCTCAGCGACTGGCCGGTGAACGGGTCTATCACGACCTGCCCTTTGGGCAAGTTCACTTTGACCATGAAGTGGCTTGGAAAGGCCACACCGCGCGCGTTCAAACCCAAGCCGACCGCCAACTCCAGCCACAGCACGGCCAGCGTGATCGGAATGCCGCGCCGAGTTTGCAGAACTGCATGGAGAAAACTGTTGTCGGGATCGTAGTAATCGTTGACGTTGCCACCAAAGTTGAGATCGCGAAAGAAAAACTGGTTGAGCACCCGCAGTTTTTGCAGGGCAGAGGCATCGGGTGGCAAGCGCCGTTTCAATCGGGCCAGCAACTGGTCCACCTCGCCCAGCACTTGCTCAACATCCAACTCGGGGTATTCGTCTTGAGCCAAGCTGACAGCGGCTTCGAGCAGCGGAAAGTGCTCGTCGCTTTGCACCAAACTTGAAAAATATTGCAGCGGAGATGGAACTTCGAATTTCAATGACATTTCGCTACTTTCTCACAAGTTCGGACAGATCGCGTGCGACTTCTACGTTCGGTCCAAAGTGATCAGCGCCCGAGCAGCTTACGCACCTTCAGACCGGTGGCCCGCAAAGCGGTGAAATAAAGCACGGCCGAGCCCAACAAGACCAGTGACAACAAGCCAATGCGTTGGCCGTAAAGACTGCGCAAGCCCGTCCAGCTCACGGCGCTGGCGGCCCACAACAAGAAGGCTGCTAGGAGCGCACTGGCGAAAACAACCTGCATGCCAAAACGACCCCAGCCCGGCAGCGGCTGGTAACTGCCACGGCGGATCAGACCGATCAACAGCCAGCTTGCATTGATCAGCGCGCCGATGCCAATCGCCAGAGCCAAGCCGGCGTGCTGAAAATACGGCACCAGCACGAGGTTAAGCAATTGCGTAAGGACTAGTACCACGATGGCAATTCGAACCGGCGTCTTAATGTCTTGATTGGCGTAAAAACCGGGAGCCAACACCTTGATGGCGACCAGCCCAAGCAGGCCCAAGCCGTAGCCCATGAGGGCTCGCGTGGTCTGCAACACGTCGGCTTCCGAGAAAGCGCCGTAGTGGTACAGCGTGGCCACCAAAGGCTGCGCAAACGTCAGCAAAGCCACCGCGCTGGGGACGGTCAGCAAAACCACCAAGCGCAAACCCCAGTCAAGCATGGCGGAGTATTTTTGCGTGTCATTCGCGGCGCGTGCACCGGCGAGTTGCGGCATCAGCACGACACCCAAGGCGACACCAAGCATGGCCGTCGGAAACTCCATCAAGCGGTCGGCATAAGTCAACCAACTGACGCTGCCGGCCTGCAAATGCGAGGCGATCTGGGTGTTGATGAGCAGCGAGATTTGCGCCACGCTGACGCCGAGCAAGGCTGGCAACATGAGCTTGGCAATGCTGCGCGTGGCCGGATCACTCCAAGCGGTGTGCACACCCTTCACGCCCAGACTGATGTTGGGCAGCAAGCCCAGCCGCAGCAGCGCCGGAATCTGCACCACAAGCTGCAGCAAGCCGCCGACCATCACGCCAGCGCCCAGCGCATAGACCGGCTCAATCCCCTGCGTTTTCAGCCAAGGTGCGCCGAACCAAGCGGCTGCAATCATGCTCAGATTCAACAGCACCGGCGTGGCGGCAGGCACGGCAAAGCGCTTCCAAGTGTTGAGCACCCCGGCTGACAAGGCCACCAGCGACATGAAGCCGATGTAGGGAAACATCCAGCGGGTCATGACGACTGCCGCATCGAAACCGCGCGGGTCTTGCTGCAAACCGCTGGCCATGGCCCAAACCAGCAGCGGCGCAGCAGCCACACCCAGCACACACGTCAACAGCAACACCCAGACCAACAAACTGGCGACGCGGTCGACCAACAAACGCGTAGCAGCCTCCCCGTGACTCGCCTTGGTCGCAGCCAGCACAGGCACAAAAGCCTGGCTGAAGGCACCTTCGGCAAACATGCGCCTGAACAAATTAGGAATGCGGAACGCCACATTGAACGCGTCGGTCATGGCACTGGCGCCAAAAGTCGACGCAATCAGCAGTTCACGCACGAGCCCGGTGATGCGAGAGACCAGCGTGAGCAGGGAAACAGTAGAGGCGGCTTTGAAAAGTGACACAGCAGGAGTTTAAGGGCTGACGAAATTCCCGCCGGGCCGCCCCAAGGGGATTTGCGCCCCCTCAGGGGCAGCGAAGTACACGCAGTGGCGAGCGTGGGGCCAACAATTGCCGTGGCATATAATCGTGGGCTTTGCTGCATCATCCACAGACTCCTCCCCAGGATTAAAGGAATTTATATATGGCCACCGCCAAACCCAAGAAAAAAAACCCCCGCCTTGCTTCCGGCCGCAAACGCGTTCGTCAAGACGTCAAACTGAATGCTGCGAA
>CANFWV010000108.1 GCA_947450695.1 Comamonadaceae bacterium
CTGAGTCTGGATTGCGATTTACCCACCCATTTACCCACCCAGAGATAAATACACCTTAATTGCGGTGCTAAATCCGTGGAGGTGATGCCCCTGCGGCAGTCCGTGTTGGTGAAAAGCCAGATTTTTTCAGAACCTTAACGGCCCTTGTCGCAGAAATCAGCCGTGTCGTTTGTAGCCCGCGTGCTTGCTTCGACGATCCGTATTGCTTTTTAGTGTCATCAACAGCATGCCCCAAAATCGCCGAGACGGTCTCTCCGCCCAGACCCGAAGCTTTTAAGTCAGATGCGAATTGGTGACGAAATGAGTAAGCGCTCACAGGATTTGAACGGCGCTCACCAAAAACTTTGCGTCCAAGTCGGCCAGCAGCCAACGAAACTGAATTTGCCGACGGCGCTTTAATCGTCCGTTCACCGCTTTCGGCAAGCATTAATGCCAGCGGTCCGTGAAATGTTATTACGCGTTCAGGTTGACCATGCCCGCGATCGATTTTGGCCCCCTGGATTTTTAATTGAACACCATCGGCAATGGGCTGCACCGCGATGCCCTTGGCTATTTCTTCAGGGCGTACCCCAGCGACAGCCATCAACAGCATCCAATCTCGGGAAGCGCGGGAGGGCGCTGCCGCAACCATTTGCTCACGCCATTCAAGTGGCAGCCCGCGCAGGCTTTTTCTTTTGCCCACCTTTGGCTTGGCATCAATGGGGCAGATACTTCCAGCCGCCAGTGCCGTAGGTCCATCTGTGTGAGTAAAAAAAAGCTTGAGCACACGCGCAGACTTCAAAGCATTGAGTTGATCATTGATTTCGAGTGCCGTCAAAAAACGGTGTGCCGCAACAAAGATGAGTGCTGCTTTCCTCGAGTAGTAAGTTCCTTTGCTGGAAGTGAGCAGAGCATCTTCCGGCCTGTCGAAATACCGGCGAGCGGTTTTTTCGTATTGCTGCCGCGTGCGCTCACAAACCTTGCGAGTTGCCGTAAGTTCAATGATGAATTTCTTCAATGCACCGATCTGCTCGGGGCTGAGCGGCTTCACACTTCCCATCTTGACCTCCCATCACACGTCTTGATCGAGTCACCTTTGGCGGGGTGTCGATGTATCCGTTTTGGGTGTCCTAACGTTCAGTCTGCCATGCATCACAAATCTTTGCAGCGCATCTCAACAGCTGCCGGTTCGGTGATGCAGCACTTGATGTTGACGAAAAAAAGTTGAGGTTATCTTGATCTTCAGATGCCTGGAATCATTTCTGTGAGCATGTCTTTTTAGGTGACCAAAATTGACGGCATCTTCAATTTTTTGTCCTCTTGATTTGTCTAGTCTTCTTCACGTTTTTTGGAGTTCTAAACGGCCCTTTCCTGCGGATAGGGCTCATTGTGTGTCTCACCTGGCGGCGACAGACAATGAACTACGGTGATGAACTCTTGATTTTTATGGAGACTCAAGCGCCACTGCGGTGGCTTCTAGGTGGCCTTGATTTAGGGTCTCAAAATCGATAAACGAAAACTCCTCGCCAACTTGTGACTGACTTTTCATTTGAAGGGGCGTGCCTTTAGCCTTTAGCAATTGCTGTTGGTGGCTTAACCACTATTGCTACGGGCTTGGCAGCACTTGCAGATAGGCCGACACATCGGCGATGTTTTCAGCCTTCAAATCGTGAGCAACGGTTTTCATGAGGACGCCTTCAGGCCTCTGATCCGTGCGCTGAAAGACCATGAGCTTCCTAACGATGTAGTCGGCGTGTTGGTGCTCTAGACGCTGGAATTGCTCGTTCCTCTGAACCTGTGTGCCGTGACAAGCGACGCACAAGATGTCATTTTCTCAGGCACACCATTTTCAAAAATGAGCTTGCCTTTTGCGAGCTTGATTCCAGTACCCGCCAGGCCCGGAGATGCTGAGTTTCGCGCGGCATAGTAGTCAGTCAACGACATGATTTGCTCGTCCGTCAGGCTGCGGCTTTAGCCCCACATGTATTCAACCCTGGTCGGATCTATGCAGCTGTGATTTTTGAATTACATCATTTGCGCGATGAAGTAGGTCCGTTGTTACCCTGCAAGATTGAGAAAGTTCGGGCTGCTGGACCGGCTATCACCGCCGTGGAAAAATACGCACACTTGCTGCGCTAGCGTTAATGTTGAGACTTACATCCTAGGTCCCCAGTCATTCATGGTTTGGGTCAAGCGCGAACTAAAGGTGCTCGAAGTGCACGAACACCAAACGCACTTCAAGTTTTTCGGTCCAACATCAACGTTCGACTAAAAACTGGCAGCTTGTGCGCGTACTTATTCGAGGCGCGTGCCTCAGCAGGTGACCCCGGATCTGTTGGCTGAGACTTCCTTACAAGACGCAATGCTAGTACCCCGATAAATGCCGACCGCTACACGGCCAGCATGCACTTGAAGAGAGGTCGCCACATCGGCCAACGTCGCTAAGCGACTGATTAAAACGCTTTGCGTGTTTCCAGCCAGCCGCGCGTCGCGCGACGGCTTCCGATGGCAGTCGTTGAAGTACCCACCGGGGCCGCCATGAAGGCCCTGGCCATCCACTGCTGTGGGCCAGTCCAATGCAGCCCCAAGCCTGCGCCTGTCAATGCTGCGTTGTTTTGAGCGCTAGCACCGGGCCAGAGGTTTTTGTTCAAGGTCACGCGTGCGCTGTCGATAAAAGCAATCCCCGTCAACTGTCCGCCCCAGGGCTGGCTTAAGGTTTGTCGGATTTCAGCGCTGGTCAATTGAGCGTTGTCGCCGGACGCGGCGCCGGAGTCATAGGCCCGCACCGCGTAAGGGCCGCCCAGGCTCATTTTTTGTGACGAATCAAGATTGGTGCTGGCGCGTTGGCCGGAGACTGACAGGTAAAGACTGGTGTCGGTGCTGAGGCGTTGAGCGCGCGAAAGACTTGCCGTCCATTTTGTAAAACTGCCTTGCGTGTTGACGCTCGCTGTGTTGGCGGACTGAGCCGCTGCGTCGTCAAAGCCAAGTCGGCCTTGGGTCCAGCTCAGCCCCCAGTTGTTGTTGCCTCCAGACAGCAGCCCGTCACGGGCGTCGCCCAAGACGCTCAGCGTCCAGTTCGCCATATGTCGGTCAGTTTTCGTGTCGCTGACGTCAATGTGGTCGCGCAGTTGCAGGCGGTCGTGCTGCAGCGTTCCGTACAGGTTGATGTCTCGGCTGCGCATCATGGGTTGCCTGACCCACAAGCTGGCGACCTGTGCAGAGCCATTCGCTTGCAGTGGCGCGACGTCGCCGCCGAGGCGGTAATGCAACGCCGAATATGCGCCGCCGATGCGCGTGCCTTGGCCGTTGAGCAGCGATTCGTAGGCCAGCCGGCCATAACGCATCTGCTCCACAGAGGTGAGCAAGTTCAGGGTAAGCGCATCGCCCGTGTTCAGTTTCAGTGGATTGAGCAGACTGAGGTTGACGCCGACGCGTTCGTGTCCGGTGTAGCGGTTGCCGAAGTTGTCCAGCACCACGTTGCCATAGACCCGCGGCATGTCGGTGGCGTTGACCAGTAGGTCGGAGGTGCCGACACTTTCCCCAGGCTTCAAGGTCGCCGTGATGGCGATGCCGGGGACGTCCGACAGCAGCAACAAGGCTCTGTCCAGTTCGGCTTGCGTGATGTCTTGTCCTCTGTTCACCGGAGCGAGCGTGGACTGCAGCAGCGCACCGCGTACCTCTGTGCGGTTGTTCAGCGTCACGCGTCCATAGCGGGCCACGATGACGGTGATTTGCACCACCCCAGCGCGCATGACTTGCGGCGGAACAATGGCGCGCACCAGGGGTTGACCTTTGCGGCGATAGTAATCAGTGATGCGAACGGCCAGCTGGTTGAGCTGGGCCAAGGTCAGATTTTTGCCCTCGCTGTCCACGACCAACGCATGCAGCGCGGCTGAGTCAACTTCTTTGTTGCCCGTGATGTCGATGCGCTTCACCGCAAACGGCTTGGTGCGAAGCGGTATCCCGATGATGTCCTGATCAAGAAAAAGCCCGCTGTCCTTGGGTGAGTCAAGGCGCATTGATGGCGCTTGAATCTGTTTCAGGATGGCACCCGAATCAAGCAAAGCGGTGACTGCCGCTAACGCAGCCTGATGCGGCATGCAGAGTAGCAGTGCTGTGACACACAAGGGAAGGAATTGACGGAGGTGCGGCCGTTTTTCGAGATGCTTCATGTTAATCACGCGTGGCCGCCAAGTTTGTCAGTTGTGCGAGGTCTTCGCTGAGCTGCTCCGCTGGTACGGCAGGTTTGTCGTTGATAGATAGGGCTGTCGCTGGTTTAGCGCAGTTATCCGCTTCTGATCTGAAAATCGTGGTGGATGTATCCCGTCCCAGCTGAGATCGGAGTGTTTCCGTCGGGATCTCTGCTACGCATTCAATGAGATTTTCTTGGCCACTTGCCTGTCCCAACAAGGACTCGCCTTGCCCTTGGCCGATCACATAATCAACTGAGTTTTGCAGCATTTCTGGATCAGTTGGCTGAAGGCTGTTTGAAGTGTCCGGACCTTGTTCTTGGGCCACGACCGCTGCACTGGTGATGTTGAGTTTTCCATCAACGAAGGTGTTGAATTCATAGTTGGTGGCGCTCAATGTGCCTGCGCTGGCTGAGATCACTGCCATACCGACGCTACTTGTCCTGTTGGCATTCGTGGTTGTACGGGCGGTCCCGCTCAAGACGCTGGCCGTTTCATCGTTGACGTAGCCGGTGATGGCGCTGGTTAATGTGGGATTTGCTGTGTTGTAGACGCGGCTTTGGTCGTTGGCCGTGACCGTGAGTTGCGCCTTGTTGATCGTTAACTCACCGTTGTTCAGTGTCAGGTTGTAGTTGCTGTCAGTGCCGGATGCAACCAC
>CANFWV010000109.1 GCA_947450695.1 Comamonadaceae bacterium
ACCGCTCAAAGACAGCCCTTGGTGGCAAGAATCAACAGGTGCGCCGGTCTTGTCGGCCGCCTTGAAGGGACTGAAACCGGCGTTGCCGGAAAAGTTTTCCCGCTATCTGAATTAATTTATGAATGGTCCATCATGTGCGGAATAGTTGGAGTTGTCAGTAACGCCCCGGTCAATCAACTGATTTATGACGGTCTCTTGTTGTTGCAGCACCGTGGCCAAGATGCCGCGGGCATCGTCACCCAGCTTGGTCATAAGTTTTTCATGCATAAAGCCAAGGGCATGGTGCGTGATGTTTTTCGAACGCGCAACATGCGGGCCTTGCCTGGCAATGTTGGCCTAGGTCAGGTTCGTTACCCGACAGCAGGCAACGCCTTCAGCGAAGATGAAGCCCAACCGTTTTATGTCAACGCGCCGTTTGGTCTGGTGCTTTCGCACAACGGCAACCTGACCAATGCAGCCGAGTTGAAGGCTGAGCTGTTCAACACCGACCATCGTCACATCAACACCGACAGCGACTCTGAAGTGCTGTTGAACGTGTTGGCTCATGAGCTTGAAAAAACAACCCGCGGCCTGCCCTTGAAAGCCGCTGATGTATTTGCCGCCGTGCGCGGTGTGCACAAGCGCGTCAAGGGTTCGTACGCCGTGGTGGCGCTGATTGCTGGTCATGGTTTGCTGGCGTTCCGTGACCCTTACGGCATTCGGCCACTGTGCTTGGGCCGCGGTCAAAATGAAAATGGCGGCACGGTCATGGTGGCCAGCGAATCGGTCGCGCTAGAAGGCACGGCACACCAGTTTGAGCGGGATATTGCCCCCGGCGAAGCCGTCTTTGTCAACATGCAGGGCGAGGTCAGTGCCGAGCAATGCGCCGAGAAAACGCAGCTCAAACCCTGTATTTTTGAATTCGTTTATCTGGCCCGACCAGACTCCGTGTTGGACGGTATTTCGGTCTACCAAGCGCGTCTGAATCTGGGCGAAACATTGGCCAAGCGCGTGGTCTCCACCGTGCCGCCGAACGAGATAGACGTGATCATCCCGATCCCTGAATCCAGTCGTCCGAGCGCCACGCAACTGGCGCACTTGCTGGGCATTCCTTACCGAGAAGGCTTTGTCAAAAATCGCTACGTTGGCCGTACCTTCATCATGCCCGGCCAAGGCGTGCGCAAGAAATCGGTCCGGCAAAAACTCAACGTCATCGCCAGCGAATTCAAAGGCCGCAATGTCTTACTGGTGGATGACTCCATTGTGCGCGGCACCACCAGTCGCGAAATTGTCCAGATGGCGCGTGACGCCGGTGCCCGCAAGGTCTATCTGGCCAGTGCTGCGCCGCCGGTGCGTTACCCGAATGTCTACGGCATCGACATGCCGACAGCGACTGAGCTGGTGGCACATGACCGCACGGTCGAAGAAATTCGCGTCGCCATCGGTTGCGACGCGCTGATCTACCAAGACATTGAAGGCATGAAGCGCGCCATTGGTTCGCTCAACCCGAAGCTTGACGGCTTCGACGCCTCTTGCTTTGACGGCATTTACATCACCGGTGACATCACGCCCGAGACGATCGCCAAAATGAACGCAGCCCGTGGCGAGAGCAGCAGCGAAGAGGGTGACGTGGATGTGTCGCGCTTGGCGCTGCCCAATCCACAAGAGGCTTAAGAAGTTAAAAAGTTGAGGATGCTATGAGCGCGAAAAAATTACCTGCCAATTTGCACCGTGACACGCTGGCCGTGCGCGTGGCTGAAGACAAAAGCCAATTCGGTGAAAACTCCGAAGCCCTGTTTCTGACCAGCAGCTTTGTGCAGCCCGACGCGGCCACTGCGATGCGTCGCTTTGCGGGTGAAGAAGAGGGCTACATGTACTCGCGCTTCACCAACCCGACGGTGACCAGCATGGAAAAAAGGCTGGCTGCCTTAGAAGGCACCGAAGCCTGCATCGGGACCTCCAGCGGCATGGCCGCCATCATGCTCATGTGCATGGGCTTGCTGAAGGCCGGCGACCACGTGATTTGCTCGCAGTCGGTGTTCGGCTCAACCATCAAACTCATTGGCAGCGAGTTCGGCAAGTTCGGTGTTGAAAGCAGCTTTGTTTCGCAGACCGATGTGGCTGAATGGCAAGCCGCCGTCACGCCCAACACGCGTCTCTTGTTTGCTGAAACGCCGACCAACCCGCTGACCGAAGTGTGCGACATCCGTGCATTGGCTGATGTTGCCCACGCCGCCGGTGCGCTGCTGGCGGTGGACAACTGCTTTTGTTCGCCGGCCTTGTCGCAGCCGACGGCGATGGGCGCTGACCTCATTATCCATTCTGGAACCAAATACCTTGACGGCCAAGGTCGAGTGATTGCCGGCGCGATCTGCGCTACCAAAAAACTCATTGACGAAAAGTTCGTGCCCGTGATGCGCAGTGCTGGCATGACGCTGTCCGCCTTCAACGCCTGGGTTGTGCTCAAGGGCATGGAAACGCTGTCGATTCGCATGCAGGCGCAAAGCGACAGCGCGCTGGCGTTGGCGACCTGGCTCGAAGCGCAGCCCGGTGTGGCACGTGTTTACTACCCCGGCCTGAAGTCGCATCCACAACACGCTTTGGCCATGCAGCAGCAGTCCGGCAAAGGCGGGGCGGTGCTGTCATTTGACGTCAAGGGCACCGGCCCAGAAGCGGCACGTAAGAATGCATTTCATGTGATTGATTGCACGGAGGTGTGCAGCATCACCGCCAATTTGGGCGACACCAAAACCACTATCACGCACCCTGCCACGACTTCCCACGGACGCCTGAGCGAAGCGCAGCGCCAAGCTGCCGGCATTTCGCAGGCTTTGATCCGTGTGGCCGTCGGCTTGGAACACATTGACGACTTGAAGGCCGATCTTGAAAAAGGTTTGCGCAGCTTGAACGTATTGGCCTGAGCACTTCGGCTTGATCGACTAAGACACTGATGACACAAAAGACAAGAACGCGTTTCGCTCCTTCGCCAACTGGCTTTATCCATCTCGGCAACATCCGCTCGGCACTGTATCCGTGGGCCTTTGCGCGCTCCACGGGCGGTGATTTCATCTTACGCATCGAGGACACCGACCTGGATAGGTCCAACCAAGCGTCGGTCGATGTGATCATTGAAGGCATGCGTTGGCTAGGCCTCGACTACGAAGAAGGCCCGTTCTACCAAATGCAGCGCATGGACCGCTACAAGGCCGTGCTGGCCGAGTTGCAGGCCGCTGGTCATGTCTACCCTTGCTACATGAGCATGGCCGAACTCGACGCCCTGCGCGAACAGCAAATGGCCGCCAAACAAAAACCCCGTTACGACGGTACTTGGCGGCCTGAGGCGGGCAAGGTGTTGCCGGCTGTGCCGGCTGGCGTGCAACCGGTGCTGCGTTTCAAAAATCCGCAAGGCGGTGCCGTGGTCTGGGACGATAAAGTCAAAGGCCGCATTGAAATCAGCAACGACGAACTCGATGACCTCGTGATCGCCCGGCCCGATGGCACGCCGACCTACAACTTTTGCGTGGTGGTCGACGACATGGACATGGCGATCACGCATGTGATTCGCGGCGACGACCATGTCAACAACACGCCGCGTCAGATCAATATTTTTCGGGCCCTAGGCAAAGACGTTCCGGTCTATGCGCATTTGCCGACCGTGCTGAATGAGCAGGGCGAAAAATTGAGCAAACGCAGCGGTGCCAAAGCCGTGACGCAATACGCCGCGGAAGGTTACCTGCCCGACGCCATGGTGAACTACCTGGCGCGCCTCGGTTGGAGTCATGGCGACGACGAGATTTTCAGCCGCGAACAATTTTTGCAATGGTTCAATCTGGACCACTTAGGCAAGAGCGCAGCGCAGTTTGACGAAGCCAAACTGCGCTGGGTTAACGCCCAGCACCTCAAGGCCACAGCGGACAGCCAGGTGGCCACGCTGTTGCTGCCTTTCCTTGAGGCGCAAGGCGTTACCGGCCAGACGGTCGACTGGGTCGCGCGAGCTTGCGGTCTGTTCAAAGACCGTTGCAGTACCCTGGTTGAGTTGGCGGGCTGGCTGCAATTATTGGTAAGCGGCGGCAAGGCCAGCAGTGAAGACATCGCAACCCACGTGACGGATGCCGTGCGCCCTGCCATCAGCAAACTGGCTGATGCCCTGGCTGCGTGCGAATGGAACAAGCCGGCTATCTCCGCCGCGATCAAACAAGTTTTGGCGGACGCGGGCTTGAAAATGCCGCAGCTGGCGATGCCGGTACGTGTGCTGGTCATGGGCACTCCCCAAACACCGTCGCTGGACGCCATCCTAGAATTGATGCGGCGCGAAGATGTCATCACCCGCTTGAATGCTGCGAACTGAACGGGATTAAAAAGTTTCCGGAAATTTGTTGTTGCAAGTGGCACAAGTTGAAAGTAAGCTAATTTTCGGGCTATAATTTAAGGCTCGACAGATGCAAGGTAACTTGGATCACTTGGGGGTATAGCTCAGCTGGGAGAGCGCTTGCATGGCATGCAAGAGGTCAGCGGTTCGATCCCGCTTACCTCCACCATCGAGACAGTTTTGTGAGCGCTGATTACAGCGCGTCCCGGTTTTGACCCTATCGTCTAGAGGCCTAGGACACCACCCTTTCACGGTGGCTACAGGGGTTCGAATCCCCTTAGGGTCACCAATTTCGCTTCGGTGAAGTTGGCAAAACAAGTCGTCAGCACTTGGCTTCGCAAGAAGTAAACGTTGTCTACCAGGAGTGGTAGTTCAGTTGGTTAGAATACCGGCCTGTCACGCCGGGGGTCGCGGGTTCGAGTCCCGTCCGCTCCGCCAGTATGCAAAGCCCTTAT
>CANFWV010000110.1 GCA_947450695.1 Comamonadaceae bacterium
ATCTGGGGCTTGTGCTTGACGGCACAAGCCCCAGATTGATTTTAGGTACAGTACAAATATCTTTGGAGAAAAACACAATGGTTGCAAATTACAGCTACGGCGGTTCTTACACGGGTGCACAAGGTCTCGGCATGGTGCCAATGGTCATTGAGCAGTCCGGTCGCGGTGAGCGCTCTTACGATATTTATTCGCGGCTGCTCAAAGAGCGCGTGATCTTTTTGGTTGGCCCGGTGAATGACCAGACCGCCAACTTGGTGGTGGCGCAGTTGCTGTTTCTGGAAAGCGAAAATCCAGACAAAGACATCTCGTTCTACATTAACTCGCCCGGTGGTTCAGTCACCGCCGGTATGGCTATTTACGACACCATGCAGTTCATCAAGCCGGATGTGTCGACGCTGTGTGTGGGTATGGCGGCCAGCATGGGTGCCTTTTTGCTGTCTGCGGGTGCCAAGGGCAAACGTTTTTCTTTGCCGAACTCACGTGTCATGATTCACCAGCCTTCTGGCGGTGCGCAAGGCCAAGCGACTGACATTGAAATTCACGCACGCGACATCTTGAAAACCCGTGATCAGCTAAATCGTATCTTGGCTGGCAACACAGGCCAGACGATTGAGCGCATTGAGCGCGACACCGAGCGTGATTATTTTATGTTTGCAGACGATGCTAAAGAATACGGTCTGATTGACGAAGTTATCTCTAAGCGTCCTTAAATAAAATCGCTTGCGCTAGGCTCTGCGACGGCGTTTTCTGTAACAGAAAACGCCGTTTTTCTTTGGTTATCATTGGATAACGTTTCTTCAGATACCGTCCCTCTACGGACATGCGAAAAGGCAAAAGTAATGGCCGAGAAAAAAGGCTCTTCCAGCGAAAAAACGCTCTACTGCTCCTTCTGTGGCAAAAGCCAGCACGAGGTCAAGAAGCTCATCGCCGGTCCGTCTGTGTTTGTCTGTGACGAATGCATTGACCTCTGCAACGAAATCATCCGTGATGAGTTGCCCGCAGGAACTGAGTCTGGCGATGCGCGCAGTGATTTGCCGACACCTGCTGAAATCAAGGCGACGCTGGACGGTTACGTCATCGGGCAAGAGCCGGCCAAGCGCATCTTGGCGGTGGCGGTTTACAACCACTACAAGCGCCTACGCCACAAGGACAAAGCCAAGAAGGACGATGTCGAGCTGACCAAGAGCAACATCTTGCTTGTCGGTCCGACGGGCTCTGGCAAAACCTTGCTGGCTCAAACGCTCGCGCGCACCCTCAACGTTCCGTTTGTGATGGCGGACGCCACCACCTTGACGGAAGCTGGCTATGTCGGCGAAGACGTTGAGAACATCATTCAGAAGCTGCTGCAAAGCTGTAACTACGAAGTTGAGCGCGCCCAGCAGGGCATCGTTTACATCGATGAGATCGACAAGATCACGCGCAAGTCTGACAACCCGTCGATCACCCGTGACGTGTCTGGCGAGGGCGTTCAGCAGGCATTGCTCAAGCTGATCGAAGGCACGATGGCATCCGTACCACCGCAAGGCGGCCGCAAGCACCCGAACCAAGATTTCCTGCAGGTCGATACCACCAATATTTTGTTCATATGCGGCGGTGCGTTCTCAGGGCTAGAGAAAGTCATTGAAAGCCGAACCGAAACCTCGGGCATTGGCTTTGGTGCCTCCGTTAAAAGCAAGAAAACACGCAGTCTGACCGAAGCTTTCAAGGACGTCGAGCCTGAAGATCTGATCAAGTTCGGCCTGATTCCTGAGTTGGTGGGACGCATGCCGGTCGTTGCCACGCTGGCTGAACTTACTGAAGATGCGCTTGTGCAGATTCTGACTGAGCCTAAAAATGCGGTTGCCAAGCAGTTCAGCAAGTTGCTGTCAATGGAAGGTGTGGAGCTTGAGATTCGCCCCTCTGCTTTGAAGGCCATTGCACGCAAAGCGCTCGCCCGCAAGACGGGTGCGCGGGGGCTACGCTCAATCTTGGAGCAATCACTGATCGACACCATGTATGAGTTGCCCAACATCAGCAACGTCGAAAAAGTAGTGGTTGACGAGTCAACGATTGATGAGAACAAGCCGCCTTTACTCGTTTACCGTGAAGCTGCCAAAAAGGCTTGAAATGTCGGCATAGCGCCCCAAGTCTTGAAGATGTGTCCTGCTGCCGGATGAGAAACCTCTCCGGCGGTTAACGTAAAAGGTTTATATGTCCGGTCAAACTTCATTGCCGCCGCTTCCGATTGATTTGCCGCTACTGCCTTTGCGCGATGTGGTGGTCTTCCCGCACATGGTCATTCCGCTGTTTGTCGGTCGGCCCAAGAGCATCAAGGCGCTCGAGTCCGCTATGGAATCCGAACGCCGCATCATGCTGGTGGCACAAAAAGCCGCCGCCAAAGATGAGCCGTCCGCTGAAGACATGTTTGACGTCGGTTGCGTCGCGACCATTCTGCAGATGCTCAAACTGCCAGATGGCACGGTCAAGGTGCTGGTCGAAGGCCAGCAACGCGCTAAGGTCAACACGATTGTGGATGGTGAACACCATTTCACCAGTAATGTCACCCCTGTTGAGCCTGAAGTGGCTTTGCCTGGCGACAAGACCAGCGAAGTTGAAGCGTTGCGCCGTGCCGTGATGCAGCAGTTTGACCACTACGTCAAACTTAACAAGAAAATCCCGCCAGAGATCCTGACCTCCATCTCCAGCATTGATGATGCCGGCCGCTTGGCTGACACCATTGCCGCGCACTTGCCGCTCAAACTGGATGCTAAGCAGGTCATCCTTGATCTGAGCAACATCAAAGCGCGCCTCGAAAACCTTTATGAGCAGGTCGAGCGTGAAGTCGACATCCTCAACGTTGACAAGAAAATCCGTGGCCGCGTGAAGCGCCAGATGGAAAAAAATCAGCGCGATTTTTACCTGAACGAGCAAGTCAAGGCAATCCAGAAAGAACTTGGCGAAGGCGAAGATGGTGCGGACATTGACGAGATCGAAAAGAAGATCAAGTCAGCCAAGATGCCGCAGGAAGCGCGTAAAAAAGCTGAGAGCGAGTTGAAAAAGCTCAAACTCATGTCACCGATGTCGGCTGAAGCAACCGTCGTGCGCAGCTATATTGATGTACTGACCGGACTGCCTTGGAGCAAGAAAACCAAGATCAAGCACGACCTGAAAAATGCTGAAGACGTGCTCAACGAAGACCACTTCGGGTTGGAAAAAGTCAAAGACCGTATCGTTGAGTACCTTGCAGTGCAGCAGCGCGTCGACAAATTGAAAGCGCCGATTTTGTGTCTCGTCGGCCCCCCGGGTGTCGGCAAGACATCACTTGGCCAATCGATTGCCAAAGCTACGGGTCGTAAATACGTGCGCATGGCGCTGGGCGGTATGCGTGATGAAGCCGAGATTCGGGGCCACCGAAGGACCTACATTGGTGCCTTGCCCGGCAAGGTGTTGCAAAGTCTGACCAAGGCTGGAACGCGCAATCCCCTTTTTCTGCTTGACGAAATCGACAAGCTAGGAACTGACTTCCGCGGTGACCCTTCGAGCGCCTTGCTTGAAGTGTTGGACCCGGAACAGAACCACACGTTCGGCGATCACTACGTTGAAGTCGACTTCGACCTGAGTGATGTGATGTTTGTCGCAACCTCGAATTCGATGAACATTCCGTCGGCTTTGTTGGACCGCATGGAAGTGATTCGTCTTTCCGGCTACACCGAAGACGAAAAAACCAGCATCGCCATGCGTTATTTGTTGCCTAAGCAGTTGAAGAACAACGGCGTCAAAGAAAGTGAACTCGACATCTCTGAACCAGCTGTTCGAGACATCGTGCGTTACTACACGCGTGAAGCGGGTGTGCGTTCTCTTGAGCGTGAATTGTCTAAAATTTGCCGCAAAACCGTCAAGGGCATTCAGCTCAAAACGATGCAGCCCAAAGTACTGGTGACACCAGACAATTTGAATGATTTTCTGGGTGTGCGTAAGTTCAGCTACGGACGTGCCGAAGAGCAAAATCAGATCGGCCAAGTCGTTGGTTTGGCTTGGACTGAAGTCGGTGGTGACCTGCTCACCATCGAAGCTGCCATCATGCCGGGCAAAGGTGTTATCACCCGCACTGGCTCACTGGGTGACGTGATGAAAGAATCTGTTGAAGCTGCACGCACGGTGGTGCGTAGCCGTTCACGCATGCTCGGCATTCGTGACGACATGTTTGAAAAGCGTGACATTCACATTCACGTGCCGGATGGTGCAACACCGAAAGACGGCCCGAGCGCCGGTGCCGCCATGACCACGGCCTTTGTGTCGGCGTTGACGGGCATTCCGGTGCGCGGTGACGTTGCCATGACGGGTGAGATCACGCTGCGTGGTGAAGTCACAGCCATCGGTGGACTAAAGGAAAAGCTGTTGGCGGCATTGCGCGGCGGCATCAAAACCGTGTTGATCCCCGAAGAAAACGCCAAAGACTTGCAAGAAATTCCAGACAACGTCAAAAGTGGTTTGGAGATCATTCCGGTTAAATGGATTGATCAGGTTTTGGCTGTCGCACTCGAACGGATGCCCGTGCCTTTGTCCGACGAAGAGGTTGCCTTAGCGGCTGCTGCCATCGCGGCATCTGCTGCAGCCGTGACGGCGCAAGCGGGAGCCATCAAACATTGATTGAATCATTAGAAAGTTTTTTGCTTGGCTCACAAAGTGGTGAAAAATCCAAGCTATAATTCGATCTGAAACGCGGGAGTAGCTCAGTTGGTAGAGCGCAACCTTGCCAAGGTTGAGGTCGAGAGTTCGAGACTCTTCTCCCGCTCCAA
>CANFWV010000111.1 GCA_947450695.1 Comamonadaceae bacterium
GCACCGTGATGTCGCACTGCATGTCGGTGTTGAGCGTCAGCACGCGCAAGGTGGTGCTGTCGCCCTGCGCTTGCACCAAGCCGGTTTCCAGCGCAAAAGGCAAGACAGCGGCCAGCATGTTGCCGCAGTTGGGCGTGGTGTCGACGCTGTCACTGTTGGGCTGCAGTTGGACGAATAAAAAGTCGAGATCGACGCCCGGCGTGCTGCTTGTGGAGACGATGCCCGCCTTGCTGGTCAGCGGATGGGCACCGCCGAGTCCGTCGATCTGCCGCGGGTCGGGCGACCCCATCACCGCCAGCAAAACCTTGTCCCGCGTCGGCAGATCAGCCGGTAAGTCGGACGCCAGAAAAAAGGGGCCCTTGGAGGTGCCGCCACGCATGAGAAGACAGGGGATCGGAGTTTGCATGCGCAAATTCTAGGGATTCCGCTTGTGCTGTGGGGCTTTCCCGCTCACTAGCTGCTATTTATTTTTGCTATAACAAGTCATTCGGTATTTAGAAAATAAAGCATGGACCTCAAGCAGATCGAGTCTTTTGTGCGTGTCGCAGAGCTGGGCAGCTTCACCCGCGCCGCAGCCGCCTTGGGCATGCCGCAACCTTTGTTGAGCCGGCATGTCAGGCAACTTGAAGTCGAATTGCGCCAGACCTTTTTGTGGCGTAACGGCCGCGGCGTGACGCTGACCGAAGCCGGCGGCGTGCTGCTGGAACATGGCCGCGGCATCTTGCACCAAGTGGCCTTGGCGCGTGAAGAACTGGGCGCTGTGCGCGGTGCGCTGGCCGGCCATGTCTCGATTGGCTTGCCGCCCAGCCTGAGCAAACTGGTCGCGGTGCCACTGACGCGCGAATTCAGGCTGCGCCTGCCCGATGCGCAACTGACGCTGACCGAAGGCTTTTCGATGCCGATGCAAGAGAGCCTGCGTTCGGGCCGGCTCGACATGGCGCTGCTGTACAACACGCCCCATTCGCCCGACATGGACGTCAACCTGCTTCACCGCGAAGCGCTGGTGTTGATTTCGTCTGAGGCCAGCGCCGAGCGGCACCCTAAGGTCCCGTTGCAAGACCAGATGCCGCTGGCCGATTTAGCCAAACTTCCACTGATCGTGCCGAGCCGGCCGAATACCTTTCGTCTCCTGATTGACACCGAATTCATGCGCATGAACTGCACGCCCAACATCGTCATGGAAGTCGACGGCCTGAACGCGATTCTTGACTTGGTGCGTGAAGGCCTGGGCTTTGCCGTGCTGCCGCCCTACACGCTGAGCCACTTTCAGGAGCCGCATCCGTTTTCAACCCATGCCCTGCACAGCCCGCGGCTCATGAGCGAGCTGATGCTGGTGAACTCGGCACGCCGGCCGAGCACTGAGACGCACAAAGAAGTGCGAGCGATAGTCGCCTCGGTGGTTAAAAAAGCCATTCAGGCTTACGTTTAGTACTTCGATATGACGACTATGTTGTGTACTTTGACTGAAAGAAAATCCATGATTCCCCCCTACTTTTCACGCCGTCGTTTGCTCACCGGTCTGACCGCTTTATTGGCCTTGGGTCTGTCGCTGACGACTGGCTTGGCGGCGGCTCAAAGCGGCAAGACCGAAGTGCTCTGGCTCGGGCAGTCGGCTTTCCGTATCTCCTCGCCTGGCGGCAAAGTCATCGTCGTTGACCCTTGGCTGAAGCTCAATCCACTGACGCCTGCCATCTACAAAAACTTGGATGCGCTGGGCAAGGTTGATGTGCTGCTGGTCAGCCATGGCCACCTCGACCATTTTGCGGACGCCCCGGCGTTGGCGCTGATGCACAAAATTCCGATGTACGCGCCTGGCGACATGAACCAATCTGCTGCTTTGCTCGGCATCTTGCCGCCTGAACTGCTGCCGCGTTTCAACAAGGGCGGCACCATCACGCCAGCGCACGGCATCAAAGTCACCGCCGTGCACGCGGAACATTCATCGGTGCTGGTATGGAAAAACGCCGCCACCGGCAAAGACGAAACCCATGTCGGCGGCGAACCGCTCGGCTTCATCATCGAACTCGAAGACGGCTTCAAGATTTACCACATGGGCGACACCGGGCTCTTCGGCGACATGAAGTTCATCGGCGAGTACTACAAGCCCGACCTGGTGTTGATGCCGATTGGCGGCAACTTCACCATGGGTCCTGTTGACGCCGCCTTTGCCACGCGCGAGTGGCTCAAGCCGAACGCCGTGATTCCAATGCACTACGGCGCCAACCCGCTCGGCAAAGGCACGCCCGCAGAATTCATCCAAGCTCTGGGCGCCAGCAACACCCGTGTGCTGGCTCTCAAACCCGGTGAAAAAGCCGAATTTTCAAAGTAAACCATGACCTTCTTTCCTGACCGATCCCCCGTTCGCGCCGTAGCAAAGCCCCAGTTGTTAGCCTTGTTGTTCGCCCTCGGCGCAACCGCGATGCTCACGGCACACGCGCAAACCAACACGGCTGCCAACTACCCGAACAAGCCGATTCGCATGATCGTGCCCTTCACCCCGGGCGGCAGCACCGACATCCTGGCGCGTTCAATCGGCCAAGAACTCAGCAAGGCCTGGGGCCAGAGCGTGGTCATAGAAAACGTCCCCGGCGCCGGTGGCAGCATTGGCGCCGACAAGGTGGCCAAGGCCGCAGGCGACGGCTACACCCTGCTGATGGGCCACATTGGCACGCTGGCCGTCAACCCTAGCCTGTACCCCAAGCTGCCCTACAACCCGGTGACCGACTTTGCGCCCGTCGCTTGGGTTGCGCGCGTGCCGAATGTACTGGTGGTCCATCCCTCCGTGCCCGCCAAGTCTGTTCAAGAACTGGTGGCGCTGAGCAAGTCACGCCCGGGTCAACTCAACTACGGTTCGGGTGGCAATGGCAGCGCAGCCAACCTCGCCACGGAGTACTTCAACCTGCAAACCGGCTCATCGTTTCTGCACATTCCTTATCGCGGTACAGGACCGGCCGTCACCGATTTGCTGGGTGGCCAAATTCAATTGGTGTTCACCGGCGCGCCAGCCGTCTTGGCGCAAGTCAAAAACGGTCAACTGCGCGCATTAGCCGTGTCATCACCGAAGCGCATTGACGCCCTGCCCGATGTTCCGACTGTGGCTGAAAGCGGCTACAAGGGCTTTGAAGCCGACCAGTGGTACGGCGTTGTAGCGCCAGCAGCGACACCGCCAGACATCGTGCGCAAACTGAACTCACAGATTAATCTGGCGCTGACTTCAGCCGAGCTGAAAAACCGTCTGAACAACGAAGGCGCGGTTGCCACGCCCTCCACGCCAGAGGTCTTTGGTCAACTGATAACGCGTGAAATCGCCCGCTGGAAACCAGTGATTTCGTCGGGGCGGGTGAAGGTCGACTGAGGCACGTGTTGCCTCAAACCGTCGACCCGTTCAGCAACTCTTCAAAGAGCGTTGCTGTTCCCATCTGCCCACCCTTGAGCATGATGTCCAAGCCGTCCATCAGCGGGTTGTCACTGTGCAAGCAACACAGTGCAACGCCCGGCGCCAACTGCGCGCGATAGGACAGTCCCCAGGCATCCAAGGCTTGGACGGCATGGCTCGACGTATCACCGCCCGCGATGCCCACGCGCTTGACTGGCGTGATGCGCAGCACCTGCGCCAACAAATCGCCGCAGGCGCGGGCCAGGGAACGGCCATGCTTGACGCCCGCAGTCTCGCCACTTGAAGCGGTGAAGGCCAGCACGTTGTGCCCCTGGGCAAGCTGCCCGGCCATGTGACTGGCCCTACTCGCCACGTAGGTCTGATCCGTTTCAAGCCGTACGGGGTCTAAGCCAACATGCAGATATGAATCTGCCGCACCGACCTGCTGTGCCGTCAGCGGCGACAGGCTACCGGCCAACACAAACACGGGTCCTGAGGCTGCGGCCACACGCGTGATTGCCATCTCGGGGACGATTTTCCAATGCGCGACGAGCGCCTGGACGACGCTGCTAGGACCAACGGCAAGCAAGGGTTGCACTTGCGCGCGCGTCCAAATCAGCCGGCCTACGCTGGCCAATTGAGATGCCTCCGATAAATCCAGCAGCACCGGCCTTGGGACCGAGCTTTCTTCAGACGTCAGAGACAGCAGCTTCTCCAATTGCGCGTCGAGTTCGGCGTCACTCTGCGCATAGTCGGTGTAGTGGATCGACTGCACATTGTGCAGACCTTGTGCCCCAAGATGCAGGCGCAAATCTGCCTCGTGCATCGGAGTGACGGGGTGCTGACGCATTGTTGGATGGCGGTCAATGCGGACCACGTGTTCGCCAGCCCCAGCGAACAGATTGCCAAAGACGCAGTAGCGCCGCAAATTAGGCTGCCCGCCGACGATCGGCACAAATGAATGACCGGTATCAGGCTGCAAGATGTTGATCGCCGCGCCGATGCTGCCGACATGCGGCGCGCTGTCGAACGTCGAGCAGGTTTTGTAATGCACCACACTGGCACCGAGTCTTGCGAAGTAGGCACCGACGGGCGCCAGCTCCACCCGCATTTCGGCGGGCGACATGGCGCGCGCAGCGCCGGCAATGCCCAAACAATCCAGCGGTCCAGCGCGCTCAAGTTGCGCTGATGTTGGCAAACCCAAAAACAACATCGTGCGCAAACCAGCACGAGCGGCAGTTGACAGCGTGTCAGTGGCGCCCGTGAAGTCGTCGCCGTAGAACGCGATTTTGAGATCGGCCATCAGGCCACTGCCGTGCGGCGCCATGGCCCGGCTACTTGCCGAAAAAAGTCAACGCAGCAGCCAGCTCAGGGGCCTGCTCGGCGAACGTCGCCAGCGGAA
>CANFWV010000112.1 GCA_947450695.1 Comamonadaceae bacterium
CCTTTTATTTGTGCCCGGCCCAAGCTGGGGCACCGCATTTTTTATGAATCATCACAACCTTTTTGAGGTTGGTAAGTACCGGGTTTCACCCCTGGCAACCCAACTTGACGACGGTGGCTTCGCTGCCTCAGTTTCTATCCGTTCTGGCAAAGGCAGCGCCACTCACGACCGTGTTTCGCGCTTCACCAGATTGTTCGACAATGCGCCTGCCGCATTGCATTACGCTACCGAGCACGCGCTGGCCTGGATTGGCGAGCGCAACACCCGCGCAATGGCTTGACGCCAAGACGTCTAGCCGAGATTTTTGTATTTATTTGAAGGAGATGCAGCCATGGCAAAAGAAGAACTGATTGAAATGCACGGTCTGGTAGAAGAGGTGCTTCCGGACTCGCGCTTTCGTGTCACGCTGGACAACGGCCACAAACTGGTGGCTTACACCTCTGGCAAGATGCGCAAGAACCACATTCGCATCTTGGCGGGTGATCAGGTTTCTCTGGAACTCTCCCCTTACGACCTGAGCAAGGGCCGTATCACTTTCCGGCATATTGCCGGTCGTGCGCCCACAGGTTCTGCGCGTCCCCCTTCGCGCTGAAAACCCTGAGCTAGGTGTAGCACGGTTGCGTGCTATCGCTGGCGATTTTGTTGCTCTCCTTGAATCGGCTGCACTTGTGCAGCCGTTTTTCGTGGCCTCCTACAACCAATGCCGGCCGCGCCTACAGACCCGCGCTAGGCCCCTGTCTAGATTGATTCACTGGCTTCATAGGGAGCTTGTTTATTGACATTTAACAGGAGCTGAAAATGAAATTTATTTCTCAAATCATGACCCGTGGCGTGCGAGCTGTGACGCCGCATGACTCTGTGATCCGGGCAGCGCAAGCGATGGACGAGCTCAACGTCGGGGCACTGCCCGTGTGCGATGACGAACGCGTGGTCGGCATGCTCACAGACCGTGACATTGCTGTGCGTGGCGTGGCACAGGGGCTGGCCGATCAGGATGCCAAGGTGCATGAAATCATGACCCGTGACGTCAAGTGGTGCATGGCCGATGAGCCTGTGGAAAACGTGCTTCAGGTGATGTCAATTCATCAAATCAGGCGTATGCCGGTGGTTGACCGGCAGCATCAACTGGTCGGCATGGTCTCGCTTGGGGACATCGCCACTCAGGTTGATGGCGCGCAGGTTGCAAAGACGCTCAGCGAGATCTCTGAAACCGAGGCGGTGCACCGTGCTGGCATGTTGCCGGTCAAGTTAAGCGATAGAGCCGCTGTCAACCGTGCTGGCCGACGGTCTATTTGATGTACTTTCCAGACTTTTGCCTCGCTCAATGTCTTCGTCCTACAAAATCAATGGCCTCTTACTGACGCGCTTAGCCCAGCTTTTTTTTAAACTGAACACGCCTTCGAAATTCAACAACTTCAACGTCAATTAGGAGCTTTTCATGAGTTCAGACAACCCAGATCAAAAAGCGACATCCAAGCGTGGCTTCGCATCGATGGACCCTCAGCGGCAAAAGGAAATTGCCAGTTTGGGCGGCAAAGCGGCTCACGCCAGTGGCAAGGCCCATGAGTTCAATACCGCTGAGGCCCGCGAAGCCGGCCGTAAAGGAGGTCGCGCGGGTCGCCGTTCGGCTTCTGAAAGCAGCTCTTCAGCCGAATCTTGAGATCTCGCGCTAAGGCGCTCCAATTGGCCCGCAACACACTTGAGGTGTTGCGGGCCAATTTTTTTGTGCGGATTTAAAAGAGCCTAGCCATGACGCTGCATCGGCTGACAAACGGGTCAGCGCTGTCTGACGAAGGCCGCATTCGACTGCCTTCAAAGTTCTTTCATCAGCAACCAGTCAGCCGTATAGGCCCATTGGGCCGATTGAAAGGACGGGATCATGGCAACCAGCAGCATTTTGGGTGGTGATTGGGTTCCGAGGCGACCCGGTGGAACGGATGTCGGAAGTTTGGGCCCCAGCGACAGCACTGACAGTGGTAGCGACGCACGCGGTGCGTTTGACGACGATGAGCTCACCAGCGACACCGATGCCGAAGGCACTGGCGAGCGCAATTCGGTAGACCCGCGCAATGGACCTGTTGATGCTGACATCCTGCCGGATCACATTGAAAGCTTGGCGACGCTTGATATCGAGATCGACATCGAGACGACAGATGTAGATGCGCAGGCGCTGCGGGAAGACTTCGATGCGGTCGACTTGGGGACATTGGCGGCAGAAGAGGAGATACCGATGACGCCGGATGAGGAGGAATAGCCTCCATACGCGCTATACCCGTTACCATCGGCCGTATCGCTCACCGCCCAACTTTGATACGCCGCATGAAACAGTTCCCCTTCGCCAAGTCCGGCTCCTTCGAAAGCAAGTTTTTTCTGTGGGTGCTGGTGGCTGTCACTCTGGCCTTTTTATGGGTGCTGTCGCCTTTTTATGGTGCGGTCTTTTGGGGTGCGGTGTTTGCCATCGTGTTTGCCCCTTTGCACGCCCGCTTGCTAAAAACGATGCCACTTCGGCGCACACTGGCCGCTGGCTTGGCGCTTGTATCCATTTTGCTGCTCGTCATTTTCCCCCTGAGCTTGATCACTGCTTTGCTGGTGCAAGAGGCGGGTCTGGTCGTTCAGCGTATGCAATCAGGGGAGTTGAGTTTCGGGCGTTACTTTCAACAAATCTACGATGCCTTGCCAGACTGGGGGGTTGGCCTGTTAACCCGTTTTGGCCTGACAGACATGAGTTTGGTGCAGGAGCGTATTGTGGTCAGCCTGACCCAGGGGAGCCAGTTTTTGGCCACGCAAGCGCTGAACATTGGCCAAAACACCTTTGATTTTTTGGTCGGTTTTTTCATCATGCTGTACTTGCTGTTCTTCTTTTTGCGCGATGGCTCGGCCTTGGGCCGACGCATGACGGACACCTTGCCGCTGGATGCCGATATCAAACGCAATCTGTCTAGTAAGTTCATCACCGTGATTCGCGCCACCGTGAAGGGCAACATTGTGGTGGCGATGGTGCAGGGTGCGTTGGGTGGCTTTATTTTCTGGATGCTGGGCATCCATGCGCCGGTGTTGTGGGGCACCTTGATGGCTTTTTTGTCGCTGTTGCCAGCGATTGGTGCGGCCATTGTTTGGCTGCCGGTGGCCATTTATTTTTTGGCCACGGGCGCTGTGTTGAATGGCGTGCTGCTAACGGCTTTTGGCGTGTTGGTAATTGGCTTAGTCGACAACGTGCTGCGCCCTTTGCTGGTGGGTAAAGACACCAAATTGCCCGACTACGTGGTGCTGATGTCAACCATTGGCGGCATGGCGTTGTTCGGGTTGAACGGCTTTGTGATCGGCCCGGTGATCGCCGCCATGTTCATTGCCGCATGGGACATTTTTGCGATCTCGCGTGAAGTGACGCCACTGGTGCCTGTGGTGCCTGTGGTGCCTGTGGCACAAATTGTAGAAACTCCTGAGCTGCAGCCAGAGCCTCCTGAGCATTAATTTCAACTCACGCAAGATCGGCCAGAGGCTGGCCTCCTACGTTCGAGCCGAGCCGAGCGGAGCGGATGCCGTACCGGTGCGCTCTGGATTTGTGTTTGTAGGAGCTGAGTCCCTCAGCGATTCTGCGTGCGCCAAACATTCGGTATACGCCACCCGGCGTATTTCCCAATCTGCGTTGTTTCTCCAAAATACATTCATCGCTAACCCAAAGTGTTCAAGGGGCTCAGGCTCCAAGGTCTTGAATACTGGGCATAGCGAGAATCGATTTAAACCCTAACGGAGAAACATGTATGTCAGGTCTGAATTCACGTCGCTTTGCCCTCAAAGCGCTCACTGCCGCTGTCGCTCTGACCGGCTTTGTCGGGATGTCCGCCTATGCTCAAGGCGCTGGCACCATCAAAGTTGGCATTTTGCACAGCCTGTCGGGCACCATGGCTATTTCTGAAACCGTGTTGAAAGACACCGTGTTGATGGCGATTGACGAGATCAATGCCAAAGGTGGCGTGCTCGGTAAAAAGCTCGAGCCCGTGATCGTCGACCCAGCCTCCAACTGGCCGCTGTTCGCTGAAAAGACAAAGCAGCTGCTCGGTCAAGACAAAGTCTCCGTGATTTTCGGATGCTGGACTTCGGTCTCCCGCAAGTCCGTGTTGCCAGTCGTCGAAGAAATGAACGGCCTGCTGTTCTACCCTGTGCAGTACGAAGGTGAAGAACTCTCCAAGAACGTGTTCTACACAGGCGCAGCGCCTAACCAGCAAGCGATTCCAGCCGTTGATTACCTGATGAGCAAAGAAGGCGGCGGCGCCAAGCGTTGGGTCTTGCTGGGCACCGACTATGTCTACCCACGCACCACCAACAAAATCTTGCGCGCTTACCTCAAGAGCAAAGGCGTGGCTGACAAAGACATCGATGAGAAGTACACACCGTTTGGCCACTCTGATTACCAAACCATCGTCGCTGATGTGAAGAAATTCTCGGCTGGCGGCAAGACCGCGGTCGTTTCTACGATCAACGGCGACTCCAACGTCCCGTTCTACAAAGAACTCGGCAACGCCGGCCTGAAAGCCAAAGACGTGCCGGTGGTGGCTTTCTCCGTGGGTGAAGAAGAGCTGCGCGGCGTTGACACCAAGCCTCTGGTCGGTCACC
>CANFWV010000113.1 GCA_947450695.1 Comamonadaceae bacterium
CATGAAAAAAATAATCTTTGTTGCCGCTTTTGCGGCTCTTGCGGCTGTTCTCAGTGCTTGCTCAAAATCACCACCGACCGAAGAACCCGTGCGCGCGGTCAAGGTGCTGACCGTGGGCCTGGACACTTTCCAGGTAGAGAGCGAGTTTGCCGGGGAGGTCAGGGCGCGGGTTGAGGCGCGTTTGGCTTTCAGGGTCGGCGGCAAGATCATCACGCGGCAAGCTGAACTGGGCCAGCGCGTCAAGTCCGGCCAAGTGCTGGCGCAGCTCGATCCGCAAGACTACAAGTTGGCTGTCGACGCAGCACGGTCTCAAACCGCAGCTGCTTTGACGAATCGCGATTTGGCCGTTGCGGAGTTCAAGCGCTACAAAGACTTGCGCGAGCAAAGCTTCATCAGCGCAGCCGAGTTGGAGCGGCGCGAGGCCACGCTCAAAGCCGCCCAGGCGCAGTTGGAACAAGCGCAGTCGCAGTTGACAACGCAAAGCAACCAGGTCGGCTATGCCGTGCTGGTGGCCACCGCTGATGGCGTTGTCACCGCGGTTGAAGCCGAGGCGGGTCAAGTGGTGTCGGCCGGAACGCCGGTCTTTCGGATGGCCACGGATGGCGCTCGGGACGCGGTGTTTGCTGTGCCGGAAGACCGATTGGCAGCGATGCGGCCGGGTCTGAAAATGCGGGTAAAAGTTTGGCCCCAAAACACTGAGTTGAGTGGTGTGGTGCGCGAAGTGTCGGCCAGTGCAGATCCGGTCACGCGGACCTTTCAGGTGAAAGTGGCTTTGAACGCAAACCAGACGGCGCCGGCTTTGGGTGCCACGGTGAATGTGGCTAGCGCTGCGTCAGCCGGCGCTGGTTCACAAGTCAAACAAGTCATAAAGTTACCAACGTCGGCTTTTCGCCAAGAAGGGCAGGGCACGGCCGTGTGGGTGCTGGACCCGGTTAGCATGACGCTGCGCTCACAAACCGTGCAAATTGCCACGGCTGACGGCAACGAGGCGGTGGTGGCCGCCGGTCTGGAGCCGGGCATGCAGGTTGTCAGCGCAGGCGTGCATGTCTTGTCTGCCGGGCAAAAGGTCACGCTGTACCAGCCTAAGGGTGGCGCCGTGCTCAACACGCAAGTGACTGCGCCCGCAGTCAAGTGAGCCCAGTATGAAATCGTTTAATTTATCGCTCTGGGCGCTCGAGCACCCGGCGCTGACCCGCTACCTGATGGTGGTGTTGATGGTGTTCGGGCTGGCGTCTTATTTCCAGTTGGGCCAGGACGAAGACCCGCCTTTCACCTTTCGGGCGATGGTGGTGCGCAGCTATTGGCCAGGCGCCACCGCGCAGCAGATGGCAGAGCAGGTCACGGACAAAATCGAGCGCACGCTGCAAGAAGTGCCTTATGCCGACAAAATCCGCAGCTACTCCAAGCCGGGCGAATCACAGATCATTTTCCAGATCAAGGATTCATCCAAGGCCAGCGAGGTGGCCAACGTTTGGTATTCCGTTCGCAAAAAAATTGGCGATATGCGCAACACCTTGCCGTCGGGTGTGCAGGGTCCATTTTTCAATGATGACTTTGGCGATGTATATGGCGTCATTTACGCGCTTGAGTCCGATGGTTTTAGCTACGCTGAGGTGAAAACCGTTGCCGACGACGTGCGGCAGCAACTGCTGCGCGTGCCGAATGTGGCGAAGGTTGAACTTTTCGGTGTGCAAGACGAAAAAATATACGTCGAGATGTCGCGCAAGCAAAGCCAGTTGGGCTTGGATCTGAACCAAGTGCTGGCGCAGATGAACCAGCAAAACGCGGTGGAGTCTGCCGGTACGGTGCAAACACCGTCGGATGCGCTGCCGGTGCGCGTGGGTGGCCAGTTTGACGCGGTGGAGCAACTCAAGATAATGCCGATTCGGGGCAGCTCAGGCAATCAGTTGCGGCTCGGCGACATTGCTGACATCCAGCGTGGTTACATCGACCCGCCCGCCATCAAGGTGCGCCACCAAGGCCAAGAAGTGATTGCGCTCGGCGTGTCGATGACCAAGGGCGGCGACATCATTGCGCTGGGGAAATCGCTTAAACAATTGCGCAGTCAGCTGGACGCCAGCCTACCCGCGGGTGTCAAGCTGGTGCAAATTCAAGATCAACCGAAAGCGGTGATCAGTTCCGTCAACGAGTTTGTGGGCGTGCTGATTGAGGCGGTGTTGATCGTGTTGGCGGTCAGCTTCATCAGCCTGGGCTTGCACAAGCGCGCAGATGCAGCAGCGCTGCCGCTATGGCGGCGTTACTACATCGACATGCGGCCGGGTCTGGTGGTCGGCATCACGATTCCGCTGGTGTTGGCGGTGACGTTTTTGGCCATGAACTACTGGGACATCGGCCTGCACAAAATATCGCTGGGCTCGCTGATCATCGCGCTGGGTTTGTTGGTCGATGACGCCATCATCGCGGTGGAAATGATGGTCCGGAAAATGGAAGAGGGTTACGACAAAGTGCGCGCCGCGACCTTTGCGTATGAAGTCACGGCCATGCCGATGCTGACCGGAACCTTGATCACCGCCGTTGGTTTCTTGCCGATTGGCTTGGCCAAGTCCGTGACGGGCGAATACACCTTTGCGATTTTTGCGGTGACCGTGATCGCGCTGGTGTTGAGCTGGATCGTGTCGGTTTATTTTGTGCCTTACCTGGGCACCTTGCTGCTCAAATCGCGGCCGGTGGTGGCGGGCCAAGCCGCACAGCATGAGCATTTTGATACGCCGTTTTACAACACCTTTCGCCGTGCTGTGAACTGGTGTGTTGAATATCGCTGGCTGACCATTGGTGCCACAGTGCTGACGTTTGCGCTGGGCATTGTCGGCATGGGCCAGGTGCAGCAGCAGTTCTTTCCGGACTCCAGCCGGCCCGAAATCTTGGTTGACATCTGGTTCCCTGAAGGGACCTCGTTTGCGGCCAATGAATTGACGGCCAAGCGGGTCGAACAGCGTTTGATGCAAGAGGCCGGCGTGAGCACGGTGAGCGCTTGGGTGGGCTCGGGCGTGCCGCGTTTTTACCTGCCGCTGGACCAAGTCTTTCCACAAAGCAATGTGACGCAGTTCATTGTGGTGCCTGAAGATTTGAAGTTGCGCGAGTCCTTGCGCGTCAAGTTGCCGGCTTTGCTGGCGACGGAATTTCCGGAAGTGCGTGGCCGCGTCAAGCTGTTGCCGAACGGTCCGCCTGTGCCGTACCCGGTGCAGTTTCGCGTGATCGGCCTAGACCCGTTGCTGCTGCGTGCCCGCGCCGATGAAGTCAAGGCTGTGATGCGTGACAACAGCCACACACGCGGCGTCAATGACAACTGGAATGAGTCGGTCAAAGTGGTGCGGCTGGAAGTGGACCAAGCCAAGGCACGCGCACTCGGCGTCAGCAGCCAGTCGATCGCGCAGGCTTCGCGTATGGTGTTGAGCGGCACGCCCGTCGGGCAGTTCCGGGACGGCGACAAGCTGATTGACATTGTGGTGCGTCAGCCGCTGGAAGAGCGCAGCGCCATCAGTGACATGGGCAACGCTTACGTGCCGACGGCATCTGGAAAATCGATTCCGTTGACGCAAATCGCTAAGCCAGTGCTGGCTTGGGAGCCGGGTGTGATGTGGCGCGAAAACCGTGACTACGCCATCACCGTGCAGGGTGATGTTGTCGAGGGCATGCAAGGTGCCACCGTGACGGCGGAACTGCTGCCAGCGTTGAAGGTCTTGGAGCGTCAGTGGCAGAACCAAGGTTTGGGCAGCTACCGCATTGAAGTGGCTGGTGCCGTGGAAGAAAGCAGCAAGGGCTCGGCGTCGATCGCTGCCGGTATTCCGGTCATGCTGTTTTTGACCTTCACTTTGTTGATGCTGCAGTTGCACAGCTTCAGCCGCGCCTTGCTGGTCTTCATCACCGGGCCGATGGGCATCGCTGGCGTGGCGGGTGCTTTGCTGCTGCTGGGCCGGCCGTTTGGTTTTGTGGCGCTGCTGGGTGTGATTGCATTGATGGGCATGATTCAGCGCAACTCGGTCATTTTGATCGACCAGATTGAGCAGGATCGCGCCCGTGGCGTACCGGCCTGGGATGCGATTGTGGAGTCTGCCGTGCGGCGTTTGCGCCCGATTGTGCTGACCGCTGCCGCTGCCGTGCTGGCGATGATCCCGTTGTCACGCAGTGTTTTCTGGGGCCCAATGGCGGTGGCCATCATGGGCGGCTTGATCGTCGCCACCGTGCTGACGTTGCTGGCGTTGCCCGCCATGTATGCGGCGAGCTTTCGTGTCAAACGTGAAACTCCGGCATCTGTTTGATGGGCCGGCTGGAAGCCCTCTGGTTACAGGCTAAAATAGAAAGTTAGCCGATTTCAAACGGGAATTTGCCAACTCGACATGCAAGTGCAATATGCAACTGCGACAGGGTTGTTGATTCCCGTTTTTAGTTCAGGCGCGGGGATGGCGAAATTGGTAGACGCACCAGGTTTAGGTCCTGACGTCCGCAAGGATGTGCCGGTTCGAGTCCGGCTCTCCGCACCACACTTTTACGG
>CANFWV010000114.1 GCA_947450695.1 Comamonadaceae bacterium
ACCTTGGCGCGCAATGCGCGGACCAGCGTGGAGGTGATCAACACGCACTATGCGAGTACGGTCACCGGGGAGCAGAACATTGCGCTGCTGCAGAGCAGACGGACGCGGGTCGGGGTTTAGGGGAGGGAGCGGGGATGGGTTACCGCGCTGCGCTCGCAACGCCGCAGGGTGCAAGGGTGGCAAAAGTTCGTTCCGGTAACGTAACTGTGGTTGAGCTCTGATTTGGCGCTGAGCAACACGATAATTACAAAATGAACCAACTTGACGCACTCAAACAATTCACGACCGTGGTGGCCGACACCGGCGACTTCAAACAACTCAGCCAGTTCAAGCCGCAGGACGCAACAACCAATCCGTCGTTGATTCTGAAAGCGGTGCAAAAGGCTGACTACCAACCGCTGATGAAAGACGTTGTGACACGTTTTCGGGGCCAGCCGCTGGACGAGGTGATCGACCGCTTACTGGTGCGTTTTGGCGGTGAGATTTTGTCGATCATTCCCGGCCGTGTGTCGACCGAAGTGGATGCGCGTTTGAGCTTTGACACTGCCGCCACGGTGGCGCGGGGCAAGCGGCTGATTGCGCTTTACAAAGCCGAAGGCATTTCGGCGGACCGCGTGTTGATCAAAGTGGCCGCCACGTGGGAGGGCATTCAAGCGGCGGCCGAGCTGGAGCGCGCAGGCATTCACACCAACCTGACCTTGCTGTTTGCTTTTTGCCAAGCGGTGGCTTGTGGTCAAGCCAAGGTGCAGCTGATCTCGCCTTTTGTCGGGCGCATTTACGACTGGTACAAAAAATCAGCCGGCGCAGCGTGGGTCGAGACCGACAAAGCCGGCGCCAATGACCCTGGCGTGCAGTCGGTGCGGGAGATCTACAACCACTACAAAAAATTCGGCATCGCCACCGAAGTGATGGGCGCGAGCTTTCGCAATGTCGGGCAGATCACGGCGCTGGCCGGTTGCGACTTGCTGACCATCAGCCCAGAGCTGTTGGCGCAATTGGCCGCGACTGAGGCGCCTTTGGTGCGTGCGCTGGATGCCGATGCCGCTAAAGCGCTTGACTTGCCGAAGGTGCAGTTTGACGAAGCGAGTTTTAGATTTGCCTTGAACGAAGACGCAATGGCCACCGAAAAACTGGCCGAAGGCATTCGTGCTTTTGCGGCCGACGCTGTGAAACTTGAGCAACTGATGCTGGCTGCATGACGGGCACCACCCGTTGCGACCGGACGCCCGCATGGGCGGCGTTGCAGGCCCACTTTGCGGTGGCGGGGAAGGGCTTTGACTTGCGTCAGGCGTTCAGCGCAAACGCCATTGGCCCGGCCAAGGGCGCACAGCGCTTTGCCAATTTCAGTCAACAAGCGCCCTACGTTTTTGCGGATCTGTCTAAAAACCTGATCGATGAGCAGACAGAAAGCTTGCTGCAAATGCTGGCCCAGCAATGCGGCCTAGAGGCTCACCGCGATGCCATGTTTGCCGGGCAAAAAATCAACACCACCGAGCAGCGCGCCGTCATGCATTTTTTGCTGCGGCAACCCGCTCAACAGGCTGGCGACCCAGCGCAACCCTGGCATGACGCGTTAGCTGAAGTGCACAGCACGCTCTCAAGCATGCTGGCGTATGCCGAGCAGGTGAGGGCCGACGACAGCATCACCGACGTGGTGAACATCGGCATTGGCGGCTCAGACTTGGGGCCGCAAATGGCGGTACTGGCGCTGGCTGAATTTTCGGTGCCGGGCAAGCGCTTTCACTTTGTGTCGAACGTCGATGGGCACGAGCTGGCAGGAATTTTGAGCCAGCTGGACGCTGAAAAAACGCTCTTTTTGGTGGCGTCTAAAACCTTTACCACCCCCGAGACCATGACCAATGCGCTGTCGGCCAAGCGCTGGTTTGAAGCGCAACAGGGCGCTGCGGCAGCATCGAAAATCGGGCGTCATTTTGCGGCGCTGACGAGCAACGTGGCGGGGGCACAGGCTTTCGGCATCACCACCACCTTTGGTTTTTGGGATTGGGTGGGCGGGCGCTACTCGCTGATGTCGGCGATTGGTCTGCCCTTGGCCATCAGCATCGGCGCGGCAGGTTTCAAAGAGTTTCTGGCGGGTGCACACGCCATGGACGAGCACTTTCGCAGCGCACCGGCTGCGCGTAATCTGCCGATCCGGCTCGGCTTGCTGGACGTTTGGTACCGCAACTTTCATGGCTTTAGCAGCCGCAGTTTGGCGCCGTATCACAGTGGCTTGCAGCGGCTGCCAGCGTACTTGCAGCAGTTGGAGATGGAGAGCAACGGCAAGCGCGTTGACCGCCGTGGTGCGGCCTTGCCTTTTGACACGGCGCCCGTGCTTTGGGGCGAGCCTGGCAGCAACGGGCAGCACGCTTATTTTCAGATGCTGCACCAAGGCACTGAGGTGGTGCCGGTGGAATTTGTCGCGGTCAAAAAAGCAAGCCACACCTTGCCGGGGCATCACGAAAAACTACTCGCCAACGTGCTGGCGCAAGCGCAAGCCTTGATGCTCGGCCAAGCAGACGCTGGCGGCCATCGCGACTTTCCGGGCAACCGGCCCAGCACGGTCTTGCTGCTCGACGAACTCACGCCGGCCAGCTTGGGGGCGTTGATCGCCTTGCAAGAGCACCGCGTGTTTGTCAGTGGCGCGATCTGGGGTATCAACAGCTTTGACCAATGGGGCGTCGAGCTGGGCAAGGTCTTGGCGAAAGATGTTGAAGCGCGCTTGGCCAGTGGTGACGCGACCGGGCTGGATGCGTCGACTGCCGGCTTGCTTCAAAAATTGCGCCCCTGATCCGTTTGATCTGAATCAAACGATGGCCTGAATCCGCGCCTAGAATCCGCGAATCTTGCCGTTTGTCGCAGGGTTCTGGAGCAACGGGCTTGATGACACATTTTCCTTTTGCCTCGGCCGCGCGCCAATTTTTAGTGGCCTTGGCCTGCTGTTCTTCATGGGCCGTCTCTGCGGCCAGCCCTTTGTCGCTGTGGCCAACGGTTCCTTTCATACGCGGCCAAGACTTGTGTCAGTACCAAGACGCCTATGGCCAGTCCCGCAATGAGCTGTCGCTGAACATGGCGCATCGGCTCAAAGATTTGTTCAGTGCTGGCTTGGCGTCTTCAGATGCGGTGGGGATTCTCAAGGCGATTGATGGCCTGATCGACAAAAATCGCCGCATGGCGACAGCCGGCTTGGGCATGGATGTGACGCTTGAAGCCAGCTTGAAGGCGGCCATTGACGGGTTTTACCGGAAGATCAACCCGAAAGAAAAAAAACTGCAGTTCGTCAATCCCGCACCTTTGCTGGACGTGTTGCGTGACTTGCGAACGGAGCAACGTCAAGGCTCGTTAAACCTCAGCCAGCTGGCAAAAATTTCGGGATTCGCCTGGGGGACGTATGCCTACAGCCCGGGTTGTCGCGGTGACATTTTGGCGACTATTCATGTCGAGTTGGCCAATGGCAGTAACTTCAGTTTTTTGGCACAGGGCGCGCCGGAGTCGGTCATGACGTCTATTGGCTCGCAGATGTTTGAGTTTTTTCAGCGGACCCAATTTCCCTCGGTGATGCGCATGGGGTCAAAATCTTTGACCTTGGTGGGCGCACCGGGCTCGCCCATCGGGGTCGCGCCGTCGCCAGCCGTCGCGCAAAGTGCGTGCGTCATGAGTCAGGCGCGCTTGCCCGTGCTGGAAGAGTATGAGTTTCTTTCCACGCTGGGCGACTGGAACGGCGGCGTGTCACTTGACCATCAGCTGTGGGCTTTGGCAGACGGCCATATTTTGGCGCCTGACCTGCGGAATCCATCACCGATTCGGCATCCGGAAGATGTGAACTCGACTGAAATTTACTATTACTGCGTGAAGTAAACGCGCAAAGAAAAACCCCCGCAGGGCTCGCGCCTTGCGGGGGTTTTGTGTGGTCAGTTGCTTCGAAAAGCAACCGGGCCGGGCAATTACATGCCCATGCCGCCCATGCCGCCCATACCACCCATGTCTCCGCCGCCCATGCCGCCTGCAGGTGCGTCGTCTTTGGCAGACTCAGCAACCATGCATTCGGTTGTCAGCATCAGTGAAGACACAGACGCTGCGTTTTGCAGAGCCGTGCGGGTCACTTTCGTTGGGTCCAGAATACCCATTTCGATCATGTCGCCGTAGCTGTCGTTGGCGGCGTTGAAGCCGTAGTTGCCTTTGCCGGCCAACACAGCTGCCACAACGACGGAGGCTTCGCCACCCGCGTTGTAAACGATCTCGCGCAGAGGTGCTTCGATGGCTTTCAACACCAGCTTGATGCCGGCGTCTTGGTCAGCGTTGTCGCCTTTGATCGCGCCAGCAGTTTGCTTGGCGCGGAGCAATGCAACGCCGCCGCCAGCCACAATGCCTTCTTCCACA
>CANFWV010000115.1 GCA_947450695.1 Comamonadaceae bacterium
CGATGAGTTCGTTTTCGTCAAACTTCTTTTGCGAGTGCGTGGTCATCTTGCCCTGACCGGCGCTACCCATGCCGTAGCCTTTTTTGGTGTGCGCCAAAATCACCGTTGGCTGGCCTTTGTGTTGGGCTGCGGCAGCGTAGGCGGCATGAATTTTCACGAGGTCGTGGCCGCCGCGTTTGAGGCGGTCAATCTGCTCGTCGGTCATGCCTTGGGCCAAACGTGCCAGTTCGGGGTTTTGGCCAAAAAAGGTGTCGCGGTTGAAGCGCCCGTCTTTGGCGGCAAAGGTCTGCATCTGGCCGTCGACAGTTTCTGAAAAAGCCTTGGCCAAAGCGCCCGTGACGTCGCGGGCAAACAGCCCGTCCCAGTCGCTGCCCCAGACCAGTTTGATGACGTTCCAGCCCGCGCCAGCGAACAGCTTTTCAAGCTCGTCAATGATCCGGCCGTTGCCGCGCACCGGGCCGTCGAGTCGCTGCAGGTTGCAGTTGACGACCCAGACCATGTTGTCCAAGCCTTCGCGTGCAGCCAGCGTCAACGCACTCATGGATTCCGGTTCGTCCATCTCGCCGTCGCCAAAAACCCCCCAAACCTTGCGGCCCTCGCAGTTGAGCAAGCGGCGGTGTGTCAGGTAGCGCATGAAGCGCGCGTGGTAGATCGAGCTGATCGGGCCGATGCCCATCGAGCCGGTTGGGAATTGCCAAAAATCCGGCATCAAATACGGGTGCGGATAGCTGCTCAAGCCGCGACCCTCCTGGCCGGGCGCCGAGATTTCTTGCCGGTAGCGGCCGAGGGTTTGTTCGTCGAGCCGGCCTTCGAGGTAAGCGCGGGCATAGACACCCGGCGCGCTGTGCGGCTGAAAAAATACCAAGTCGCCCCGGTGTTGACCTTCGCCCACACCTTCGCGGGCATGAAAGAAGTGGTTGAAGCCGGTTTCAAACAAATCGGCCGCGCTGGCATAGCTGGCGATGTGGCCGCCAAGCTCTGCAGAACCACCGGTTTCGACCTGATTGGCGCGCACCACCATGGCCAGCGCGTTCCAACGCATGAGGGAGGCCAGGCGTTCTTCCATCGCCAGATCACCGGGAAACACGGGCTGCTCATCGACGCCAATGGTGTTGAGGTAGGGCGTGGCCAGTTCAGGTTGCCAGCCGATGCGCTGCACGCGCGCCTGCCGGGCCAGCTCGCCGAGCATCTGCCGAGCGCGTTCCGGGCCTTGCGTGGCGACCAGGGCTGAGAAGGCTTCGCGCCATTCGGCAGTTTCCTGTGGATCGGGGTCTGTCTGCGCCGTCGTTGCGGTTGCGATTGCGGCGAGGAAGGAGGTGTGTGTGAGATCGTTCATGGCCTGTCTACTTTACGCAATCCGGCGCAGAAGCTTCTGCTTGAATGTAGGGAGTTCGGCTTTTAGTGCGGCATAAAATGCTGAAAAATATAATATTGGCGATATATGCAGCTAGACAGTCTGGATTTAAAAATACTCGATGAGCTTCAGCGCGACGGTTCGCTGTCTAACGTGGAGTTGGCGCGGCGCGTGCATCTGAGCCCGTCGCCTTGCTTGGCGCGTGTGAAGGCGCTGGAAGACGCCCGAGTGATTGACCGCTATGTTGCGATTGCCAGCGCGGCGGCGCTCGGGCTGGGTCTGAGCGTGTTCATTTCGATCAGCCTGCGCTCGCAAAGCAAAGAAGCTTTGGGCGAGTTCGAGCGGCGCATCGTCGAACACGACGAAGTGATGGAATGCTATCTGATGACCGGCGACAGCGACTATCTGATCCGCATTGCAGTGGCCGACATCGGCGCCTTGGAGCGCTTCATTCTTGAGCAGCTGACGCCGATCCCCGGCATTGAAAAAATCAGGTCAAGCTTTGCCTTGAAGCAGGTGCGCTACAAGACGGCGTTGCCGCTGCCTATTTTGGCGAGGTGACTTGGCCGGTGCTAGCCGCTCTTAAGCTCACATCTTCGCTTGGAACACCAGCCCAGCATGTTCACGCAGGGCATGAAATTTGATCTTTGGCCATTGCTGCTCGACAGCGCGCAGCGTGGCGCTGTGGTCGACCAAGAGCGTGGGCGCATCAACGGCATCTAATGCCACGCGGTGTGCATTGGCGTCCATGAATTTCTTCAATTCGTTGGCGTCTTCGCAGGTGACCCAGCGCGCCAAATTGAAGTTGCTGGCCATGATGCGGGCTTTGACGCCGTACTCGTGCTCAAGTCGGTGGGCGACCACTTCAAACTGCAGTTGACCCACGGCACCCAGCAAGAGCAGGGAACCCGAAATCGGGCGGAAGACCTGAATCGCCCCTTCTTCGCCCAACTGCGTGAGACCGGCGCGCAGCTGTTTGCTGCGCAGCGGGTCGGCCACTTCAACAGCGCGAAACATTTCCGGTGCAAAAAACGGCAAGCCGGTGAACAGCAGCGTTTCGCCTTCGGTCAGCGTGTCCCCGAGTTGCAGCACACCATGGTTGGGGATACCGATGATGTCGCCGGCAAACGCGGTGTCGAGCAATTCTCGGCGCTGGCTCATGAAGCTGACCACGGTGTTGGGTCGAATTTCTTTGCCACTGCGGACTACTTTGAGGCGCATGCCGCGCGTGAATTCGCCGCTGGTCACGCGCAAGAAAGCAATGCGGTCGCGATGCGCCGGGTCCATGTTGGCTTGAATCTTGAAGACCACGCCAGAGAATTTCTTTTCTTCAGGTTGGACGATGCGCTGCATAGCAGCGCGGGGGGCTGGGGCTGGCGCCAGATCAACCAGTGCGTCCAGCACTTCTTGCACACCAAAGTTGTTGATGGCTGAGCCAAAAAACATGGGTGTTTGCTTGCCGCTGAGGAATTCTGCACTGCTGAACTCTGGCGATGCACCGTTCAGCAGTTCCAGTTCGTCCTGCGCCTGTGTGAACTCGGCACCAAAGCGTTTGCTGGCTTCCGCGTTGTCCAGTCCTGACAAAATTTCGTCGTCTCCGCCGGCCTTGTCTTCTCCAGGGCTGAAGACGCGCATGCGCTTCTCACGCCGGTCGTAAACGCCATGAAAGAGCTTACCCATACCGACCGGCCACGTGAAAGGCACCACCGCCATGCCGAGTTCGCGCTCGATTTCGTCCATCACGCTCATCGGGTCTTGCACCTCGCGGTCCATCTTGTTGACGAAGGTCAGGATGGGCGTGCCGCGTGCACGGCAGACTTGCAGTAGGCGGCGAGTTTGCGGCTCAACGCCGTTGGCCGCGTCGATCACCATCAGCGCGGCATCTACGGCGGTCAGCACGCGGTAGGTGTCTTCTGAGAAGTCTTGGTGGCCAGGGGTGTCAAGCAGGTTGATGACGCAATCGCGGTATTCCATTTGCATCACCGAGCTGGCGACGGAAATACCGCGTTGCTTTTCAATCTCCATCCAGTCGCTGGTGGCGTGGCGTGCGGCTTTGCGGGCCTTGACTGATCCGGCGATTTGAATCGCGCCGGAAAACAGCAAGAGCTTTTCAGTTAGCGTGGTTTTACCCGCGTCAGGGTGGGAAATAATGGCAAACGTACGGCGGCGCTTGACTTGTTTTTCGATTTCGATGATGTCGGACATAACCCACGATTATCGACTGCAAAGGCGCTCAGTCTGGCTGGCGCGCAAAGCGTGGTTGGCGTAAACCATCAATCACCACCAATTCTTCGAACATGGCGGCTGGCCGAACCCACATCCCGCGTTCTCCATAAAGCGCCCGGTACAAGGTCATGGGCTCCAAGCTCTCGCTGTGGCGCACTGTGCCGAGGACTTCATACATCAAGCCTTTGTAGTGCCGGTAAAGGCCTTTCGGTGTTTCGATCAGGGTGGGCAAGGGGTCTGACATGGTGTTTTTGTGAGTTGTTGCGGTGGGGGGGATGCTGACACATGAGCTCAGTGGGACAATACCCGCATGCACCCAAACGCCCTATTAGACAGTTGTTCCGAGCTTATCAAGCAGGTTCTTAAATTCGATCACCCCGC
>CANFWV010000116.1 GCA_947450695.1 Comamonadaceae bacterium
ACCGACTTCCATGTCGTAAGGCTGCAGCAGGGCGCAGCCTTTGTCAGCCCAGTAGGACTGCAGCGTGAGAATGATTTGCTGGAAAGTGAGCATAAAACCGTTGTTCTTAGGCTAAGCGAGGCGCGCCATGCGGCGCCGAAAGCAGTGACACGTCAAAGCGAGTATTTTACGCGGCCCGAAGGTGAAAAGCCCGTGTCTCAGGCATCAGGCCAAAGGCTGTGCGGGGCGGCGCATGTGCGCAAGGAGTGCAAGCCCGACAACGACACCTCCCAAGATCCACCAAGGCGCCAGACCGAAGCGTGACACCCAACGCGCGTATAGAGTCATGCCATCGACACCTTGCACCTCGGCGACCAGCGCGCCGCGGGTGTGTCGCTCCAACGCGTGCGTGACACGGCCTTGTGCGTCGATAACCACGGTTGCACCCGTATTCGTGGCGCGCAGCATGGGCCTTGCGAACTCAAGCGACCGCATACGCGCGATATTCAAATGCTGGTCAATCGCAACCGTGTTGCCGAACCAAGCGATATTGCTGACATTCACCAATATCGTCGGTGCATTTGCTGCGTCTTTGAAGTTGGCGCCGAGCTCTTCGCCAAATAAGTCCTCATAGCAAATGTTCGGAGCAAGCCGTTCCCCGCGCCATTCAAAAGGTGATTGCCCCAAGGTGCCGCGGTTAAAGTCGCCCAAAGGAATTGCGAGCATTTGGATGAACCATTGGAAAAATGGTGGCACAAATTCCCCAAACGGGACAAGATGATGTTTGTCGTATCGGTAGTCTGAAGCTCCTGGTTTCAGGCCTAACAGTGAGTTGCTGTAACCGTCACGGCTCGAGCCAAGCGGAATGCCGATCAATGCAGCCTGCTCGCCATTCGTAAAGCGGCTTTTAATCGCCTGCCAATAATCCCTTGGAAGCTGCTCGGGCAGCATGGGGAACGCAGTTTCAGGCGACACAACCAGCGAGGTTTGGGCCTGCTTTAGTTGCGGCCCATAAAACCGCAACGCATCCAGCACGCCAGTGCCAGGCTGAAATTTCAAATCTTGCGGGATGTTCCCTTGTAACAAGGTGACCGACAACGGTGGCCGCGCGGGCTTCTCCGATGGTGTCGCCCATACAGCTGGCGGTAAAGTCGAAACACCAAATGAGATCAAAAGCAGTGCCACGCCAGCCATGACCGGGTTTGGATTAAGCGCATAACGGCCTAGGCGTACGTCCACGCACAGAGCGGAAAACAAGGCCGCCGTCCAAGCCGCCAGCCAGGTCAGCCCATGAACACCGACCCAACCTGCTAAAGATCCAGCCCAGCCATCAATGTGTGCATAGCCGCCCTCACCCCAGGGAAAGCCAGTGAACAACTTCACGCGTGCTAATTCTCCAAGAAGCCACAGTGAAGCGAACACGCAAGCTCGACCAACTGACGAGTTCGGTGCCAACCAGACATATAGTGCGGCAGCCGCAGCGTAATAAAGCGCCAAAACGGCGGCCAGACCGAGAACTGCCATCAAAGCGAGTGGCGCCGCCAAGCCGCCGTAGAGATGCATTGAAATGAAGAGCCACCAGAACGTTCCGCACAACATAGACGTGGCAAACGACCAACCAAGTAGCGCACCTTGACCAGGCTGAATATGTCGCTGCAGATGAAAAACCAGCAGCACCAAAGACGCCAATTGAAGGCCTCCCCATGCCTGGCCAGTATTTAAGCCGGGAAACCCCTCGAATGGCCAAGCCATGCTCAATGCGTGAGCGTAGCCGGCAATCATGACGGTGAGTTGCGATCTCCAAACGGGAGCAGCTCTGAGATTTTCATTATGAGTTGCTGGCTTTTTTTTCTTACACACAATAACTCCGTATATTGGGCAAGATTAAGTTGTATTCGAATGCACTCCGGCGCTTCGGACTGGCTGTTTTAGCCCGCCGCCCCAGAGGACCTTATTGCCAGGTTGGATGGTGAAACCTTGAACCAACGTACGGCGCCACCCTTGGTATGCAACACGATGAACTGAAGTCCAGACAGAGCGACGCTCTCGCCCCGTTTGGGGACATGACCCATTTCGTGAGCGACCAACCCGCCGATGGTTTCGAAGTCTGAATCGGGCAAACTGACACCGAAAGCTTCGTTAACGCGCTCAATTGCCGTGTCACCACTGACGCGGTAAGTGTGGTCACCGAGACCGAAAATATCACCCGCGTCTTCAGCGATATCAAATTCGTCTTCGATTTCACCAACAATTTGCTCTAGAACATCTTCAATCGTAACGAGCCCTGCGACACGGCCAAACTCATCAATAACAATCGCTAAATGATTGCGATTACCCCGGAACTCTCGCAATAAGTCATTCAACCCTTTGCTCTCAGGGACAAATGCGACGGAGCGAAGTAACGCGCGAATGTTTAATTCAGGCGCACGCTGCAACTTGAGCAGATCTTTCGCTAATAAAATGCCAATGATGTTTTCTCGGGCGTCCTCGTACACGGGAAAGCGTGAATGAGCTGTATCAATAATGATATGCAGCAACTCCTCATAGGGCGCATTGATATTGATGATGTCCATTCTTGGTGCGGCGACCATGACATCTCCTGCCGTCATGTCGGACATGCGGATCACACCCTCAAGCATTTCACGGCTTTGCAGTCCTATAACAGCATTTGTGTGGGCTTCGACCAAGGTCTTAATCAACTCCTCCTTGGAGTCGGGACCGGGGTGAAGCATTTCAGCAAGTTTTTGTAAAAAACCGCGTTTGTCTTCCGCTTTAAGCAGTTGACTGGGGGGGGCATCGGACACTCGGGTGTTCAGTAGTAGTGAAGATGTAAGGATATCCGAAATATTTAGATTTCTAGAAATCGAGGAAAAAGCAATTTAACTCGCCGTGCGATCGCGTGCGTCTCGTATGCCGCGCCTTACATCCTGCAAGGCGTGCAGAAAAGTCCAGAATTGATGTGCCTGCAGCTTCAGCTGATAGTCTGTGCGGGCCACTTGTTCTTCAACCAATTCAGTCAATCGAGAGTCCAAATCTGCAGGTGGAATGCGCAAGTAGGCATCACTCTCCGATCCATCTCGTTCAACAACTGCACCCGCAGAACGGGCAATGTTGAGCATAGTTGAATTTTCACTCAATGCATGAATGAACATCATTTGCACCCCCTGGTTCCTAGCATGCATGACCGCGCGATTAAAAAGGCGAGTACCAAAACCGAGACCTCGAACAGCAGGTAATACGGATACACCAAACTCAGCACAACTTGTGAAATCAGACTCTACAGCAAAGGCAAGGTGCGCCATCGCGATGAGCTCAATCTGCCGATTGTAAATACCAAAAATCTCATCTCGATCAAAATTGATGCCAGCTACATAGCGTTCAATTTGTTCGTCGCTTGCAACGTAACCAAACCGAAGGTAGCGATCTGAAGGAGCCAAATTGAGTAAATGATGAGAAATCCGGGATGTATGGCTAGAACAGAGCGAAAAAATCGGAACCATGACTTGAGCACAGGCTGAAGTGCGGGCACTGGTAACACTCGGCAAATGAAAAAACCTCTTTGCAGCCAAATAGGAAGCCTTTAAAAGCTTGCGGGCAGAGATCATTCGACTAATGTAAATGTTTTCGCTATGTTTCGTTCGAAAACGAATCAATCGGAAATGGAAAAGCCCAGTCAATCATCAGATCAACTGGGCATTTCTTGCTGTAAGAGCCTGACGATGTCCTACTTTCACACGGGAATCCGCACTATCATCGGCGCTAAGTCGTTTCACTGTCCTGTTCGGGATGGGAAGGAGTGGTACCAACTTGC
>CANFWV010000117.1 GCA_947450695.1 Comamonadaceae bacterium
ACACATGAGCTCAGTGGGACAATACCCGCATGCACCCTAACGCCTTATTAGACAGTTGTTCCGAGCTTATCAAGCAGGTTCTTAAATTTGATCACCCCGCCGACATGGTGGTCTCGCGCCATTTTCGTGAGCAGCGCCTTGGCCCTAGAGAGCGCGCCACCGTGGCCGAAACCATCTACACCGTGCTGCGCAAGAAGTCCTTGTTCACCAATTTGGCGCAGTCTGGTAGCGGCCCGATTGAGCGTCGTCTGGCGATTCTGGGTTTTGCTGCCGAACGTGATTTTTTACTGGGTGCCTTAAACGACCAAGAAAAAGATTGGTTGACCCGTTGTGACCAGGTCAAACCATCGGACCTGATGGAGTTGCACCGCCACAACCTGCCGCAGTGGCTGGTGGACTCGCTGCGCGAGCAACTCGGCGCTGAGTTTTGGCCACTCGTTGATAGCCTGAACGCCCCAGCCGGTCTCGACTTGCGCGTCAACACTCTCAAAGACAAACGCGCTGACGTTCAAAAAGAGCTGGCCAAGGCCGGTGTTGTGACCACCGCCACGCCGTTTTCTCCGTGGGGCTTGCGCGTGCGTGACAAGGCTCAACTCGGCAAGCTCGACACCTTCACCCGTGGCGCGATCGAAGTGCAGGACGAAGGCTCGCAGCTGCTGGCTGTACTGCTCGATGCCAAGCGCGGCGAAATGGTCGTTGATTTTTGTGCTGGCGCGGGCGGCAAAACCCTGGCCTTGGGTGCCAGCATGCGCGGCACCGGCAGGCTCTACGCCTTCGATACATCAGGCCATCGGCTCGATGCGCTCAAACCTCGACTGGCCCGCAGCGGCCTGTCGAATGTTCATCCCGTGGCGATTGCACATGAACGCGATGAACGGATCAAACGTCTGGCCGGCAAAATTGACCGTGTTCTAGTGGACGCACCTTGCTCTGGTTTGGGAACTTTGCGCCGTAATCCAGATCTGAAGTGGAGGCAAAGCCCGAAGCTGATTGCTGAGTTGTCGGCCAAGCAGAGGGCAATTTTGCAAAGTGCGGCTCGGCTTCTGAAGCCCGGTGGTCGCTTGGTTTATGCCACTTGCAGCTTGCTGAAAGAAGAAAACGAGAACATTGCAGAGGCCTTCAGCGCAGCGAACCCGGGGTTTCATTTGCTCCAAGCGGCTGATGTGCTAACGCAAGCCGGTGTGGAGAACGCGCCGAAATTATGTTCGGGAGCTTTTTTGCGGCTCTGGCCGCATCAGCATCAGACCGACGGTTTCTTCGCAGCGGTCTGGCAAAAGGCAGATTCGACCCCAGCTGACGTGTGAAGATCACAGCAGATATTGAACGTTGCCAGCTTGAAGTCAATTTTTAACGCTTTAAGCTAACTTGAGATAATCCACTGCAAGGCTTGTTGCTTTTGCTGTGTCGGCCTACAATGATGAGTGTTCGGAACGCTTTGCCAAACTACGGCTGGCCGCTGCGAACTGTTTATAAGGACTTCTAATGACTTTATTTGACGCCGGCCTTGACTGGCTTGCTCACGGCCTCTGGAACATTGCTTGGTGGCAGATTGTTCTGTTTGCCTTGGCAGTGACGCATATAACGATGATCAGCGTGACTATTTTCTTGCATCGTCATCAGGCTCATCGGTCATTAGACCTGCACCCGATCGCATCGCATTTTTTCCGCTTCTGGTTGTGGCTGACAACAGGTCAAGTCACTAAAGAGTGGGCGGCGATTCACCGCAAGCACCACGCCAAATGCGAGCAGGCTGAAGATCCACACAGCCCACACGTTTACGGTATCAAGAAAGTTCTGACGCAGGGCGCTGAGCTTTACCGTGCTGAATCGAAGAATCTGGAAACCATGGCCCGTTTTGGTCACGGTACGCCAAATGATTGGATTGAGCGAAATTTGTACACCCGCTTCTCGTGGCAAGGTGTCGGCCTGATGATGATCATCGATTTGGCTCTGTTTGGTGTTGGTGGTTTGGCTGTTTGGGCTCTACAAATGGCCTGGACGCCGATCATGGCAGCCGGCATCATCAATGGCGCAGCGCACTATTGGGGTTATCGAAATTTTGAGGCGCCAGACGCCAGCACCAACATTTCACCGTGGGGCATCGTCATTGCCGGTGAAGAGTTGCATAACAATCATCACACTTACCCAACGTCGGCCAAGCTGTCTATCAAACCTTACGAGTTTGATATTGGCTGGATGTACATCACCATCCTGAAGAGCATTGGCTTGGCCAGTGTCAAGAAGGTTCCGCCTAAGCTCCAGCATGGCAGTATCCGCCCTGTTGCTGATGAAAAGACGCTGGAAGCGTTGATCGCTCATCGCTACGAAGTCATGGCGCGCTTTGCCCGTGAGCTGCGCCGTGCTGGTAAAGCAGAAATACAGACATTGCAGGCTCGTCAAGCTGACGTTTCGACGCTCAAACTGGCCAACCGCTGGTTGCACCGAGATGCCGACAAGGTGCCGGCAGAAGCCCGGACTCAACTTGCTCAAGTTCGTGCTGAGCATCCAGTGCTCGACAAAATGGTCACTATGCGTGAAGAGCTTCGCCAAATGTGGCTGAGTACATCAACGTCCCGCGAGCAATTGGCTGTAGATCTGCAGGCTTGGTGTCATCGGGCTGAAGACAGCGGCATTGCGGCTTTGAAGGAGTTCTCTCTCAAACTGCGTTCTGCTCGGGCTTGATGCCGCGCGACGTTTGTCTTTGTTCATTAAAAGCCGCTCCTTGGAGCGGCTTTTTTGTGTGCGTTTGTATGGGGATAGTTTGCTTGTTTGCTGCGCACCGTTGAAGGCTTGGCTCGGAGCTCTCATACTGGGGTACCAGAAATCGACCCCCGGGCCAAGCCTTCAGCGGTGAGTCCGTGGTGACTCATAGGTAGATGAAATGCGGGGAGGGCGGTGGCCTGTCTTTCTTGCCTTCTCTTCTCGCCCCTCATCAATGTCGCGCGACAGAGGTTTGGCTTGGGGATGAGGTCGATTTCTGGTACCCCAGTATGAGACCGCAGCTCCAAGCCAAACCTCTGCACTCAGACGAAGGACGTCATTGCGCTTCAGCCATAAAAAAACCCGCCGGGAAGGGCGGGTTGATTTATGGGTGCCTGAGCACCAGAAACAGACTGAATTACTTCAGTTTGATTTCTTTGTATTCCACATGCTTGCGTGCCTTAGGATCAAATTTCATGATCAGCATTTTGTCAGGTGTGGTTTTCTTGTTTTTGGTGGTCGTGTAGAAATGACCCGTGCCGGCAGTTGATTCCAGCTTGATTTTTTCGCGTGCGCCTTTAGCCATGATGATTCTCCTTAGATTTCACCGCGGGCACGGAGGTCAACTAAGACCGCGTCAATACCCAGCTTATCAACGAGACGCAAGCCTGCGCTGGTGACGCGCAAACGCACCCAGCGGTTCTCGGTCTCGACCCAAAAACGACGGTATTGCAGATTAGGCAAGAACCGACGTTTGGTTTTGTTGTTAGCGTGAGAAACGTTGTTTCCCACCATCGGGCCTTTGCCCGTAACCTGACAGACGCGTGCCATGAGCACTCTCCGTATAAAAAAATGTAATTCGGATGC
>CANFWV010000118.1 GCA_947450695.1 Comamonadaceae bacterium
ACCATCAATCCGCATGTTTATGCGCAAAAGTTCAACACCCTCACTGACTTGGTTCCGGTGGTTCATATGGCGGAGGCGCCTAACGTGTTGGTGGTGCATCCTTCGCTTCCTGCAAGGTCATTGCCAGAACTGATTGCTCATGCCAAGAGTCAGCAGGGGAAGCTGTCTTATGCCTCCAACGGCGTGGGCACCTCAGCCCATTTGTCTGGCTTCTTGCTGGCGCAGCAAGCGGGTTTTGAAGCGATACACGTACCTTACAAAGGGATGATCGGCGCTAATGATTTACTGGGTGGGCGCGTTGGCTTTATGTTCGGCACCATTCCTTCGTTCATGCAGCACATCAAGGCCGGCACGCTGCGTGCGATCGCTGTGAGTAGCCTGGAACGGGCGAGCTCATTGCCAGACACGCCGACCATTGCAGAGCAGGGGTTTCCGGGTTTCAGCACCTCGTCGTGGAGTGGTATTTTCATGCCCAAGGGCACGCCTGCCGACATCGTTGCCAAGACCAGCCGTGATGTGAACGAGGTCCTGGCCATACCGCAGTTGCAGGAAATCTTTGTGCGCGAGGGACTCAACCTGAAAACCAAGGGTACGCCCGAAGAATTTGCAAAATTTCTCAAGTCTGAATGGGAACGCTGGCGGGGCATCGTGAAGGCTTCTGGCGTGACCGCAACGTGATGACCGGCAAGCCTTCGCGCCAACTTCGTCACATGCTGTCGCTCGAGGACTTTGAGCGAGCGGCGAAGCACTTACTGCCCCGGCCGGTTTACGCCTACGTGGCTGGCGGAACAGAAGATCAATTGACCCTGCGCGACAACCGTCGCGTTTTTCAGGACTACGGACTTGTTAGCCGGATGCTGCGCGACGTGTCCAAGCGGTCGATCAAGACCAGCCTGTTTGGCCAAGAATGGGCGGCGCCTTTTGGTATTGCGCCCATGGGTCTGAGCGCACTGTCAAGCTACCGGGGCGACTTAGCGTTGACGCGTGCCGCGAAGCAGGCCGGCATCCCAATGGTGGTCAGTGGGACCTCAATGATCCGCATGGAAGAGGTCATTCAGGACAATCCTGACGCGTGGTTTCAGGCCTATGTTCCCGGTGATGTGGAGCGCACACTGCCGTTGCTGGAGCGCATCAAGGCGGCGGGCTATCAGACGCTGGTGTTGACGGTAGACACCTTCTTGGGTGCCAGTCGTGAAAACCAGACGCGCGCTGGATTTTCAACGCCGTTGCGCCCAAGCTTACGGCTGGCGTGGGACGGCATTAGTCGACCGCGCTGGCTTTTGGGCACCTTTCTTCGAACACTGCTGCAACACGGCATGCCGCATTTCGAAAATTCATTCGCCGTGCGCGGTGCACCCATCATTTCCCAAAACGCGGCTCGAGACCATGGCAGCAAAGACCACATGGACTGGGATCGTTTTGCTCTGATTCGCCGTCACTGGCAGGGGCGCCTGATCGTCAAAGGCTTGCTGCACGCAGACGATGGCTGCCGTGCACGAGACCTCGGTGCTGACGGCATCATCGTCTCTAACCATGGCGGGCGACAACTCGATGCTGGCCCTTCACCCTTGCGTGTTTTACCCGGCATTCTGGAAGCACTGTCCAGCACTGGAAAGCTTATTCCGGTGATGATCGACAGCGGCTTTCGCCGTGGTGATGATGTGCTGAAAGCACTGGCGTTGGGGGCGGACTTTGTCTTCGTCGGTCGGCCGTTCAATTTCGCCAGCTCGGTGGCGGGGCAAGCCGGCGTTGAGCATGCCATCAACTTGCTCAAGGCCGAGGTGCATCGCGGCCTTGGCATGATGGGTTACAACGCGGTCTCTGAGGTGCGTCATGCGCGGGCGGATCGGGTGCTGATCGATTTGCCGCTGATGGGGCGCTAACGCCGATAACATCGGTGGGTTTTTGATTATAAAAATGCAACCCTGGGACAGGGTATTTGGAAGACACCCGCATGAAAAAATGGCTTTTATTGGTTATCGCGCTACTGGTTCAGGGCTCGGTCTTGGCTCAGGCAAATTGGCCCAATCGACCGATCAGGTTGTTGGTCCCTTACCCGGCCGGCGGCTCGACCGATATCTTGACTCGCTTGCTTGGACAAAAGCTGTCTGAAAATCTCGGGCAAGCTGTCATCATTGAAAACCGGGGCGGTGCAAGCGGCGGCGTCGGGGCCAGTTTTTTTGCCAAAACGGCGCTCGATGACCACTATTTTTTGGTCGCCTCATTGCCCATGATGGCGATCAATCAGTACCTTTATAAAAAGTTGGGCTACGACCCGGATGCTGACTTGACCCCCATTGGTTTGATGGGCCAGGCACCCAACGTGGTGGTGGTCTCACCCAGCTTGCCCGTGTACTCTCTCAAAGAACTGGCCAACTATGGCAAGGCCAGTGCGGTCCCCTTGTCTTACGCCAGCTCCAGCATTGGTAGCGCGGGTCATTTGCTCAACGAACTCTTTAAATCCACCGTTGGCATTGAGCTGACGCATATTCCCTACCGAGGCAATGGTCCCGCCATGGGCGCGTTATTAGGCGGGGATGTGCAGTTCACCACCGACAATTTGCCGCAGTTGTTACCGCAAATCCGCGCGGGCAAGTTGCGCCCCTTGGCAGTCACGTCCAGTAAGCGATGGTTCCAGTTGCCGGACACCCCGACGGTGGCGGAAAGCGGCTTTCCCCGCATGACCACCAGTGCTTGGTTTGGTCTCGTGGCGCAGGCCAAGGTGTCGCCCGAGGTCGTCTTGCGCATGAACCGTGAGATCAACGTCATTCTCAAAAGTCCGGACTTTGCCGCCAAGCTGCGTGAGGTCAGTTTTGAAGCCTTACCGGGTTCACCGGACGATATGAAGGCGGCCATCTTGCGTGAACGCAGCCTATGGAAAAAGGTCGTTGAAACCTCTGGCGCCACTGCGGATTGAACATGACCCTGCCAGTGACTCAACGACCGCGAAATGGCGGTCAAATTTTGATCGAAGCTCTGTTGAGCCACGGTGTGGACATGGCTTTTTCTGTACCCGGTGAGAGCTTTTTGCCGGCTCTCGACGCCTTGCATGACGCGCGTGATGCCATCCGGTTGATCGTTTGTCGCCATGAGGCCGCCGCCGCCCATATGGCCGAAGCCTATGGCAAGTTGACGGGCAAGCCCGGCATCTGCTTGGTCACGCGGGGACCGGGGGCGACGCAAGCCAGCATCGGTGTGCACACGGCTTCGCAAGACTCAACGCCGATGATCTTGCTGGTCGGGCAGGTCAACTCCGCCTTCATGGGGCGTGACGCTTGGCAAGAAATCGACATCGCCCGCATGTTCGCGCCCATCGCGAAGTGGACGACCCAAGTCAACCAGATTGAGCGTCTGCCGGAGGTCATGCAGCAGGCTTTTCAAGTGACGATGTCGGGTCGTCCGGGGCCGGTGGTGATTGCGCTTCCCGAAGATGTTTTGTATGCGTTAAGCGCATGCCCTGCGTTAGACCCGCTGCCACTGCAACCTGCCGCGGTGAGCGCTTCAGAATTGGCGTCGCTTCAGGTGATGTTGGATGCGGCGAAACG
>CANFWV010000119.1 GCA_947450695.1 Comamonadaceae bacterium
GAACTCAATAGACGAGGTCTTACATGTACGCGGTCATAAAAACCGGTGGCAAACAATACAAAGTTGCTACTGGTGAAAAAATTAAAGTAGAACAGATTGCTGCGGACGTAGGCCAAGAGATTGTTATCGATCAGGTATTGGCTGTCGGCACCGGCAGTGATATCAAAGTTGGTACGCCCTTGGTGTCCGGTGCAACAGTTACAGTCACAGTCCTAGCCCACGGTCGGCACGACAAAGTTCGCATATTCAAGATGCGCCGTCGTAAGCACTACCAAAAGCGCCAAGGTCATCGGCAGAATTTTACTGAACTGCAAATCGGCGTCATCGCCGGTTAAACCAGTCAGTACCAGGAGTAACGGAAAATGGCACAGAAAAAAGGCGGCGGCTCTACGCGAAATGGGCGTGATTCACAGCCCAAGATGCTGGGTGTCAAGAAGTTCGGCGGAGAAGTGATCAATGCAGGCAGCATCATTGTTCGTCAGCGTGGCACTAAGTTCCACCCGGGCGTCAATGTCGGTATCGGCAAAGACCACACTCTCTTTGCGCTGGTTGGTGGCAAGGTTTCCTTTGCAGTCAAGGGCGCTTTGAACAAGCACACTGTCAACGTGACACCAGCTTAAACTGATCACTTCGATGGCATCGAAGCCCCGCCAGCCGGGGCTTTTTTGTTTCTGGGCTGTATTTCTGGCTATTGTGGCAGCTTAAGTCATCCCTTGATTTTGTAAACTTAGGACAGAACTCGGCACCATCTGGTAGATCGGGACATTCATCATGAAATTTGTTGACGAAGCATATATAGACATCGCAGCTGGCGATGGGGGCAACGGCTGCGTCTCATTTAGACACGAGAAGTACAAGGAATTCGGTGGTCCGAACGGTGGTGATGGCGGCCGCGGTGGCCACATCTATGCGGTTGCCGACTCGAATCTAAACACCCTGGTCGATTTCAGATTTTCAAGGCGTCATAACGCGCACGGCGGCGAACACGGCAAGGGTTCGGACATGTTCGGCGCCAAGGGCGACGACATTGTCTTGAAAATGCCAGTCGGCACGATCATGACGGACGCCGAAACTGGCGACGTCCTGTTCGAGTTGCTGGTGCCAGGCGAAGAAGTCCTGATCGCCAAAGGCGGCGACGGAGGTTTCGGTAACTTGCGCTTCAAAAGCTCGACCAACCGCGCGCCGCGTACCAAGACGCCCGGCTGGCCGGGTGAGCACAAAAGCCTGAAGCTGGAACTGAAAGTGCTGGCAGATGTTGGCTTGCTTGGCATGCCCAACGCCGGTAAATCAACTTTCATCACGGCCGTCTCTAACGCACGGCCCCGCATTGCGGACTATCCATTCACCACGCTGCACCCAAATTTGGGCGTAGTACGTGTTGGCCCTGAGCAAAGCTTTGTGGTCGCCGACTTGCCCGGTTTGATCGAAGGTGCCTCCGAAGGCGCGGGACTTGGGCACCTCTTTTTACGCCACTTGCAACGCACGCGCTTGCTGCTGCATATCGTGGACATGGCTCCGTTTGATGACAGCGTCGATCCGGTGAAGCAAGCCAAGGCGATCGTCGGCGAGCTGAAAAAGTACGACGAAGAGCTGTTCAATAAGCCACGCTGGCTGGTCCTGAACAAGCTTGACATGGTTGAGCCGGACAAGCGCGCGGCGCTAGTCAAAGACTTTGTCAAGCGCTTCAAGTTCAAAGGTCCTGTGTTCGAAATCTCAGCACTGACACGCGAAGGCTGTGAGCATTTGGTCAAGGCCATTTATCAGCACGTCAAAGCCGTGCAAAAGAGCGAGCAACCAGCGGAAGACATCGATCCACGCTTCCCCTTGGACCAACCTCCTGCTGATCACTGAAGAGTCCCGCACATGTCTGCAGCCGCTTTGTCACCCGTCTTGCTAAACGCCAAACGCATCGTGGTGAAAGTGGGCTCGAGCCTAGTCACCGACGAGGGCCGGGGCCTTGATGCCGAAGCCATTGGCTTATGGTGCAAGCAGCTCGCACTGCTGGTACAAGACGGCCATGAAGTCATCATGGTCAGCAGCGGCGCCATTGCAGAAGGCATGAAACGCCTTGGCTGGACGACCCGCCCCAAAGCCATCCATGAATTACAGGCAGCTGCCGCAGTGGGTCAGATGGGCTTGGTGCAAGTCTACGAAAGCAAGCTGCGTGAAAACGGCATTGGCAGCGCCCAAGTGCTGCTAACGCATGCCGACCTCGCCGACCGCGAGCGTTATTTGAACGCCCGCTCGACCCTGCTCACCTTGCTTCAGTTAGGCGTAGTACCGGTCATCAACGAAAACGACACCGTCGTCAACGACGAGATCAAGTTTGGCGACAACGACACCTTGGGCGCGCTGGTGGCCAATCTGGTGGAGGCCGACGTCTTGATCATCCTGACAGATCAAAAAGGTCTCTTCACAGCTGACCCGCGCAAAGACGCCAACGCAACGCTCGTGCATGAAGCGCAAGCCGGTGACCCGGCCCTTGAAGCCATGGCCGGCGGTGCCGGTTCCAGTATTGGCAAAGGCGGCATGTTGACCAAGATTTTGGCGGCTAAACGGGCCGCCGGTTCTGGCGCCTCCACCGTGATAGCCTGGGGCCGTGAGCCCGATGCACTGCTTCGCCTGACGCGCGGCGAGACCATCGGCACGCTCCTAGTAGCGCAGACCCCCAAGAACCATGCACGCAAACAGTGGATGGCAGATCACTTACAAATGCGCGGCTCGGTGCTGATCGATGCGGGTGCCGTCATCAAAGTACGCGATGAGGACAAGAGCTTACTGCCCATTGGAATGACAGCGGTTCAAGGCGAATTCTCACGCGGAGATGTGATCGCCGTGCGGGACGCGGACGGACTTGAGATTGCACGTGGCTTGTCGAATTACTCAAGTGCCGAAGCTCGCCTTATTTGCCGCAAATCATCGGCTGAATTTGAGCGTTTGCTGGGCTACACCGGTGAGCCAGAAATGGTCCACCGGACCAATCTGGTTCTGAATCGCTAACCAACTGAAGCACTAAAGAAGTTAAGCCTCGCGCTCACCCGAAGCGGCTGCAGGCCTCAGGTTGGTTTGGGGATCCGGATCAAAACTCGCACCTGGCGGTAGTTCCAAAGATGATGAGCCACCTTGTGCGGTGTAGTGGGAAAAACCGTCAGCACCCTGCACTTGACCGGCTTCACGCTGGCGAATACCGCCGCGCAAATAACGGTTGCGATGATCCACGCGAGTATCCTCACGGAAATCAAAACGCGGCACATAGCGTGACAACTCGGTCAACGCCATTTCATAAACGCCACGCTTGAATTCGACTACGGCCTCTAGTGGCACCCAGTAATCGTTCCAGCGCCAAGCATCGAATTCTGGGTGGTCGGTCGCACGCAAGTTAAGGTCCCAGTCGTGACCAACCAACTGCAGCAAAAACCAGATTTGCTTCTGGCCTTTGTAATGTCCGCGCGCATCACGGCGGATAAACCGGTCGGGTACCTCGTAACGCAACCAGTCCCGGGTTCGGGCAAGCACTTGCACATGCTGCGGCATCAGTCCCAC